>NC_014207.1:1223948-1529935 GCF_000093025.1 Methylotenera versatilis 301
CGATACGTTGATAGCCGCCACCGATACCACGTGTGAACGCACGGAGCAGCGTGGTTTTACCAACGCCTACGTCACCTTCAAGCAACACATGTCCACGTGCAAAAATTGAAGTAGTAATCAAACGAACGGGAATGTGCTGACCCACAATCACTTTGTTGACTTCAGACTCTAAGGTTAGTGCGTGATTGCGCCAATCGGCTAGTTGTATATCGCTCATTTAATGTGCCCTAAGTAAGTGATTAGTAGTAATTGATTTGTTAGAATTTGTAACAGAATGTAGCTAGTGTAATTGTTTTATTTAAAGGTGTAAACAGATCTGTATACACCTAAGTACAATTTATTGAATTAAGGCAATAATCATGGAAGCGACTGACTAAGCTTTGGCTGAATTTGTCCATATAAATGGCATCGCTAAATTTGTTAACCAAAAAGTAATTCAACACCATAAAAAATCCCGCAACACAGTTAAGTATGTTGCGGGTTGAGTGGCGATAATTTGGAGATCTTCGCTACAAGATACTTAAGCAATACACATACCTAAAATAAACTGTCATTTATTCAATAAGTTACAATTTATTGCGAATTTGTTTTGGCTGCATATAACCAATATTTGGTTGTGATGGCAGTAGATAATCACCATATTTTGTTGATGTTATAATTTGACATGTGACAAAAAATGCTGATAAAGCGTGAATAAGGCTTTCGTTAAATTGGATTTACGGCGAAAATAGCGGCTTAGATAATTATTTTTAGAATAAAAAAACATGCAAAAACAAAGCAGCTTTACAAAAGAAGAGTTACTTAAGTGTGGCAGGGGTGAAATGTTTGGTGAGGGTAATGCACAATTACCATTGCCACCAATGTTAATGTTTGATCGTATTGTTTCTATTACTGAAGATGGTGGTAAATATGGTAATGGCCAAATTATTGCTGAGTTAGATATCAACCCGGATCTATGGTTCTTTCAATGCCATTTCACTGGCGACCCTGTAATGCCGGGCTGCTTAGGCTTAGATGCCATGTGGCAACTAGTTGGATTTTATTTAGGTTGGGCAGGCGGTCCTGGTCGTGGTCGTGCGCTTGGTGCAGGTGAAGTTAAATTTACTGGGCAAGTGTTGCCAACGGCTAAAATGGCGACCTATACTATTGATTTAAAACGCGTGATTATGCGTAAATTAGTGATGGGCGTAGCAGATGCCACTATGAGTTTAGATGGTCGTGAAATATATGCGGCTAATGATTTGCGTGTAGGTTTATTCACGCGAACAGACAATTTTTAAGCATTATCTTAATACAATAAAAAAATAATTTGAGGGAGCACGAAATGCGTCGTGTAGTGATTACTGGAATGGGGATTGTATCCAGTCTGGGTAATAACAAAACTGAGGTGCTGGAGAGTTTGAAGTCTGGCAAATCAGGTATTACTTATCAGCCTGAATATGCTGAAATGGGCTTGCGCTCACACGTGGCTGGTTCAATCAAGAATCTTAATGTTGAAGAGTTGATTGACCGCAAACTGATGCGCTTTATGGCTAAAGGTCATGCCTATGCTTGGCTTGCTATGCAGGAGGCGATTGCTGATGCACAGTTAGCAGAAGAGTATATTTCAAATGTTCGGACTGGTTTGATTGTAGGCACTGGCGGAGCTTCTCATGAAAGCATTATGCAAGGTATTGATACCTTGCGTGAAAAAGGCGTGCGTCGCGTAGGCCCGTACATGGTCACTAAGGCTATGGCAAGTGGCGTGTCTGCTTGTTTAGCTACTGGTGCAAAAATCAAAGGCATTAACTATGGTATTAGCTCGGCTTGTTCAACCAGTGCACATTGTATAGGCGCGGGTGTTGAGCAGATTCAACTAGGTAAGCAAGATATTATTTTTGCAGGTGGTGCTGAAGAAGAGCATTGGACCTTATCGTTTATGTTCGATGGCATGGGCGCATTAAGTAGTAAATATAACGAAACGCCAGATAAAGCTTCTCGTACCTATGATGCTGATCGTGATGGTTTCGTCATTTCTGGGGGTGGCGGTATTGTCGTGCTAGAAGAGTATGAACACGCTAAAGCACGCGGTGCAAAAATCTATGCAGAGGTGATTGGCTATGGTGCAACTTCAGATGGTTATGATATGGTAGCGCCAAGTGGCGAAGGTGCAGTACGTTGTATGCAATTAGCGTTGCAAGGCCATGACGGCAAAGCGATTGCTAAAGTGGATTACATCAATACGCATGGTACAAGTACTCCTGTTGGAGACACTAAAGAACTTGAGGCTATTCGCGAGGTATTTGGCGCGAATAATCCAGTTGCGATTGCTTCAACCAAATCACTGTCTGGTCATGCGCTTGGTGCAGCTGGTGTGAATGAAGCAATTTATACTTTGCTGATGATGGAAAATAATTTTATTGCCGCCTCTGCAAATATCGATAATTTAGACCCAGGTGCTGAAGGCTTGAATATTGTGCGCAATCGTATTGATAACGTCAAAATTGAAACCGCATTATCTAATAGCTTTGGTTTTGGTGGTACGAACGCAACATTACTCTTGTCAACAAAAAATCTTTAGTCTGCGTTCTTCAATCAAGATTAATCAATTCCAAAGGTAAGTAGTGAAATTCAAGCCGCTCTTGTTGTTGGTTACATACTTAGTTACGGTATTTCTGAGTGGTTGTGCCATGATGGGCGACCGCACGGTTAATATATCAGAAGCGCAGTTACAGAAAAAGCTCAATGAACGCTTATCAATTCCAATCTCGCTGCTAAAGATTTTTGATGTTAACTTAAGTAATTCCACTGTGAAGTTTGACAGCAAAACCGGGCGCATGTTGACTAGCTTAGATACTAGTTTGACGAGTATTTTAAGTAATAAAGTGCTAGCCGGAAAAATGGATATTTCTGGCAAACTACGCTTTGATGCAGCGACAAGCTCAATTGTATTAGATGACCCGAAAGTGGAGAGTCTTAATTTAGATGGCTTGGGCAGCAAATATGGTGAGTTTTTTAATTTAATCGCGCAAAAACTGGGCGGCGAAATGTTAAACGGATTGCCCTTGTATACAGTCAAACCCGAAGATTTAATCGTTGGTTCAACGCAATACAGTCCAAAAGATATGCAAATCACGGACAAAGGTTTGCAAATTACGTTGAGTCCCGTCAGGTAGAGTTTTAAAGTCAGGTTCTATAGAATCAACGCCGCCAATACATTTCGGCCTTCACTCATCAATATGTTATATGTTCTGCAAGCCGCCCCTGTCGTCATACATTCCACTGGAATGCCTTTAACAGCAAGAGATTGATAGATTTTAGGATGTAGAAACTGATGTTTTTCTCCTACGCCTAACAAAACAACTTCCGAATTAAATTCAGCTATTTTTGATAAATGTTGCTCTGTTAATTCAGTAAAGTTTTTTACGTCCCAATCAAGAATAAGCTGTTGCGGCATGACGATTAAATTTCTAGCATGCCGTTGCTTGTTTACTTCAATATAGCTTTGGCTATAGCCAGTAATCAAATTGTTATTTTCAGCTGTGGTTAAATGTAGTTTCATAGCGCCGTGTTTCATTGATAGATACTGCCATTCTAATGTAAACTAACGCCTTTAACTATTGTACTTTTAAAGCAAAAATAAGCGCGCTATGCAGCCAATTAAATCAACTTCACCAGTTCAGCCAATTAATCCAGGTCAGCAGAAAGAGTTAGCTAAATCGAATAAGCTAGCCAACGTTTGCTATGATATTCGTGGGCCTGTATTGCAGCGAGCCCGTCAGATGGAGGACGAAGGTCAACGGATTATCAAACTGAATATTGGTAATCCTGGCGTGTTTGGCCTTGATGTGCCAGAAGAGATGATGCAAGACGTGATGCGTAATATGAGCAAAGCGGGTGTTTATACTGATAGCAAAGGTCTGTTTGAACCACGCAAATCTATCATGCATTACACGCAAAGCAAGCATATTGCTGGTGTAACAGTGGATGACATCATCATCGGTAATGGTGTTTCTGAGCTTATCGTAATGGCGATGCAGGGCTTGCTAAATAATGGTGATCAAGTATTAGTACCAATGCCAGATTACCCGCTTTGGACAGCCGCTGTGACTTTGGCTGGCGGTACAGCGCGGCATTACTTGTGTGATGAAGCAACAGGTTGGTTGCCAGATTTAAAAGACATGGAAGCTAAAATTACCGCAAATACGCGTGGTATTGTGGTGATTAACCCAAATAATCCAACTGGGGCTTTGTACCCGCGTGAGACCTTAGAAGGCATAATTGAAATCGCACGCCATCATGGCTTAGTTATTTTTGCTGATGAAATTTATGACAAAGTGTTATTTGATGGCAATGAGCATACCTCGATTGCTTCACTTGCTGATGATGTTCTGTTTGTGACCTTTAACGGCTTATCAAAAAACTATCGAGCATGTGGCTACCGTGCTGGCTGGATGATTTTAAGTGGCGAGAAAAAGCACGCAAAAGACTATATTGAGGGCTTGAATATGTTGGCCTCCATGCGTTTGTGTGCAAATGTACCAGGTCAATTGGCGATTCAGACAGCGCTCGGTGGTTATCAAAGTATTGATGATTTAGTGGCGCCAGAAGGTCGTTTATGCAAACAGCGTGACGTGGCTTATGACTTGCTGACAGCAATTCCAGGTGTCACCTGCACTAAGCCAGCAGCCGCGATGTATTTATTCCCAAGGTTAGACCCTGAAATTTATCCGATTGAAGATGACCAGCAATTTATTTTAGATTTGTTGCTAGAAGAAAAAGTATTGCTGGTGCAAGGTACTGGCTTTAATTGGCATACGCCAGATCATTTCCGCGTGGTGTTTTTGCCGAATGTAGATGATTTAACCGAAGCCATTCATCGTATTGCAAGATTTTTAGAAAATTATAGAAAAAAGCATGGCAAATGACACTTATCGAAGTCACCGATAATAGTGGGAGCATCATCGAGCTAGATTGGTTAGTAAAAGCTGAAGTGGTGCATAGGCAACTGCGTCCTATGCTTCCAACTGATTATGTGGCACGTATGCGCGTAATCTTTGCAAATGGTGCAAGATTATTAGTCGCTGAGCATGAGGGGCAGGTTGTAGGTCTAGCCGTATGGCGTTTAGTTGAGAATACCTATGAAGGCTTACGCTTATATATTGACGATTTAGTCACCGATGAAAATAAGCGCTCTACTGGTATTGGGAAGTTATTGTTACAGCACCTAGAGATCAAGGCAAAGAATTTTGGTTGCCATGTTTTAACTCTGGATTCTGGTGTGCAACGTGCAGCCGCACATAAGTTTTATTTTCGCGAGGGAATGCATATTCCATCGTTTTGTTTTAGGAAAAGTTTGTAATGAAATCATTAAAAGTAGGTTTGCTTGGCATCGGTACCGTTGGCGGTGGTACATATACGGTTTTAACGCGCAACGCAGCAGAGATTACACGTCGTACTGGCGTGGCGATTAATGTTGTACAAGTGGCAGATAAAAATATTGACCATGCTAAAGCCATTACAGGCGGCAAAGTAGATGTCACCAATGACGCTTTTGCGGTGGTGAATAATCCGGACGTAGATGTTGTGGTTGAGTTAATCGGCGGCTATACACTCAGTAAAAAGTTAGTGCTTAAAGCGATTGAAAATGGCAAGCATGTTGTGACGGCTAATAAAGCATTGTTAGCAACGCACGGTAATGAGATTTTTGCTGCTGCGCAGGCTAAAGGCGTGATTGTGGCTTATGAAGCAGCTGTTGCTGGCGGCATTCCTATTATCAAGGCTTTGCGTGAAGGTTTAGGCGCGAACAAGATTGAATGGGTTGCGGGCATTATTAACGGCACTACTAACTTCATTTTGACTGAAATGCGTGAAAAAGGCTTAGCGTTTGCTGATGTGTTAGGCGAAGCGCAGCGTTTAGGTTATGCAGAAGCTGATCCTACATTCGACGTTGAAGGTATTGATGCTGCTCATAAGTTAACAATCATGTCTGCGATTGCTTTTGGTATGCCGATGAAGTTTGATCAAGCTTATACAGAAGGTATTACCAAGCTTCAACAAACTGATATTAAGTATGCTGAAGAGTTAGGCTACAGAGTGAAGTTGCTTGGCATCACTAAGCGCACAGAAGCAGGTGTTGAGTTGCGTGTGCATCCGACTTTAATTCCAGAAAAACGTTTGGTGGCTAACGTAAACGGCGCGATGAATGCCGTGGTAGTGAAGGGTGATGCAGTGGGTCCAACCCTTTATTACGGTGCTGGTGCTGGTGCAGAGCCAACGGCAAGTTCAGTGGTGGCAGACTTAATGGATGTTGCACGTTTGAGCAGCGCAAGTGTTGAGCAACGCGTGCCGTATTTAGGCTTTCAAGCTGGGCAGCTTAATGATTTGCCAATTCTGCCAATCAGTGATGTGAATAGTGCTTATTACTTGCGCTTACGTGCTTCTGACAAACCTGGTGTATTAGCAGGTGTGACCAAAATATTGGCAGATCGCAATATTTCAATTGATGCGATGTTGCAAAAAGAGCCGGATGATAATGAAACCGAAGCAGACATTGTGATTTTGACGCATATTACCGTAGAAAAAAACATGGACGCAGGTATTGCTGAAATTGAAGCTTTACCAGCAATTGTTGGTAAAGTGGTTAAATTGCGTATGGAAGAGTTAGGCAAGTAATTTTATGAAATATATTTCTACTCGCGGGCAGTCGCCTGCTTTAAGTTTTAGCGAAATTCTACTAGGTGGCTTGGCACCAGATGGTGGTCTTTACCTTCCAGAAGCATATCCACAATTTACTGATGCCGACTTAACGGCGATGCGTGGCTTGAGTTATGCTGATTTGGCATTCGCAATTTTGAGCCGTTTGGTAGATGACATTCCTGCAGCTGATTTAAAAGCGATTATTGATAAAACTTATCGTGCAGATGTTTATGCATACACCCGAGCAGGGCAGAATGCGGCAGATATTACGCCAACAGTTAAGCTTGAAGATAACTTGTATCTGTTGAGCCTTTCTAATGGCCCTACGCTAGCCTTCAAAGACATGGCGATGCAGTTGCTAGGTAACCTGTTTGAATATGTGCTTACCAAAGAAGGTAAAACCACTAATATTTTAGGCGCAACTTCTGGCGACACAGGTTCTGCGGCTGAGTATGCAATGCGTGGTAAAAAAGGCATACGCGTATTCATGCTTTCACCTCATAAAAAAATGAGCCGCTTTCAAACTGCACAAATGTTCAGTTTACAAGACGACAACATTTACAATATTGCTGTCAATGGCGTGTTTGATGACTGCCAAGACATGGTGAAAGCGGTTTCAAATGATGCGGAGTTTAAAGCTAAATACAAAATCGGCGCGGTAAACTCCATTAACTGGGGCCGCATTATTGCCCAAGTGGTGTATTACTTTAAAGGCTACTTTGCCGTGACAAGTAATAATGCTCAAAAAGTCAGCTTTGCTGTGCCTAGTGGTAATTTCGGTAATGTTTGTGCAGGCCATATTGCGCGCATGATGGGTTTGCCAATTGATAAGTTGGTGGTTGCTACCAATGAAAACGACGTGCTAGATGAGTTCTTTAAAACAGGCGTGTACAGCCCACGTGGCTCAGCCAATACTTACCATACCTCTAGCCCTTCAATGGATATCAGCAAAGCCTCAAACTTTGAGCGTTTTGTTTACGACTTAGTCGGACGTGATGGCACAAAAACTCGGGCGCTTTGGAGCAAGGTAGATGCAGGGAATAGCTTTGATTTAAATGCAGATGGGTATTTTGCCAAAATTGCTGATTACGGTTTTCAATCTGGTAGCAGTTCACATGCTGACCGCATGAAAACCATTCGTGAAACTGCAGATAAATACCAAGTGATTGTTGATACGCACACAGCGGATGGTATTAAAGTGGCATTAGAGCTTCGTGATCCTAATGTGCCTATGGTGGTGCTAGAAACAGCCTTGCCTGCCAAGTTTGAAGATTCTATTGTAGAAGCTTTAGGCAAAGCACCTGAGCGTCCTGCAAGCTTGCAAGGCATAGAAAGCTTACCGCAGAAATTTACCGTGATGGATGCAAGTGATGCTGCAATTAAAAATTTTATCGTAAAAAATACCTAGCTCGTCATTCCGTGCTTAACACGGAATCCAGTGACTTTTCACTATAAGAGTTACTTGATACCGATTTTTGTCGGTGTGGAAAACAAAGAAAAAGGCGCTACTTTGAAACAATATACCGAGTTACTTAATCACGTATTAGCCCATGGTAATCAAAAAACAGACCGTACAGGCACTGGTACGCTTTCAGTGTTTGGTTATCAAATGCGTTTTAATTTAGAAGAAGGTTTCCCGCTTCTTACCACTAAAAAAGTGCATCTTAAATCTATCATTCATGAGCTACTCTGGTTCTTACAGGGCAGCACTAATATTGCTTATCTGAAAGAAAATGGCGTACGTATTTGGGATGAGTGGGCAGATGACAATGGTAATTTAGGCCCTGTTTATGGCTACCAGTGGCGCAATTGGCCTAAGCCAGATGGCACACACATCGACCAAATTACACAGGTCGTGAATGCCATTAAAAATAACCCAGACTCACGTCGCTTGATAGTTTCAGCTTGGAATGTAGCTGATGTTGATCAGATGAAGCTACCGCCTTGCCATGCTTTTTTTCAGTTTTACGTCGCAGACGGTAAGTTGAGCTGCCAGCTTTATCAACGCAGCGCAGACATCTTCCTTGGAGTACCATTTAACATTGCGTCTTACGCTTTGCTTACGATGATGGTGGCACAAGTTTGTGGCTTAAAGTTGGGTGATTTTGTGCATACGCTTGGTGATGCGCATATCTACACCAATCACATGGAACAAGTGCATGAGCAGTTGTCGCGTGATATCCGTAGCTTGCCCCAGATGCATATCAATCCAGAAGTGCACAACATTTTTGACTTCAAGTTTGAAGATTTTACGCTTGTAAATTACGACCCTCATCCAGCAATTAAAGGCTTAGTGGCAGTTTAGCGACTTCAGTTCACAACATAAAGCTAATACGTTTTGTACAAAAAAAGGTTGCTCTAGAAACTAGAACAACCTTTAAATTTTGTGACTTTAGGGGAGGAAGTCACAAAATTTTGAATAATTACTTAATACTTAAATTATTTTCAAGAATTAGTAATTAACGAATTAATACTTAGATGGAGGCGGAGTAGTTTCTGAAGTAGGGGTAGGCGCAGCTGTTTTAGCGCTTGCATACTCCTCCGCAGATATCATACCGTCATGATTTGCATCAATCGTATCAAACTGACCTGACAAAGCTTTATCTTTCACAGCTTCTTTCAAAGATATTTTACCGTCCTTATTAGCATCCAGTGCTTTGAAGTTCTCATCTGCTGGTGCCGCCTCTGCAACTTTACCGTCAGTTTTTACTGCTGTTGTATTATCAGCCAATGCCACATTATGAATGCCTGCCATAAGTAACAATGCAATAGCTGTTGTTGAAGCTTTTAAGATAATTTGGTTTGAATTTACTTTCATTGATATTGCTCCTAATGCTAAATAAAAAGGGCTTGCGCTATAGTATTAGCGAATACCGTGCCAACTTTATTTGTAAATATAATCAATGGGTTACGATAATTTTCAATTTTATTGAAAATTAATGTGTCGTTTCTAGGCGACATAAAAAAATACTTTCAGCTAACTATTTGAAATTAATGGGGTTTTATTGTCGCACTTGAACGACGGTTTGATCATTTAAGGTCTCTTCTAGTGTAGAGCACGTTGACTTTCTTGAAGTCAGGAAAAATCATTTAGCTAATCTGTGTATTTATCCCGAGCACTGTGCGGGAAATCCTTAACTAGTAGGCTAACGGCATCAATCAATATTTATAAAGTAGCCATTTACTAGTTTTTTGGTTGCAGTTTAGGAGTTTTAAATTTAAAGTACTTCAGTCAAAAAAGAGTAAAAAAAAAAGGTTGCCCTAAAAATTAGGGCAACCATAAAAACTTGTGACTCTAGGGGAGGGAGTCACAAGGGCTCAAACGTTTACTCAATACTGAAATTCTTTCTCAAGAATTACAAAATCACGACTTAATTCGTTGTCGGAGTTGCTGCAGGGCTTGGGGCTGATAAAGCAACCTTGTAGCTTGCGTACTCCTCTGCAGAAACCATTCCATCGTGATTTACATCGGCAGCATCAAACTGACCTGCCAAGGCTTTATCCTTTACCGCTTCTTTTAAAGACACTTTTCCATCTTTATTTGCGTCCAATACTTTGAAACTTTCATCTACTTGTGCCTTTGCTCCTGCATCTGTGGCTTTAGTATCTGTACTTTTCGCCTCTGAAACTTTAATGTCAGTTTTAATTGCATCTTTTAAGGCAGCTGTATTGTCTGCCAATGCCACATTGTTAATTCCTGCCATAAGTAGTAATGCAATTGCGGTTGTTGAAACTTTCACGATAACTGGCGTTGAATTTAATTTCATTGATAATGCTCCTAATGCTTAATAAAAGGGCTTGCGCTATTACATTAGCGAATACCGTGCCAACTTTTATTTTTAAATAAAATCAATGGGTTAGGAGTATTCTGGAATTTTATCGGGAATTTATATGTCGCTTATGGACGACACATAAGTATAGTTTTGGCTAACTGATTGAAATTACGGGATTTTTTTTGTCGTAATTAAACGACGATTTATCTAGTCAGGTGACTCATTTTCTTTAGAGGCTTTAAATGTGCTGGCTTGAATATGGTGGCGTTCTAGTAATCTGTAAAACTCTGTGCGGTTGCGTTGCGCAAGTTTTGCCGCCTGAGTAACATTGCCTTGAGTTGTTTTAAGGATATTAATCAGATAGTTAAACTCAAATTGTTGGCGAGCAACATCTAGCGGGATAACTGTATTTGCACCTTCTTGCAAAGCTTTTTGTACCAAATTAATCGGAATAACCTGCGTAGTTGCAAGCACTACAGTTTGTTCAACGATGTTTTGTAACTGTCGCACATTGCCTGGCCAAGGCGCTGTAATCAAAATTTCTAAGGCATCTGGTGCAAAACTATGTAATTTTTTCTTATATTTATCGCTAAAGACATGCAAGAAATGATTTGCAAGCAGGCTTACATCTTCGCGACGATTAGCTAACGATGGAATTTCCAAGCTTACGACATTGATGCGATAAAATAAATCTTCCCGAAAACGACCTTCTTTCATCTCATTAACTAAGTTGCGGTGGGTGGCTGAAATTAAGCGTAAATCTATTGGTATATTGGTCGTGCTACCTACAGGTCGTATCACGCGTTCTTGCAATGCGCGTAGCACTTTAACTTGCAAGGCTTGAGGCATATCGCCAATCTCATCTAAAAACAGTGTGCCGCCTTCTGCACTTTGGAACAGTCCAACATGGTTATTGATAGCGCCAGTAAAAGCGCCTTTGCTGTGACCAAATAGTTCTGATTCAAGTAGATTTTCTGGGATCGCACCACAGTTAATTGCCACAAAAGGTTTTGCGCTGCGTGGGCTGTAGCGATGAATTGCACGTGCCAGCAATTCTTTTCCAGAACCGCTTTCACCTTGAATAAATACGCTAGCATCGGTATTAGCAACGAGTTTGGCTTGACCAAGCAAACTCTCCATTATTGAACTGCGCGTTAGAATATCTGCACGCCAGCTATCATCCTCATTAGAGACTGTATGAGTTTGCGTGCCATTCAAGCGCAGCGCAGAGGCGACTTGTTGCAGCAGTGCTTGGCTATCAAACGGCTTGGTTAAAAAGCTGAACACACCGCGCTGCGTGGCATTAACGGCATCTGGTATAGAGCCATGCGCCGTTAACATAATTACGGGTAGGCTAGGGTGCGATTGTTGAATGGCGTCTAGTAAAGCCATGCCATCCATCGCAGGCATACGTAAGTCGCTAATCACCAAATCAGGTCTTTGTAGCATGATGGCAGACATTGCCTCAGCGCCATTGTTTGTCGTGACAGTGGCATAGCCAGCGGCATTCAAGCGCATGCTAATGAGCTTGAGTATATCTTTGTCATCGTCAACGATTAGAATGTTTGGAGTTTGCATGGTTTTCTTGTAAATTTAAGGTTTAGTCATGGGTTTACTGATTACCTTACTATCACGGTCACTAATGGTTTTTTCGATATTCTTTAAATCATTCAGTTTCTTATCTAAAGCATCATACTTTTGTTGTAAAGCTTCTAACTTCTGCTGACTTAAATCAAGCTTCTTCAAGTCATCTCTATTTTTTTGAGATTGCTTAATATCATCTAAAACGTATTCATAGAATAAACTTGTTAATGCCGACTCTGTTGGATTTAGGCTGTTTTCTTGCAGTAAGTCTTGTAGCAGGCTTTGAGCTTTTGCAGTGTCTCGTACGCGGCTACTCGGTAATGAAAGCATAATAGCCAGCTTGATGCGCTCTGTTAGATCGAATTTATTTTCTATGAGTGCACGATTCGTTTCGTTGAATGATTTCTTTTGTACATCCAAAGTTTCGTTTGAAAAACGGTCAATAAAAAGCAACAAACTATTTACGCGATCTTGTCTAGAAGCCGAAGTTTCTGCCTTTCTGATCTCTAACGATTTAGTCGTATTAGGCTCTTTTTCTGCAGGTTTATTCGTCACACTTGTGCATGCGCCTAGCGATAGCACTAAAACACTTAAACTGATTATTACTTTGATGCTCATCTAATCTCCAATTGGGGGATACTAACAATAAAATGCGCGCCTTGGTTTGACTCAGCGAGTTTGATGACGCCTTGATGCGCATTGACTAAATCTTTTGCGATGGTGAGTCCTAGACCACTGCCACCGATCAAGCTTTTATGCAGTGTGTTTCCCCGATAAAACGGGTCGAATAGTTGCGCCTGATCAAGCTCGGCTAGGCCGGGGCCATTATCTTTAACATCAATTATCCAAGTTTCTTTTTCGAATCTTGTCTGTACTGAAATTAAGCCTTGCTGCGGCGTGTACTTTACAGCGTTTGAAATAAGATTGTCTAAAATAATTGTCAATTTTTCTTCATCTGCAACAACAGTTTCAACATTGTAGTGAGTTTCTACTGCCAACTCTTTATTTCTAATGCTAAGCGCATGAGCATTAATTACTTTGTTAATGACTTCAGATAAATTTAATTGTACTAGTGTTAACTCGGCTTCAATAGATTCCATGCGCGTGTAATTAAGCAGGTTTTCTATCATTCTCTGCAAGCGGATGCTATTTTCGCGCAGAATCAGGGTAATCTCAGATTGCTGTGCAGTAAGTGCGCCACCGATGCCATCGTATAACAGTTCGGTGGCCTCTCTTATTGCGGTAAGAGGAGTTTTCAGTTCATGCGATACGTGCCTTAAAAACTGCTGTTTTTGTTCGTTCACTTCTTTAAGTTCGGTTCGCAACCAATCTAAGCGCTGTCCTAGAATGCGCAAGTCGCCAGGTCCATCTATGACAATGGGTTGCTCATATTCTCCTTTACCTAAATGTCTAATGGCCGCATCCATGCGTCTAATCGGTTTGGCGAGTAAGTAGGTAATGGCACCAGCCACTAGTAAAGCTAGCGGGATAAGCACTAAGCTTTGCAGAAATAATTTCTTCTGGGTCTGTTGTACGGTGAGCGTTAGTTGGCTGGATGCCGCATCTATGGCTAGGTTGTTTTCTTGCACGATGGTTTCTACCAATTGCGTGATTTGACTAAAGCTATTTAAAAAGCTTAAATCTGGTCCATTCATAGGCTTGCTACTTAGAATAGCCTCATGTAATTGCGATGTTTTAGCGCTTAATAACTGCAGATTTTTATGCTGAGATGGGCTATTGGCCAAAGCTTCAAGCTGAGAAATAGCGTCATTAAACTTAACGTGAGCTTGGTTATAATTGTTGAATAGTACATTGTCTTGAAGTACAAAATACTGCTTACTACTGCGCTCCATGAGGCTTAGCTGTTCTTGCAAGACACGTCCGGAGCGTGTGGTGACCACTGCATTTGAAATAGTAATTTGACTTTGTTTTGCAAGGTGATCAAAAGCAATATTCGCGTTCGCAAACACCCATAGCAATGGCACAATGGCAAATGCAAAGCCTACTAATAAAAGCTTTAAGAAAGAGCTTGGGTATTGAAATCGCATGTTTCTAGTCTAAAAGGTTTCCTTTAAAACATCTAGTATAATAGAGGCATGACACAACTTTCCATCATCGTGGCTATCGCCAACAACCAAGTCATCGGTATCAACAACACCTTGCCATGGCATTTGCCAGAGGATTTAAAGCGCTTTCGCGCCTTAACCACAGGCCATCACATCATTATGGGGCGTAAGACTTACGAGTCGCTAGGGCGTCTATTGCCAGGGCGTATTACGGTGATTGTGACACGTAATAAAGATTACCAACTAGAAGGAGCGTTAATCGCTCATTCCTTAGAGGCCGCAGTAGCTTTATGCAAAAACGATGATGAGGTATTCTTAATTGGTGGTGCGGAGTTGTATCAGGACGGGTTAAAACTTGCAGATAAACTCTATATTACCGAGGTCGATTTAACTGTTGATGGAGATGCATTTTTCCCCCAATTTGATTTAAATTTATGGCAAGAAACCACTCGTGAAGTTCATACTTCAGCGCAGGGTTTGCCGTTTAGTTATATTACTTACATGCGGAAATAAATAAGGCACAGTATTTATCTACGATGCCTTATTTATTACTATATTTACTTAGCTAGATTTATTGCTCTACACAATCTACAAAGTAAGTCGCTTTACCATCTACCACTACTTTTACTAAGCCGTGATTATCAGCCTCAAAGCCCGGGAATTTTTCATTGAATTCGCGCGCGAATTTGAGATAATTCACAATCACTTTGTTAAAACGCTCGCCAGGAATGAGTAGCGGAATGCCAGGTGGATAGGGAGTTAACAATACTGCAGTAATGCGGCCTTCTAAATCATCAATCGGCACGCGGTCCATTTTGCGGTGCGCCATTTTTGCAAATGCATCAGTTGGCTTCATCGCAGGTACCATGTCAGACAAGTACATTTCAGTGGTTAAGCGCGCTACATCGTTAGCTCTGTACACAGCATGTATTTGCTCGCATAAATCACGTAAACCAATCTTTTCGTAGCGTGGTTGTTTTTGTACGAATTCAGGTAACACTTTCCATAGTGGCTGGTTCTTGTCGTAATCATCTTTAAATTGCTGTAAAGACGCTACCATCGTGTTCCAACGGCCTTTGGTGATGCCAATGGTAAACATGATGAAGAATGAGTAAAGACCAGTTTTTTCAACAATGACACCATGTTCAGCCAAGTATTTGGTGACAATGGCGGCAGGAATGCCGAATTTATCTGAGAAGTTACCTTTAATATCCAAGCCGGGGGTAATAATGGTCGCCTTGATAGGATCCAGCATATTAAAGCCTGGTGCAAGGTTGCCAAAGTCATGCCAAGCATCATTAGCTTTAAGCATCCAGGCATCACGTTCTTCCAAGCCTTCTTCTGATAAATCGTCAGGGCCCCAAACTTTAAACCACCAGTCAGTACCCCACTCTTCGTCGACCTTACGCATCGCACGACGGAAATCAAGCGCTTCCATTAAGCTTTCTTCAACTAATGCGGTACCGCCAGGCGCTTCCATCATGGCTGCCGCCACGTCAATACTCGCCACAATAGAGTATTGCGGACTGGTTGAAGTGTGCATCAAATAAGCTTCATTGAAAATGTCGCGGTCTAGCTTATTATTTTCGGCATCTTGTACCAAAATTTGACTCGCTTGGCTTAAGCCTGCAAGCAATTTATGTGTAGATTGCGTTGAAAACACCATACTTTCTTTGCAACGTGGGCGACCTTCGCCAATTGCATGGTAGTCACCATAGAAGTCATGGAAAGTCGCGTGTGGCAGCCATGCTTCATCAAAGTGTAAGGTATCGATTTTGCCATCTAACATGTCTTTAATTTCTTCCACGTTATACAGCACGCCATCATAGGTAGATTGCGTAATGGTCAGGACACGTGGTTTAGATGTTTTATCTAGAATGAATGGATTGCGATCGATTTTCTTTTGAATGTTTTCCCATTCAAATTCACTTTTTGGAATCGGCCCGATAATGCCGAAGTGATTGCGTGTTGGCATTAAAAATACTGGAATCGCGCCCGTCATAATAATGGCGTGCAAAATAGATTTATGACAATTTCTATCTACAACCACAACGTCACCTGGCGCTACGGTAGAGTTCCAGACCATCTTGTTTGATGTTGAAGTGCCGTTAGTCACAAAGTACAGATGGTCACAGTTATAAATGCGCGCTGCATTGCGCTCAGAGGCCGCTACAGGCCCTGTATGGTCAAGCAACTGACCTAGCTCATCCACCGCGTTACAAACGTCAGCACGCAGCATGTTTTCACCGAAGAATTGATGAAACATTTGACCCACTGGAGATTTCAAAAAAGCCACGCCACCAGAGTGACCTGGGCAATGCCAAGAGTAAGAGCCATCAGCTGCGTATTCAGTCAGCGCTTTAAAGAATGGTGGTGGTAAGCTGTCTAAGTAAGCTTTAGCCTCACGCAGAATATAGCGAGCAACGAACTCAGGTGTATCTTCATACATGTGAATGAAGCCATTTAATTCACGCAAAATTTCGTTAGGAATGTGGCGTGAGGTGCGAGTTTCACCGTGCAAGAAAATTGGAATCTCTTCATTACGGTAACGAATTTCGTCTACGAATTTACGTAAGTTATCTAGCGCATCACGATTTCCTTCAATGAATTCATTGTCATCAATCGATAAGATAAATGCTGACGCACGACTTTGTTGTTGTACAAACGAGGTAAGGTCACCATAACTGGTGACGCCTAACACTTCAAAGCCTTCAGTTTCAATGGCTTTGGCGAGCATACGTATGCCTAAGCCAGATGAGTTCTCTGAGCGAAAATCTTCGTCGATGATGACAACGGGAAAACGAAATTTCATTAAATAGAAATCCTTAATTAATCTTACTAAATATTAAATCTTAGGTAAGGTCACACCAACTTGACCTTGATATTTGCCGCCACGATCTTTGTAGCTGGTTTCGCACACATCATCTTCATCTGCTTCAAAAAATAGAACTTGCGCGCAGCCTTCGTTTGCGTAAATTTTAGCTGGTAGTGGGGTGGTGTTGCTGAATTCTAGCGTGACATAACCTTCCCACTCTGGTTCGAATGGCGTTACGTTAACGATAATCCCGCAGCGGGCGTAAGTTGATTTGCCTAAACAAATCGTAAGTACGTTACGTGGAATGCGGAAGTACTCCACTGTACGAGCTAAGGCAAACGAGTTTGGTGGAATGATGCAATAATCAGCATTCACTTCAACAAATGAATTTGGGTCAAAGTTTTTCGGGTCAACAATGGTGCTGTTGATATTGGTGAACAGCTTGAATTCTTTGCTGCAGCGAATATCATAACCATAGCTTGATGTGCCATATGACACCATACGTTCGCCATTGGCATTCTGTTTGACTTGATTGGGCTCGAACGGCTCTATCATGCCATGTTGCTCCGCCATGCGGCGTATCCATTTGTCTGATTTAATGCTCATAATGTTTGAAATGTTTTATGATTAATAAAAGAACTGCATTATAAGGTGAATGTAGAAAATTTAGGGGTATTAATCTGAATTTTTAGGGAGTTTTTGATGCTAAAACTGGGCCCGATATTAAAGTTTTTAGGTTGTGATAGTGATGAATGGCGACTAGGCGTGCTTGCAGTAACTGCAGATACTGACTCTGCGCCAGAATTGAGCATTGCAGGCAAGTTGTTAACCATCAAATCGCAGCAATTATTACTGTACACTAAGTCAAAATTATGGCTGTGGGAATGCAGTATTACGCTAGCTGCTAAAGCACAAAGTGTTGAATATAAACTCAATAATGTGACTTACTCAATCACAGTTCCAGCAAAGAATCAAAAACCAGCCATTGCTTATGCTTCTTGCAATGGCTTTTCTGACCCCAAGTTAATGAAGAATGTGGCTGATCAGAATGCTTTGTGGAAGCGCATGAAAGCATTGCATGATGGCGTAGACACAATACGCACAACGCGTTATGGACCTTGGCACATTTTGCTAATGGGTGGCGACCAAGTATATTCAGATGCAATGTGGAATAAAAAATATTGCCGTAACCTCGCCGCTTGGGCTGAGTTGCCTTGGGATAAGCGAAAAGGGCGTTCTTTTACATTAGATATGCAAAAGGAAGTAGAGCGTTTTTTTGAGGAGTTGTACATTTCACGTTGGGCTCAACCCGAAATAAGTCAAGCGATGGCGAGTATTCCAAGTGTCATGATGTGGGATGATCATGATATTTTTGACGGTTGGGGTTCATATCCTTATGAGCAACATAATTGCGATGTGTATCAAGGTATTTTTAAAGTTGCAAAAGCCTATTTTAAACTGTTTCAATTGCAATCTATTGACGCGCTTCCCAGTGCCACTTTGCCAGATCAAGATGTATTCAACCAAGCTTATCGCATTGCTGATATAGGTTTAGTAGTGCTGGATATGCGCACAGAACGTATGCCACATAATCCTGAAGACGAACATGGTAATACTTTGCCAGACCAAGTGATGAGCGAGAAAAGTTGGAATGCCGTATATAAATGGCTAGATATGCAACGTGATTTATCGCATTTGCTAGTCATGTCTAGCATTCCTGTTGTGCATCCTAGTATGGATTTGTTAGAAAGTATGCTGGGATTCATTCCAGGGCAGCAAGAGTTGGAAGATGATTTACGCGACCATTGGCGATCTAAATCACATATGCAGGAACGCCTTAGGTTAATACAGCGTTTACTTAGATTATCTGCCGAGAAAAAGTGTCGAGTAACGATTTTGTCAGGAGATGTGCATGTGGCTGCTGTGGGTGTCATTGAGTCCGACCGCAACGATGTGCCGCCGAACGCTTCTGTTATCAATCAACTAACATCTTCTGGCATCGTTCATCCGTCTCCACCAGCTGTCGTACGTTATTTTTTAGAGCAAGCTTGCAAGGTGGTTGAGACGGTTGATAGGGGAGTTACCGCGAGGATGTTTGAGTTTCCCGCGACGACTCGCCGACTGATAGGGGCAAGAAATTTTTTAACTTTAGAACCAGATGCGCAAGATAGGTTATGGGCGAACTGGTGGGTGGAAGGTGAAGTGACGCCGACAACGAAGGTGATACATCCTGTGCAGCTCAAACAAAACGCGATTGAACCGCAGTCTAACCCTAAATAATACTTTGCTATGTTTAGCGAACATAAAAAACGGCAGGATTAACCTGCCGTTTTGTTTGAAGCTTAATTGAAGTTAGTGTTTATCGCCACCTAGTTCAATACTGTATCGCCAGAATTGATCTTTTGTTTCAAAAATAACGCTAGACTCTTCAGGGTCGCGATTGCCGGCGGTGTATTGGTGTAATGGTGTTTTGTCTGCGGCCCAAGCTTTAACGATTGGGTCAACTAAACGCCATTGCGCTTCTACTTCACTAATGTGTAGATATTGTGACGGGTCACCTTCCATTAGATTCAGCATTAACGTTTCATAAGAATCGATAGTTTCATCTTCTTTTTGGCGTTGAGGCGCATCGATGCTTAAAGTGCGTGTCGCAATATCTAAACCAGGAATTTTTGATTCGATTTCTAGTTTGATACATTCACGTGGCTGAATATTGATGGTTAACCAGTTTTGATGTTGGCCTTCCACTAATTGCATCGGTGATTTTTTGAAGCGGATAGAAATCGCTGTGTTACCTTCATGCATGCGTTTTGCCGTGCGCACGTAGAACGGCACACCTTGCCAGCGTGGGTTATCAATAAACAGCTTCACTGCTGCGTAGGTTTCAGTAATGCTTGAATCTACGCCATCACGTTTAAGTTCTTCTAAATAACCTTGTACGTTTTCGCCATGACCATCGGCAGCACATACGCGTCCAGCTTTATATTGCGCGCGGAAGGCTTGTTTATTGATGTTGCTGACATCAACTGGGCGAATCGATTGAAGCAGCTTAACTTTTTCTGCACGAATACTTTCCGGTTTTAGATCGGCTGGTTTTTCCATTGCAGTAAGTGCTAATGTTTGCAATAAATGACTTTGCATCATATCGCGCAACGCACCAGTAGCATCATAAAATGTAGTGCGTTCACCTACACCTAAAGTTTCATTATTGGTGATTTGTACGTGGTCAATGTGTTCTTTATTCCACAATGGCTCAAATATTGCATTGGCAAAACGCGTCAACATAATGCCTTGTACTGCTGATTTACCTAAGTAATGGTCAATGCGGTAGATTTGACTTTCTTTGAGGTGTTTTGTGAGTCTGGCTTGTAAGTCTTGCGCACTAGGTAAATTAGTACCAAATGGTTTCTCAATCAACACACGACGCCAGTATTGGCTCTCATTAAGTAAGCCTACCTCTGAAAGTTGCTCAACAACTGGCGCAAAGTCAGTAGGGCGTACAGATAGGAAATAAGCAAAATTTTGAGGAAATATTTTGGCATCACCTAAGGTAGCGCTCATTTTTTTGTAAGCATCAGGATCGTCAGACGCATTTGCAAAGTAATGATTACGTGCGATAAAGCGTTCAAACACTTTTTGATCGTAACCATTTTTAAATTTGGCATCTAGCATGCCCTTGATGTCTGCTAGCCAGTCGTCACGCGACACTTCGCTGCGGCCTACAGAAAGTATTGCCATATGTTCTGGAAGACGACCAGCTGCATCTAAACGGAACAGGCCGGGCATTAATTTGACTCGGGATAGGTTGCCGCTAGCGCCGAACAATACCAGCGTACAAGGATCTATTTTTTTAACCATGATATGAGAAAAACCTTAAATTGGATTTTAAAAAAGTGTGTAATTTAGTTGTGTGTATTTAATTAAGTGCATTAGTAAAACTGATTATTTCTAATGGCGCGCTTCTGCTGAACCGTCTGACTCCATATCCAAATCACCCCAGCCTAAACGGCGATTGAACAGTTCAAGCAATAAATCCCAGCTTAAACGTGAAAGTGCAGGGTCGTAACGGTGACCTTCATCGCGCATGAATGCGTGTTGGCCATTAAACTCATGCCACGTGTAGCGTGTGCCAACCTCATCGAGGCGTGCTTTCACCATATTACGACCTTCTAATGGTACGTGCGGGTCTTGGCGTCCCCAGATATGTAACAGCTCACCTTTAATTTCGCCGGCACGCTCTAATGAGTTATCGTTTTTGCCTAGTCCTAAAGACTTTTTGTGTATGTCGGTTGCGTAGAAACATACAGCAGCCCGTACTTCTGGATTCATTGCAGCGCGAAAAGCAAGATGCCCACCTATGCAGATACCCATAACGCCTAAACGGCCTGTGCAGTCACTACGTGATTTTAGATAGTCTAGTACCGCTTTAGCGTCACTGTCGTAAGCATCTACAGGTTTTGTGGTTTTAAGTTCATTGCCACGTATCGTGCCTGCCTCATCGTAAGCGAGTACTGTGCCTAGCGGTTCAAATTCATGATAGATTTCTGGGCAGGCAACAATAAAGCCATGGCCAGCTAACATGGCTGCTGTACGACGAATAGGTGCGGTGACTTGAAAAATTTCAGAAAACATCAAAATGGCAGGGTATTTACCTGGTGCGGCAGGGCGGAAAATATGTGCGCGCATTTCACCTGTTGGTGTATTAAGGTCAACAACTTCACTGTCTTTAATTAACATTGTCTGTTCCAAATAGAAGCTATCTACAATAGCCATATATGATAAAGCAAGCAGGCAAATTCATACAGTGATTTGATAGAAAAAGTATAAAAAGCATGACAATTTTCTTGATTTCGTGTCCAATTCGGTCTGATTAATTTTTGATATTGAAATGAGCAATAATGCAGGAAAAAAGTATCGACAGATGGAAATCCTTCGAAAGTATAGAGTCACTAAGACACGGTATTTGTGAGGCTATTGTAAAGAGTGCGAATGAGGCCATTGCTAAACGCGGCAGATTTTCAATCGTTCTTGCTGGCGGAAACACGCCTAAAGCTATCTACAGTGTGTTGCGTGATTTGCCTATGAATTGGTCAAAATGGCATATTTACCATGGTGATGAGCGTTGCTTGCCAGTTGACCATGAAGATCGAAACAGTTTGATGGCAAATCAGGTTTGGCTCAATCACGTCGATATTCCTGCACAACAAGTTCACGATATACCTGCTGAGTTGGGTCCAGTTGAAGGTGCAAAAGCCTATTCTGAAACTCTAGCTGGTGCGCCAACCTTCGATATGGTGTTATTAGGTTTGGGTGAGGATGGTCATACAGCTTCATTATTTCCAAATCATGTAGTGGATAACAGTACGGATGCAGTGCCAGTATTCAATTCGCCCAAGCCACCAGCTGAGCGCGTAACCGTCAGCCAGAATCGCTTAAATAATACGCATGAGGTGATATTCATGGTGACAGGCGCTGGTAAGCAGGAGGCTGTGGATAACTGGCGTAAGGGTATCAAGATTCCGGCTACTTTAATTGCCCCAGCAAATGGCGTTGATGTTTATTGTTTTGAAGTAAAAGTGCAATAATGTACAAATTATCTGTACAAAAATAAGCGGATTGAGACGGTTAGGTTCTTTTAACGATGGTATGGCTAAATATAGGGGTTTGTGTAACAATTTGTAACATATTTTTTGTATTATTTTTAGGATTTTGTTAAAAATTTCTTGATAATCAGCTCAAATTTATGGTACTTTTCGTGTTAATGGCATAAATGAATATAAAAAATTTGAATATATTCAATAAAAACAAGCCAACATCGTTTGTATCATTTAGTATCGGGTTTGTTTAAGTTAATTCTTTAACAAAAATTACTTTGAATATCTAAAGATATAAACACATTAGGGGTTTTATCTTAAATATTATGGAGTAACCCTATGCGAATTAAATTTCTATCTATCTGCTCGACCATATTCGTGGCATTAAGCCTATCCGCAGTTGTAGAAGCAAATCAAACTCAAGCTGTAAATATGGTTTACGCCTCTAGTGACATACTCTCCGAGGCTAACAGTTTTACTTCTTTTAACGATGGTTACGTTAATGTGAGCATGATAGATGGTGGCTTGAATGTTAATAATGCAACAACATTGCTTGGGTACACGAAAGACTGGTCACTTGATGTTGGTTATCTTAGTGACTTTCTTCAGAATGACGATTCACAGGATGCTAACTCCACCAAGCTCCTGTACAGCCGCAGTCATGAAGCATTTTTGAGTGCTATTTCTAGAGTATCTTCATATGGTAAAGATAATTTCGTTAATTACGCGGTATCGTCTATTAGTCGAAATATTGAAGTTGGTCCAGAACCAGAAACCTACAGCATGATGTTTGCTGGACTTATATTAATGGCTTTTGTTGCACGTAGACGTACCAATTAATTTAGGCTGAGTAAAAATACTCTGAGTGAAAGCGCTAGAAGTAGCCTTTAGCGTAGTTGTTGATAACCGCCAGCGGTTCACGCAGCGCGCCCTTGAATGCCATGCCCCAGTTAACCCAGCATTGACTTGACGCTGCAGCGTAACTCACATTAATTTTTCGACCTAAATGACCTGCTTCTACTAGCTTTTTTACGCGCCACATGTGATAGGGCTCAGAGGTGATGATGATATTTTTGATGTCTGCAGCTTCTAAAATGGGACGTGAAAATGTTAGATTTTCTAATGTCGAGCTAGAGCGAGATTCAAGCAATATTTCCCCTTGAAAACCTTTGCTTCTTGCGTGTGCTTCCATAGTCACGGCCTCTATTCGCTCATCCTCATAATCCAAGCCACCAGACATTAGTAATGTGCTTACTAAGCCTTGTTGAGCTAATAGCAGGCCTTCATCAACGCGACCAGTGAGGCATGGGTTAGGTTTGCCATGTAAATAAGCGCGATTGCCTAAAATGAGCGCTGCATCAGCTTGTTGAGAAGGTGGGTTGTTGATGAGTTGCTTGGCATAGCTGCCAATGGTGATGAGGATAGTTAGATAAACTAATGTTCCAGCTAAGGCGAATGCGTATAGTGGCTTTCGCAGCCAGTGTGGTAAAAAACTTAATCGTAATAATAGGCCCAAATTTGTCAAAGTATTCCGAAGAAGTTTTGATGATTTGGGCATTACTACAAACTACTTATTTAATCTTAATCCGCCTAGCAGTGCTGCAACAGGTGCTTTATTACCAAGAATCGGTTTGGCGATAACATTTGCATTAGATGGTGCAGTCGAAGCCTCGTAAGGCTTATCAAACCACGGGTCGCTACTTTTCTTTTTAGGTGGCATACGCTTGGTAGCGCTCGCATCTTGGGTATTATTTGGCTTGTAGCTTGATTCTTTATTGCTAGTTGAGCGTGCTTTACTACTTGGTTTTTCAAGCGCGACAGTTTCTTTTGGAATTTGGCGTTTAATCAGCTTTTCGATTTCAACGATGTATTTGTCTTCTTCTGGGCTAACAAAAGAAATCGCGATACCTAACGCACCAGCGCGACCTGTACGGCCAATACGGTGTACGTAATCTTCTGGTGCACTTGGAATTTCATAGTTAATTACCATTGGTAATTCGCTAATATCTAAACCGCGAGCAGCAACATCAGTCGCAACTAGTGCAGTAATTGTCCCTGCCTTAAACCCATCTAAGGCTTTAATACGTTCTTGTTGTGTTTTGTCGCCATGAATCGCATCAGCGGCAATGCCTTCACGCGCTAAGCTACGGCTTAGGCGGCTGGCAGTAATTTTGGTTTTGGTGAATATAATCACCTGACTTGCATTAGCAGCTTTTAATAATTGTATTAAAAGCGTTTCTTTATCGCTTTGTGCGACTTCGTAGACTTTCTGTGTCACGTTATCATTGGTCGCATTGCTGCGCGCGACTTCAATCAACTGAGGTTTAGTTAAAAACTCATCGGCTAATTTTTTAATGTCGTTTGAAAATGTTGCAGAAAACATTAAATTTTGACGCTGCTTAGGTAGCAACGCCAAAATTCTTTTTAAATCAGGCATAAAGCCCATGTCTAACATTCTATCGGCTTCATCAAGTACCAATATTTGCACTTGGTTTAGCTGAATAGTTTTCTGTTCAATATGATCCAACAAACGACCTGGCGTCGCGACCAAAACTTCTACGCCCGTTTTAAGGTGTGGCGTTTGGGTTTTGATGTCAACACCACCATAAACTACAAGCGAGCGAAGTGGAGTATGTTTTGCATACGCTTTTACGCTTTCCTCTACCTGAATCGCCAATTCACGCGTTGGCGTTAAAATCAACGCGCGGACAGGGTGTTTAGCAGGTGAAGCACTTGAGCTTGCCAGTGGCAGTAATTTTTGTAACAGAGGTAGTGCAAACGCTGCAGTTTTACCTGTACCAGTTTGCGCGCCCGCCATTAAGTCGCCCCCCGCCAAAGCAACAGGGATTGCCTGTGCCTGAATTGGCGTAGGTTTGGTGTAACCAGACTCAGTTAGCGCTTTAAGTAACTCTGGCGCTAAACCTAGATCTGTAAAAGCGAGATTTTCTAAAACTACTGTTTCTGTCATTTGTTGGGTACTGTTCAATTAAAGTTTACGTCAAATAACTTAAGCGAAGCTACGTGGGCGACGCGGAGCACCGCTACCGCCAGCACTCGCATTGCCGAAGCTACGTGAATCGCTGTTTGGACGCGCTGGACGGCTGTCACGTGAAGGAGCGCTAGAACGATCACCACGAGGTGCGTCATTGCGGCCTTCATAACGAGCGCCTAGTACACGGTTATCGCCACGATTTGCATCAGGACGGTTACCACGGCTGTCACGGTCACCACGGTTGCCTTCGCTACGTGGAGCACTTGCGCCATCACGTGAGAAAGGTTTTTTGCCGAAAGCTACGCTGTCGCCAAAGCTACGGTTGGGCGCGCCTGCATTTGCACGGTCACCAAAGCTGCGGTCACCGCTTGGGCGTTCGCTACGGCTACGATCGCCACTTGAATTACGATCACCAAAACTACGTGGACGGTCGCCAGAAGGTCTTTCTGAACGATTGAATTCAGGTCTAGCTGAATTGCCATTTGACTCACGCGGTGCTGACTCGCGGTTGCCACGATTTTCATCACGGCTACTGCTGTCACGGTTGAAGCTTGGACGATCGCCACGAGGCTCGCTATTGCGGTTGTTAAAACCACCTCTGTCATCACGCGGTTTAAAGCCACCACGACCACCTGGTTTATGTGCATCACGGCGAATATCACCACGATCACCACGGCCATTACCTGGACCGTCCATTTTCATAGCACGTTTTGGTTCAAAACCTTCAACAACACCTGGCTCCATACGGTTACCAGTGAATTGCTCAATTTTACGTAAGATATGACGATCCATATTTGATGCGAAAGAAATCGCAATACCAGTTTTACCAGCACGGCCAGTACGACCAATACGATGCACATAGTCTTCAGCAAATTTTGGTAGGTCATAGTTAATCACGTGGCTGATACCATTGATATCGATACCGCGGGCAGCAACATCAGTCGCCACTAATACTTTTACATCGCCTTGACGCAATTTAGTCAATGTGCGGTTACGCGCACCTTGTGTCATGTCGCCATGTAAAGCGGCAGTTTTGTGACCAGCAGCGTATAAGTCTTCAGCTAACACGTCGCAATGGCGTTTAGTGCTGGTGAAAATAATCACTTGGTTTACTTCAGGTGCAATCAACAAATGCTCAAGCAATTTGTTTTTATGAGTCATGTCATCAACATAGTGCAAACGTTGCTCAATGTTGGCATGTTTTTCTTTTTGACCAGCTACTTGAATTGTTTTTGGATTTTTAAGAATCTGTTTAGCTACACGTGCAATGTCACCATCTAATGTTGCAGAGAACAATAGTGTTTGACGCTCAGCAGATAGTTGCTCACAGATACGCTCAACATCAGGCAAGAAGCCCATATCTAACATACGGTCAGCTTCATCCAAAATCAACATTTGTAAACGAGACAAATCAATACGACCACGTTCCATGTGATCTAGTAAACGACCAGGCGTTGCTACTAGAATGTCTAATGGTTGTGATAGTAATTTGTTTTGTAGTGGGTAAGGCATGCCGCCTACGATACTTACTGTACGTGCGCGGATGAATTTACCGTATTTGCGTGCAGCTTCGTTTACTTGTGTTGCAAGTTCACGTGTTGGTACAAGTACCAAAATGCGCGGGCCGCGGCTTTTTAATTCGTGTGGAGTAGCTAATAAATTTAGCGCTGGCAACATAAATGCTGCAGTTTTACCTGTACCAGTTTGGGCAGAAGCCATCAAATCGTGGCCAGCAGTCACAACAGGAATTGCTTGTGATTGGATAGCGGTTGGTGTGGTGTAGCCAGATTCTTCAATAGCACGAAGTAAGGCATTATCAAGATTTAGTGATTCAAAAGACAAAGTAGTCCCTTTCAATAAAAAAACAAAAGGGCGCTTAGTAAAAACGGGCATATCATTTGAACACATGCGATTAGTTGAGCATATGTTCAAGAGCAATATAAACGCAGAGAATATTTGGTTTAGTTAAATTAATTACTTGAAGCCGAGTGAACGACATTTCGTTTTAACTTAATATTAAACAAGCTAATATAATCTTTACCAGCGCACGGGCACAGCCGCTAACCAGTAAAAATTAAATTCAAACTTGCGAATTTAACCTTTTGAATAGTTGCTTCAATATTTCACGAGCAACAGAAGGGTCAGGGCAATGATTCAAGCATTACAAATTGCCGTAATGCGAATGAAGCGCGCAGTATAACCATTTAAAACAGAATGTCAAATAATAATTGCATTAGTAAAAGGAAATAGGCATTTATTGTGTTAAAATCGCCGCCTTTCAATAGAACTGGTAGCAATTCATGTCTCGTAATTTAAGAAATATCGCAATTATCGCCCACGTTGACCATGGTAAAACGACTATGGTTGATAAACTTTTACATCAAGCTGGTACGTTTACAGGACACCAAGTTGTGTCTGAACGTGTTATGGATAGTGGCGATATTGAAAAAGAACGCGGCATTACCATTTTAGCTAAAAATACTGCCTTGAACTATGAAGGTACACATATTAACGTGGTAGATACCCCAGGCCATGCTGACTTCGGTGGTGAGGTTGAGCGCGTATTAGGTATGGTGGATGGTGTTGTTCTATTAGTAGATGCCGTTGAAGGCCCAATGCCGCAAACACGTTTCGTCACGAAAAAAGCTTTAGCGCTTGGTTTAAAACCAATCGTAGTAATTAATAAGGTAGACCGTCCGGGTGCGCGTACTGATTGGGTTGTAAACCAAACGTTTGATTTGTTCGCTAACTTAGGCGCAACGGATGAGCAGTTGGATTTCCCAGTTGTATACGCGTCAGCAATCAATGGCTACGCCATGTTGGATATGAAAACACCAAGCGACAATATGCGTGCGCTGTTTGAAACCATTTTAAGCCATGTAGCGCCACCAGAAGGTGATAGCACTGCACCGCTTCAATTACAAATTTCAGCATTAGATTACTCTACTTACACTGGTCGTTTAGGCGTTGGTCGTATCACTAACGGTAAAATCAAGCCTGGCCAAGCTGTGACAGTGATGAATGAAGATAAACAAATCGCTGTAGGTAAAATCAATCAAGTACTTGGTTTCCGTGGTTTAGAGCGTGTTGCGGTTGAAGAAGCTGAAGCTGGCGACATTGTGATTATTTCTGGTTTAGATGATATTGGTATCGGCTTCACTGTGTGTGATCGTGAAAATCCAAAAGGCTTGCCACACTTAGGCGTGGATGAGCCAACCTTGACGATGGACTTTATGGTGAATACTTCACCATTAGCAGGTACAGAAGGTAAGTTTGTGACTTCACGTCAAATTCGTGACCGTTTAACTAAAGAGCTTTTAGTGAACGTTGCTTTACGTGTTGAAGATACTGAAGATGCAGACGTATTCCGTGTTTCTGGTCGCGGTGAGTTGCACTTGACGATTTTATTAGAAAACATGCGCCGTGAAGGTTTCGAAATGGCTGTAGGTAAGCCAAAGGTAGTTTACCGTGAAATCAATGGTGAAAAATGTGAGCCGTACGAAATTCTTACAGTTGACGTAGAAGATGAGCATCAAGGTGCAGCGATGGAGGAGTTAGGTCGTCGTCGTGGTGAAATGCAAAATATGGAATCAGATGGTAATGGCCGTACGCGTTTAGAATACAGAATTCCAGCACGTGGTTTGATTGGTTTCCAAGGTGAGTTTTTAACTATGACACGTGGTACAGGTTTGATGGGCCATGTGTTTGATGACTACGCACCAGTAAAAGCAGATATGCCAGGTCGTCGTAATGGTGTATTGATTTCAGCTGAAAATGGTGAAGCTGTGGCCTACGCGCTTTGGAAGTTACAAGACCGCGGTAAAATGTTCACAGTGCCAGGTGATAAATTGTACGAAGGTATGATTATTGGTATTCACAGCCGTGATAACGATTTGATTGTAAACCCGATTAAAGGTAAGCAATTGACTAACATTCGTTCATCAGGTACTGATGAAGCGGTGCGTTTGATTACTCCAATCGCATTATCATTAGAATCAGCAGTTGAGTTTATTGATGATGATGAGTTGGTTGAAATTACACCTAAAACCATTCGTATCCGTAAACGTTACTTGTTAGAGCACGAGCGTAAACGTTCAATTAAAGGTTAATTCTTTAAGCGTTAGCTTTAAATAAAAAACCCAGCCAAGTGCTGGGTTTTTTATTGTTTTAATTTTAGCGGTTCAATCGCTAGAGATTATTAAACTATTGATTTACTTTGGTGATTTACTTTTGTTCTGGTAAAGATTCATGCATCACATGTGAGTCATGAAAGTCATGGCATGACATACAGCTGCTTGCAATACGCTTAGGTTTCGGGCTGTTACCAGAATGGCATCTTAAGCATGATTGGCGATCAGGCATTGCAACATCTGCACTAGAATCAGACTCTTCTACAGCATGGCAAGACTGACATTTCTGAGTTTGATGTGAAGCGTGATTAAAATGCGCCTTGCTGAACCAATCTTGGTTGATATTTAAAGGTGCTACGTGCCATGGCAAGTGATCATCAGGATTGGTCTTAACCTTAGAATCGACAGAGTCAGCTTTTGCTTCAGTCTTAGTTGCAACCTTAGTTTCAGCTTTAAAATCATTGATTTCATGGCAGTATGCGCAACCGTCAGTTTTTAAAGATTCTGAATAATGCGCAACTTGTTTAGGTGCTTGCACCTTTAGTGCATTCATCACGTTTTGTTCTGATCCATGTGGCACAGTGATGAGTGCATCTGGCGGGCCCATTGTCAGCTGGTTAGCATGGCACGTCACGCAATCACGGTTATAAGAAACTGGTTTAAAACGCATCTCTTTGCCTTCTTGCTGATGGCAATTAGTACATGTCATTTCGCGTATGTCCCAAACGCCATTTGGCCCTTGTACTTTGCCAAAATGCTGCGAGTGTGGAAATTTGAGGCCTGATTGCTCGACTAGCCGTGCTTTGTCAGTTTGTGGAATGCGCTCAATTTTCTTCTGTTTATCACCCGTTAAAAACGTGAGTTTAAAGACAGGGTGATCACGATCGAAGTCATGAATGTTCGGTAGTTTGGTGTTGCTATCGACCGCCTTAATATTGCCGTGACATCTAACACAGGTACTATTATCTTGTCGTGCCAGTGGATATGGCGCTTTGTGTTCACGGTGACATTCAGCGCAGCGTATGCCGTCCATGAACAGTTTGTTGTGATTAAATACTCGCTCTTGTAACTTAGGATTGGCAATATGTGGCGCAACGTTTTGATGACATTTTATGCAGGCTTTGTCTGTCACCTGCTGTGTTAATACTTCATGGCAATTAGAACATTGCGATCCAAAGTGCAGGTGTGAATTAGAAATATGTCCGGGGCTCCATGCTCGATCAAATCCTAAAGGCAGTTTTGCCATTGCTGCATGGAGATTAGGAATCAGATTTTGAGCTAACGGTAGTACCAGAAAAACAAGCGCAATAAATGCCACTAACGATAGCGCCAGTTTTTTCTTAAAGGCTGACGCACCCCTAAGAGGTTCGTGTGTTCGTGACTTTAAATCTTGAAAATCATCTGGTAAAAGATGTAGTAAGGTTAGTGACACGGCAATATTTACATCAGGTGGAGCAGGCTCGACCTTTAACTGAAACGGCCCAATCATGACTTGCGTGCCATGTGTAAGTGCAATATTTGGCAGTATTGCGCCATCTACTTCAAGCTCACCATTGACTGCAACCAAATGAAGCTGCCCATCATCCAAGCGTTTGATAATGGCGTGGTGCATGGAAATGCGTGGGTCGAGTAGGTGAATGTTACATTCTGCGCCACGTCCAATCGACAACTCTTCAGCGGTTAGCGTACGGTAACTACGCACGGGCATGCCGCGCTTATTATGTGAGATTTTGATTAAAAGGCAATTAATCATGACTTACCAGTAAAGAAATACAACGAGAATATGCGCGACCATGGCAGCTAATAAAGCAACAGCAAAAGGTGTATGGAAATAAAGCCAAAAGCCAAGCCTAGCTCTATACATTAAATCTTGTCGGGCGCGTTTCACTAAAGATTGTCGCCGCACCATGATGGAATATAGCTCGCGATATAACTTACGTTGCTCACCCGTTAAATGGTTACCAAGCACCGTGAGCTTTTCAACGGCAACAGCTGTTGGGCAATCTGGTTGATAGCCTCTTAGTTGTTCGAGCAAGCCAGTGCCTATATAGGTTTCTCGACAGGCACGATCTACTGTGAAGTTGATGTCGTCTGGCATGACTAAAGCAATCTGGCGGGCTAGCTTATCTGTTTCTGCAATCCGCAATAACAGACCATCCAAGCTATCTTCCCCCATATTTTCGGTCATGAGGCGAGGGTAAATCATGTAGGCATAATTGCCAAAAAACCCGCTGACAACGACAATGATTAATAAACCATAAGCTAGGCTATGAACATTGATACCAAAATGAAAGCCACTGTGGAGTGTGGCTGTGACTGTGAGTGCTGTACCTAGATAAATGTGAGCTGATAACCATCCTTGAGTTGATCCGCTGCTTCGATAACGACGCTTGCGCACGCCATACCATGCCATCCAGAATACTAAAGCGGCAGAAACTGTGCCTAAACCATAACCCAGCCAGCTTCCACCATAGTAACCAACAGCGGGTTCAAATAGCATATAGACCGTAAACGCAATCGCAATGACGATGATGGCTAACTTGAAGTAGCGATAGTTTTTGTAGTCGAAAATATTGCCGCGCTGCATGGGAGCTTCTCTAGTTTCCGTCAGATTCAGTTAAAAAGACTTCGTTTGTCACGCTGTCAGTGTTAGAGCCGCCTGCATAGTTGAGCAGCTCTTCTGGGTTCACGCGCAACGCCGCGCCAACTGGGCAGGCGCGTACACATACAGGGCCTTCTTTGATGTCTTTGCACATGTCGCACTTAACCGCTACTTTAGAGCCGCCAACGATAGGTAATGCTTTTGGCTGAATGCCCAGTAAGATTTGCCAGATACTACGTTCAGGCTGGTCTTGTATCACTGCCATTTGAATCACGTCATACGGACAATTTTGTTGGCAGTTGCCGCAGCCAATACAGCTATCATCAATGTAAACTTCGCCATGCGGTGCACGGTGAATCGCATCTGGTGGACAGTCTTTCATACAGTGCGGATGTTCACAGTGACGACATGAGGTCGGTACGCGAATGTTGGCAAAGATTGGCCCAGCATCTCGATCCAGCCTTGTTGCGCCGCCATGGGTATCGGCACAGGCGTCTTCACAGTAGTTGCAACGCACACAGAGTGATTCATCTATCAACAAAACGTCAGTGGCTTCGCCCACACCTTGTTGAATCAGGAATGAGATGAGGTTTGATGGTGTTGATTGATTGCCTAATGAGCCCGGATTGTCGGTGGTTTCAAGCTGTTGGCGTTTTTCCTGATCCTGCAAATGTTTTAGATAGCGTGCGTCTAACTCACTGCGAATTTCTGGATTGCGCGCGATAATATCATTCATGCGACCAGCGTCTATTAACACTGCTTCCGTTGCAACCGCCGCTCGCACCGTGGCGTAGCGTGGTTCACCTGAAACTAAAGACATTTCACCTACATAATTACCTGCCGCCACATAGAAAAGTACAACCTCGCGACCGCCTATCATGCGAGAAACAGTGACTGAGCCACTTTGAATCAAATATAGCCCATCGGCTTGATCACCCTCATGGAATAACTCTTCACCCGCGGCATAGCTTTTGAGCGTGGCATGGCTTGCTAAATTATTGAGATCTTCTTCACTGAGCGTGAGGCCGATACACACATGTACGACCCACTTAATCGCCACTTCGTTGAGTACGCGGCGCATTGATTGTACTGAATCAACCAGTTTTTGCATGACGCGTCTAGGCGTTTCAATCAGTACGCATTTAGTACGAGCGCGTACCGTGCCTGCCCTGCGGCGGCCAGACACAAGCGCCATTTCACCAAAGAATTGACCTGTTGTGAGTTTGGCGTCTGGTATATCATCTTCATCAATTAATACATCTAAATCGCCTTCGATAATGAAGAAAAAAGTAGTGCTGTAATCATTACGTTTAAAGATAATATCGCCAGGCTCGGGCTGTAAGATATTGCTTTGCAGCACTAACTCACGTAGCTGCAAGGTAGTGAGCATTTTTAATAATGGAACGCTTTTGCGTATTTTTTCCAACACATCATCCACGCCACGGTCGTTGCAAAAACTCGCAAACTTATCACGTAGTAAAGCCGTATCAGCAGGTTCTACTGGGTTGCCTAAGATGTACTCAATGACTTCATAGCCTTGATTAATCCCCTGCTTAATGAGCGGGTAACCAGCCAGCGCGCCGATGATATAAAGTCCTGGCACGCTGGATTCATAATGCGATGATAATAAAGGCAATGCAGCAAGGTCGTCCGTCGGAAAACCTACGCCAAAGCCTTCAAGCAGCGGTCGTGAGGGCAGGGCGCCAAGCCGTGCAATCACGCGGTGGCATGGAATGCGCTCAATGCCATTTGGCGTATTGGCAACCACAGTAATAGGAAATTCACCTTTGGTATTGACTTCAATCGCTTGCGGTCTGGTTTCCAATAACCAATCTAAAGCGCCTCTTTTTCGCGCTTCTGTCAGTTGACTGAGGTTGCTTTCCTTACAATTACTAAAGTCGTCTGCACGATTGAGAATAATGATCTGGTTGCGCCCAGTCAGCGCTAGCGCATTTTCCACGCCACTATCACCACCACCAATGACCACAATGGTTTCATCTTGGTATGCTTGCGGGTCATCTAATTGATATTGCACTTGCGGTACATCGCCACCTGGAATTTGTAACTGACGTAAATTGCCTTGAACACCAATCGCCAAAACCATATGATCTGCGGTGACTTGGCTACCATCAGCGAGTTCTAATTCCAACCATTTTTCACGGCGGTGTATGCCTGTCACTTTGCTACCGTAACGAATATTCAAGTTGTAATCAATAATCGTCTTTTCCCAAGTATCCAGCACAGTTTCGCGCAAAGAAGCGGTGAACGGTAAAGGGCTGCGAATAGGCAGGGCGCGCGGCTCAGACATGACGAGTTTGCCACGAAGATAACTGCGGATGGTACTGGCTGGTTCTTGTTCGGCTTCTAGCAGTAAGTAGGATAGTTTCTGCTCAGTAGCACGCACGGCCGCAGATAAGCCGCTAGGACCAGAGCCGATAATAATGGTATTGAAATGTTCTAACATTGGGACTTGCTTGCTAATTACGTTTTTGGGCATTTTGCGGCGACCAAAATTAAAGTCTTAGAGTACGTCTGACTGATATACGCTATTGTAAGGAAACTTAGCTTGATTATGACAAATCCATTCTGAAATTTTCACATGATTTATTTAAATCAACTTCGAACGATTAAGCAATTATCATCAAGCTAGAAGTAGGTAGTTGAATTAAGTACGATAATATTCTATCGTTGGAATATTACGATTTAGTAAAATTTTTACTAAAAATTTATGCATAGATAGTGTCATATATGCCGCTATAAGTCAAAATTTGAAGGCTGGTTTTAAGCCATGCTAGCTGATTATTATCAATAGTAACTACACATCATTTCCACTTCATTTTTTGAACCCATAATGACGGGAACTCTCTGGTGAAGCCCGCTAGGTTTAATATTCACAATTCTCTGACGCCCGCTGGAAGATAGCCCGCCAGCTTGTTCAATAATAAAGCTCATTGGGTTCGCTTCATACATTAAGCGTAATTTCCCGCCTTTGTCTTTTAGCTTGCTATCTACTGGATACATAAAAATACCGCCGCGTATCAAAATGCGATGCACCTCTGCCACCATAGAAGCAACCCAACGCATATTGAATTGCTTGCCTCGTGGGCCATCTGTGCCTTTCAAGCAATCTTCAATATAGTTTTTAACCGGCGCTTCCCATGATTTCTGATTAGACATGTTGATTGCAAATTCATGCGTATCTTCTGGAACGCGCATATTGAGGTGGGTCAGATAAAACTCACCTACATCGTTATCTAGCGTAAAGCCATTCACGCCAAAGCCCGCAGTAATCACCAGCATCGTTGATGATCCATAAAGCGCATATCCTGAGCACACCTGCGTGATGCCCGATTGAAGATAGTCTTTCACTTTAGGATTCTCTACGCCCTCTGGACAACGTAAGATAGAAAAAATTGTCCCTACAGATATATTCACATTCACGTTAGAAGAGCCATCGAGTGGGTCAAATAACAGCAGGTATTTGCCACTTTTACGCAGATTGACTGGAATTTCATAAGGCGCATCCATCTCTTCTGAAGCCATTCCGGCGTAATATCCAGCCACTTGATTCACTTCAATAAAAATATCATTAGTAATCACATCAAGCTGCTTTTGCGTTTCACCTTGAATGTTTTCACATTCAAGGCTGCCCATCACACCGTTTAAAGCGCCTTTGCAGACGGCTCTGGATATTGATTTACAAGCAGTTGCAATGTCATTCAATAACAGTACAAATTCGTCATCATGAATACCGCGCAGCCGCTGCTCGTCTAGTAAAAATTGTGAAAGTGTTTGTTTTTCCATGTTGATAGCCTTTTAAATTAAGTCTTATTATCACTAGTTGCACGCTACCACCAACCCTCGAACTGCAAGCCTATCGTAGCACCGTGATTGGAGCCCCCGAATGCACTGGTTGGTGCCAACGAGGCAACTGCATAATCACCAGACCCAATTGCAGCAGTACTTGCAGCATCGTTCCATTGTGCATAGGTACAGAAGAAACGTAGCTCGGGACGCGACCAGAAGTTACTTGCAATTGCCCAAGATGGCGCAATAGTGAGTTTGGTTAATCTGCGAGTATCTCCACCTGACGGCGTTACCCAGTCCTGACCTAGCTCAGCTTGCATTTTAAAATGCTCGGTCACGCCATAACTTACGCGCCCACCCATCGATGTCCAAGTTTGGTCGCCAGCATTTGAGGTGTCTTTTTGGTAAACCGCTGTCAACAAACCGCCAAGTTTTGGTGTGATTTGTGCATACAAACCATCAACAATACGAAAACGTTTTACATCAGAGCCATTATCGATAGAGCCTGTGCCGCCTAAACCGACGCCTGGACCAACGCCATATTGCACGGCTAGCTTGTTATTGCCATCACCCATGATATTAATTTGTCTATGCTGAACTGTGACTGCCCAACCGTCATCGCCTGTAGTTGTGTGGCTGCTTTTTGGAATAATGCTAAGACCAAACTCCAATTGACCATCTGGATTAACATCAAGTCCACGAAGCTGAATATCGTGTCTAGTCGTTAAATATTTTTGGTCTTTATTATCATCTCTAAACAAGGCGTAGCTTAGCTTAAGCTTGCCAATACTCACATCTTCAATGCCAGCACCAAGGCCTTGAGGGTTCCAGTAAAAGAAGTCGTTGATATGCACGTCTTCACGCTTATAGTAGCGACGACCTGCCCAAAGATTACCCCCATTTAATGCTGGTGCTTTGTCCCAACTCATATAAAACTGTGCAAAGCGAAAGTCAGTATTAGTGTCATCCAGCATTTTTTTACTCGTTAGCGGCATATATGCACTTAGCATGACATGGGCATTTAGGGCAGAGTCATTTGAGAACTTATTCAACTCTTGACCCATCATTAGTTCCGCATAAACCTCACACTCGTTACCCATTCTGTACTTAGCTGCTGCGCCTGCCAATTTAAAACATGCGGCAGAGCTACCTTCAGTATTGACGCCACTTTCAGCGCGAATGTAAGGTGAAAAATCCAGTGCTGATGCATTATTTGAGGCAAACACTAGCCCTACAGCTGCTATGCAGCTGAAAAAATATTTAATCATGATGTTAATTCCTGTTTATTTAGTTTTAAACATTGAAGTGTTTTTCATGCAAGTTTTAAGCTACGGCAACTTGTGGAATAGGCTTCTTAAATAGAACGAGTAATAGAGTCGTCAGCAATGTGCCCGAGACGATGGCAGCGATATACGCTAACAGTGGGCTGACTGCGTTAGGAATGGCGAGAACAAAAATCCCGCCGTGGGGTGCGTGTAGTTCACAGCCAAAATACATGGACATTGCGCCAGTTAAAGCCGCCCCAGCCACGCATGATGGAATGACGCGTAACGGGTCGTTTGCAGCAAATGGAATTGCGCCTTCAGTAATGAACGACAGACCTAATACAGCGGACGCTTTTCCAGCAATCTGTTCATCTGGTGTAAAGCGATTTTTAGCGACAAAAGTCGCCAAACCAAGTGCCAGCGGAGGTACCATGCCAGCTGCCATTACCGCAGCCATCGGCAAGAAAGTGTTGCTTGCAAGCAGACCAACACCAAAAGTGTACGCCGCTTTATTGACTGGGCCACCCATGTCGATTGCCATCATGCCGCCTAATAAAAGGCCGAGTAATACTGCGTTAGCTGAACCAATATTTTTCAAAAAGCTGGTAAGGCCATCCATAATCGCCTTTGCTGGCTCGCCCACTACATAAATCATGAACAAACCGACCAGTAGCGTCGATAACAACGGGATAATCAATACAGGTTTTAGCCCTTCAAAATGTACTGGCAGTTTGATGTTGTCGCGCATCCAAAGCGCTACATAACCTGCAAAAAAGCCAGCTAGAATTCCACCTAAAAAGCCTGCTTGAAGCTGACTGGCCAACATGCCGCCAATCAAACCTGGTGCTAAGCCTGGACGATCTGCAATGGAGTAAGCAATGAAACCTGCAAGCACTGGAATCATCAACGCGAATGCTGCGCCGCCGCCAATACTCATCAATGCTGCGGCTAAAGTGCCTTTTTCTTTAAACGCTTCGATACCAAAAACAAATGAGAGCGCAATAATCAAGCCGCCAGCCACAACCAAAGGCAACATATAAGAAACACCTGTCAATAAGTGCTTGTAAACACCACTGGCTTTTTGTGTGCTTTTAGCAGGTGTTGCTACTGTTTGAGCAGTTTGTTTAGGCGCAGAAAAAGCTTCCTGCATGACTTTATCGGTTTCTTTTAATGCGCGACCAACTGAAGTTTTATAGAGTGATTTTCCTGCAAAACGAGCAGTATCAACATGTGTGTCTGCACCAATTACTACGACATCCGCTTCGGCAATCTCTTCATCCGTTAATTGATTTTTAGCGCCAACAGAGCCTTGTGTTTCAACGCGAATATCGCAGTTATTCGCCTTTGCCCATTTCTTCAAAGCTTCTGCAGCCATAAATGTGTGCGCTATACCAGTGGGGCAGGCAGTAATGGCTACAATTTTTTTACGGGCTGCTGAGTTATTTGCAACTTCAACTGCCGGTTCTTCTATGGCTGTTTGCACCGCTTGAGTTTTAATTAACTCAAGCGCAGCCTCTAACACTTGTTCGGTATCTCTAATCGCATCACTCGTGCTGATTGCATATATTGCTTTACCCGCGAATCGGCTCATTTCAAGATGAACATCCGACGCAATAATCACGACCTGTGCAGTCCGAATCTCCTCGTCACTTAAGGTGTTTTGACCGCCAGTTGCGCCGCGCGTCTCAACTCTTATGCTGTGTCCCATTGCAATTGCGGTTTTCTTTAATGCTTCTGCTGCCATGTAGGTATGCGCAATGCCTGTGGGGCATGCTGTTACCGCGATAATATTAGCCATTTTGCTTCTCCATTGAACATTAAAAGCGGGATAGTTCTAACCGACTATTTTCCGCACACTGATTTGTTGCATATAGGATTCGAGCACTTGAGTTTCTGCCAGTTTAGGACCGAGCTGGGTTAAAGCGCCCATCGCGGTTGCTGTAGATAATCTGGCACAATCTTCTAATGAAAATCCCTTTATTTTGGCCGCTATAAATCCAGCAACCATTGCATCACCCGCACCAACCGTACTTTTTACGGCAATTGGTGGCGGCACCGCTATTACAGACTCTGTGCCACTCACAAACAGGGCACCTTGCTTACCCATTGAAACAATTACATACTCAATACCTTGACTCACTAAACTTCTTGCAGCTTCTACAACTTCTTGTTCGCTAGTTAAACTTCTGCCAAGTAGCTCTTCAAGCTCAGCAATATTTGGCTTGATGGCATATGGAGCTTCACCAAGCGCATCACGCAGAGCATCACCACTGGTATCAAGCACAACGTACTTGCCGGCAGCTTTTAAGTATTTCAGCACTGCGCTGTAAAACTCTGTAGGAACGCCATTTGGAAGGCTGCCTGACAACACAAACCAATCATGATCAAAGACTAGATTGTGAATTTTCTTTTTTAAGTCAGTGAGATCTAGCTCAGTAGGCGCTGGTCCTGGGTAGTTAATATCGGTGATGGTTTTTTGCAGTTCATCGATAATCTTAACGTTGACCCTAGTTTTGCCAGGAATACGCACAAAGCTATCAGCCATATTTTTTTGATGAAAAAGTTTCTCAAAAATTGAGGTGTTTTCCATTCCAAGAAAGCCTGTCACAGACGTGTTAAAACCTAAATCCGCTAAAAAAGAGGCGACATTCACGCCTTTCCCACCTGGGTCAGATTGCTCCCAATTCACACGATTCACTTCTCCTGCGGTAAAGTTTGGAATTGCTACACTTTTATCAATCGCAGGGTTCAAAGTAATTGTTGCGATATTGCTTAATTGCACCATTTCGGTCTCCATGTATTCTGTAAGTAATCTTTAGTGCAAACTGATTAAAGTGCGCGAACTTCTGCCGCTGTAGAACAAGCCAGTGCTCGTTTGGCTAAAGCAACACTCTCGGTGTATGACATCTTTCTTACTTTGGCTTTAACTGCTGCCACGCTAGGAATGCTCATGCTAAGTTCAGTCACGCCAAGCCCAGTTAAAATGGCTGCGCCTTTTGGGTCACCTGCAATTCCACCGCAAACGCCTACCCAAATGCCTGCAGATTTGGCGGCTTTTACTGTGAGATCTATCATACGTAGCACCGCTGGATGTAATGCATCTGCTTGGCGAGATAAGCTAGGATGCAGCCTATCCATCGCTAATACATATTGCGTCAGGTCATTCGTACCCACTGAGAAAAAATCGGCATGACGCGCTAGCTCAGGTGCCATCAGCACTGCGGATGGCACTTCTATCATGATGCCGATTTCAATTGGGTTGGCATTCATCTCTTTACGTATTTCTTCTGCGATGGCTTTGGCCGCGAGCAGCTCTTCAACAGTGGCAATCATAGGAAACATAATTTTGACAGGGCCTGTCATGCCAGCACGATAAATAGCACGCAGTTGCGGCTTAAATAAATCTGGTCTGGCTAAACATAAGCGAATGCCACGCACACCTAAAAATGGATTTTCCTCACTAGGAAGGGACAAATAAGGCACTTCTTTGTCGCCACCGATATCAAGCGTTCTTATAATAAGCGGCAGGCCATTTAATGCTTTAGTCATCTCGCAATAGGATTTGTACTGTTCTTCTTCACTTGGCGGCTCTGAGCGCTGTAAAAATAGAAACTCAGTACGCAACAAGCCAACACCCTCTGATCCAGCATTAACGGCTTGTTCTGCTTCGGCTGCAGCGCCAATATTGGCGACCACTTCCACACGGTGACCATCAGTCGTCATGGCTGGCTCATAACAAGCAAGATTTTCAGCCATGCGCTGATCTTGCTGATCTTGCTGTGCGTTGCGCGCAATCACAAGGTCACCTTCACTTGGGTTTAAATATAAATTACCGGTATGACCATCTAAAATACCCATGACACCATCTTGATAATTAAGCACAGCAGGACCTGCACCAACAATCGCTGGAATATCAAGTGAACGTGCAATGATTGCTGTGTGTGAAGTTGGCCCACCAGCAGCTGTGCAAATGCCAAGTACCATTTTTGGATCCAGTTTCGCGGTATCAGAAGGAGATAAATCTTCTGCGACTAATATTGCTGGCTCGGTCATGGCCGTTGGTTCTTCTTCTAAAGCATCTGCCAGTAGGCGTAATACTCTGCGGCCAATATCTAAAATATCATTGGCGCGCTCTTTCAATAAAGCGTCCTCTAAACTGCCGACTTCAGCTGCGCGTTTGCTGTAGCTATCGCGCCAGGCCCAGCCTGCGCTATGCCCAAGCTTAATATTACAAACTGCGGCTTCTAATAAATCGGGGTCTGATAGAAATTCTATGTGTGCTAGAAAAATAGCTGCATGTGCAGCACCACTGCGCTCTTTGACTTCATCATGCAGATTTTGTAATTGTATTTTTGCAGATGCGATGGCGTGATTTAAGCGAGTTTCTTCTACATCTGGAGATTGTGCAGTCACTGCCACCACAATTTTCTCATGACGAAAATGACGAATTGGTCCAATTGCAATACCAATTGAACCTGCGATACCTGCGACTGGCGGGGTTGAAAAATTCAACATTACTTGTGAAGAGGCGACTGGTAAGGCATGCCCAGATTCAGCCTCATCCTCTAAACCTAATCTCACGGCATCGGCTAAGGCCTTTAGTGCAGAATCTTCATCGTGACCACTCACCATAATACGAATAGTCACGCGCTTATTAGCACCTAACTTAAGTAGAGAAACTAAGCTTTTACCATTCGCAATTTTGCTGCCATGACGCACACGCACTTCTGATTGAAATTGCTTAGCAATTTCTACAAATGCCGTAGCAGGGCGGGCGTGCAGGCCGCCATCACTATTTAATTCCACATCAATAGATTTTTCAAAATCATCAACATGTACGTTGTTGTTTGCATTAGATTCGTTTGCTTGCGTATTGCTATCGCGTGATTTAGTAAGACAATCAATGATGTCCATCGCATTAGTGGTTTTTGCCAGACGCTGAATGGTTGCTGCATCATCCAAAACATCGGTTAAGTTTGCCAATAGCTCAATATGTTCATCTGACCGTGCTGCAATACCCACCACTAAGTAGACGATTTCTCCGCTATTCCACTCTACGCCTTCAGGAAACTGCGCAACGGCAATACCTGTTTGTAAAATTAACTCTCTATCTTTTGGTAGACCATGTGGAATTGCAATGCCATTGCCCAGATAAGTATTTGCTATCTTTTCGCGTTGCAACATGCTGTCAGAATAGGCGGCTTGCATATTGCCATTGGCAACTAATAAGCTGGCAACTAATTTAATTGCCTCTGATTTGTTGCTTGCCTGCCCACGTAACTGAATGCTTTGAATACCCAACTGTATCATCACGGTCTCTCCTAGTTTATTGCATTAGCGAAAAAGTTATTTGCGCTACTTTTATAGTGAATAATGCTTAAGTGCCACTTGCAAACATCATGGTAATTTTTGCTGTTTTTGCTGCTTCAATCGCCTCTTGATTTAAACCATGGTTCACAATCCATTTTGAAACTGCACCTAAGTTGACGATCGGTTCATAAGATTCCTGTGCCCATTTAGAACTATCTACCAATGCGCATACTTGCTTACTATGTTCAATAACGGCACGCTTAACCACGGCTTCTACATGGTTTGAATTACCCCAGCCTTGCGCCTGATTGACTGCAACAGACCCCATAAAGAACGTGTCGATATGTAGGTTGTTGATTTGTGCCAATGCGACTGGCCCAACCGTACTCAGGGCATTTTGATAAACATCACCACCAATCAATTGCACGTTATAGGGTGTTTGCCCAGCTAACTCGGAGGCAATGGTCAGGCCGTGCGTCACAATTTGTAGATGTGTGACATTTGGCAAACCTTGTCTGATTGCGCGTGCCATTTCTAGCGTTGTTGTACCCGCATCAATGTAGATTGTTTGGCCGCTTTTAAGTAAAGTAGTCGCCATTCTGCCGATTGCCTGTTTCTGAATTTGCTCATACTCCAGACGTTGGGAGTAATTAACATCACTATTGAGTAAAACTGCACCGCCATGCACGCGTCTTAATAAACCGCGTTTTTCCAAAGTATGGAAATCACGACGTAACGTCATTTCAGATAGATTAAATTGCTCTGCAAGTTGCCTCGTGCGACATTCGCCACGTGCATGCAATACAGCTGTAATCATTTCTAATCTACGTTCTGCTAAGTGATCTTTCATTATTTACTCCTTAAGCCTTTAATGTGATTAATCAATACGATTTTATAAATATTTTGTTATTAAACACGTAATGATAAATGTGCGCTTTGTTTTATTTGTAAACATAATCGCACATTATCGAACATGTTGCAAAATGTTTTTTCACATAAATTTAATATATTTTCAATAAATATTAAATTAATTCATTAAATCAGTATGTTGTGAATTGAATTTAAACTGTGATTTGACTAGTGAAATATTTTTTATATTTGTTGATAATGAAGTGTAATGGCTTGTTTCATCAAACATTAATGACAATTGACTATAAGCTGACAGGCATAAACAGCCGTCATAATGTGTGGCTGTTAGTTTAAAGTGGGCTATTTTTTGCAGGGGAGGAAGGGCAGAAAGATTTGATTTGATGCTAAGCAAAAGCAAACAACTTGAAGTCATCTTTCATGGCTTCATGGATTAATATTTTAATTTAGCGCTATTTCTCAGCAGCTTTTTTTGTATCTTCATCAATATGACGTTTGAAATACAAGGCAAACCAAACGCACATTCCTAAAATGAAGACAATAACAGCAAGGCTTTGTAGACCATAATCGGTAGAAAAAAGATTGATAAGCAATTGCATGATGAATACCCTTTCGGCTGAAATTAACAAAGCTATATTGATTAGCTTCTTGTTGTTAATATGCGCCTTAAGGGTTTTACTTACATTGATGCAGGTCAAATGGCCTTAATATTAATAAGGCTATTTGCTGAGTGAATATAATACGTAATAAATTAATCGATTTTTGCTTAAGTATCACGACCCAGCACGCGATTATTAGCTTTGTGTGATTCAATGATGTTTTTGGCGATTAAGGGTAAAACGCCAACAAATATTAGAATGAAAGCTAGCGCTACTACCCCAACAATATTTTTAGGAATGAGTCGCAGCCAGTGCACGTATTCCTGTTGGTTTGGAATCATATCTAACAAGCGTATACAGCCAATCGCATAACCAAGCAGCATGGCCCAAGCGGTATCAGTAATACGCGATTGCTCAAGCCATAAACCAGCCAAGTATATTAGCCAGAAAATCCCTAGTAATATAGCTAGCCACTCAATGCCACCGTCCTTAAATGCGATAGCATGGGCAACAAAAGATAAAAACCAAATCACAACGAGCCAGATTACCCAGAGCGTTGTGATCAGGCTTTTAGGCATTTTATTCTACGCCTTGGCTCGCTAAGTAATCTTCGTAATTACCAGTGAAGTCTACAATACCATCTGCTTTAATTTCAATGATGCGCGTAGCGATTGAGCTTACAAATTCGCGGTCATGGCTGACAAAGAATAGAGTGCCTTTGTATTTATCCAAAGCCGTGTTGAGCGCTTCGATTGACTCCATGTCCATGTGGTTTGTCGGCTCATCCATCAGCATGACGTTGGTTCTAGCCAGCATCATTTTTCCGTAAAGCATACGCCCTTTTTCACCGCCAGATAATACTTTGACAGATTTTTTAGTGTCATCACCACCAAACAGTAAGCGACCTAACATACTGCGAACCACTTGGTCGTCGTCGCCAGTTTGTCTGAATTTAGTCATCCACTCAAATAAGTCTTCGCCATCTTCGAATTCGTATTCGTGATCTTGTGCAAAGTAGCCGATATTCGCTTTCTCGGCCCATTTCACTTCACCATGTTTAGGCTGTAAATCACCTGCTAGGCAACGCAAGAAGGTTGTTTTACCAATACCATTTTCGCCAATAATGGCAACTTTTTCGCCCGCTTCAAACATCATATCTACATCGTTAAAGAGTGGCTTATCAAAGCCGTGGCTGAGTTTTTTCAACTCAACTGCATTGCGATAAAGTTTTTCGCGTTCATCGTATTCAAAGCGAATAAACGGATATTGACGGCTTGACGGCTTAAACTCTTCAATTTTAATTTTATCGATTTTCTTGGCGCGGCTGGTCGCTTGCTTGGCTTTAGAAGCATTGGCAGAGAAGCGGCGCACAAAGTCTTGTAAATCAGCCACCATTTGCTTGGCTTTGTCATTATCTTTAGTAGCTTGCGCACGGGCAGCTGTACTGGCTTCCATGTAATCATCATAATTACCTGGATACATTGAAATTTTGCCGTAATCCATGTCGCAAGTATGTGTACATACTTGGTTTAAAAAGTGACGATCATGCGAAATAATGACCATGGTGCAATCACGATTATTCAATACATCTTCTAACCAGCGAATCGTATTAATATCTAAGTTGTTGGTTGGCTCATCCAGTAGCAATATATCTGGATTAGAGAATAGTGCTTGTACAAGCAATACACGTAACTTCCAACCTGGCGCAACTGAGCTCATTAAGCCATTATGTTGTTCAATAGGTATACCTACACCCATTAACAATTCACCAGCACGTGCTTCTGCCGTGTAGCCGTCATATTCAGCAAATACGCCTTCTAACTCAGCCGCACGCATGTAATCTTCTTCAGTCGCTTCTAGATTTGCATAGATGGCATTTTTCTCTACATTGGCATTCCACATTTGCTCATGGCCCATCATCACGACATCGAGCACACGTTGATCTTCGTAAGCAAATTGGTCTTGTTTCAAAAACGCCATGCGCTCATGGCTATCAATTGAAATATTGCCAGCGCTAGGTGTTAAAACGCCAGCTAGCACTTTCATGTAGGTTGATTTTCCGCAACCATTAGCACCAATTAAGCCATAGCGGTTGTTGTCGCCAAATTTAACGGAAACGTTTTCAAAGAGCGGCTTTGCGCCAAATTGCACGGTGATATTGTTGCTAATTAACACGGTTAAATCCTTAAGTGTATTTCTTAAAAGTGTAGTTTTCTAAAACTAATTTTTCTAAACTAAAATGTATTGCTTATCACGACTTCATTCATGGCTAGTTGGCCACTGCGTGGCTGCGCTTCTTTTAACGCTTTACCAACAACCACAAACATTGCTGGGGTGTGGTCGGCAGGTAAGTTAAGTAATTTGCCAACAGCATCAAAGTCAAAACCATCCATAGGGCAGGTGTCATACCCCATTTCTTTTGCCGCTAACATTATCGTCATCGCAGCCATGCCGCAAGAGCGCATGCCTTCATCACGCTGAAGTTGCTCGTTATTTGCGTAATAATGACCAATCATAGGTACTAGAATATCAGAAGCGGCTTTAGGCGCGTTTTTCCAGTAACGCTCAGGTTGCTTTTCCCAAGCTTTTAAATCTGCGGTAAGCACAATCAGCAAAGAAGCTTCTTCCACTTGCGCTTGATTCCAGCTCACTGAACGTATCTGATGACGCAGTACAGCATCTGTGACCAATACAAAGCGCCAATTTTGAATATTAAATGCTGTAGGCGATAGCATGGCTAAAGACATTAACTGATCAATTTCAGCTTGCGTCATTTTGTGGTGCGGGTCAAAACTCTTGACTGAGCGACGTGTTTCAATCGCGGTATTCACGTTCATTTAATATTCTTTCTTTAGAGAGATTTAGTAATTAATGGCCAAAATCTCTAGATTTAAATTGCCAGCAGGGCGTTGCCAACTCACAGTTTCACCAACTTTGTGCCCGATTAATGCCTTTGCAATCGGCGAAACCCAGCTGACCTTATTTAATGCGATGTCTGCTTCATCTTCACCTACTATAGTGAATTGATGGGGATTACCTTCTTCATCTTCAACATTGACCGTAGCACCAAATAAAACCGTATCTTTAGGTTGCGTAGTTGGGTCAATTAAAATTACATTTTCCAAGCGTGTTTCTAAGTAACGCAAATCTCGTCTTAAAGGCGCCAAGGTTTGTTGTGTGGCAGGGTCGTCTTTACTTGGTAACAGCGCTTGTTGCTGCTGTTCTAAAGCCGTGGCTTGAGTTTGCAACTGTGCTAAGCCAAATGGTGTGACGTAGTTTGGGAACTCACTCACCCGACGTTCAGGTAAGTCGGTGCCAGCTCTTTCTACATCATCTTCTTTGACAAAGCCGCGACTCACATTATTCCCATTCGATCGTCGCTGGTGGTTTGCCAGAAACGTCATACACCACGCGGTTGATACCACGTACTTCATTGATGATACGGTTTGAAACGCGGCCTAAAAGTGAGTAGGGCAACTCCGCCCAGTGTGCAGTCATAAAGTCGCTAGTCACAACAGCGCGCAAGGCCACAACGTAATCATAAGTACGGCCATCACCCATTACACCTACAGACTTTACTGGTAAGAACACAGTAAAAGCCTGACTAGTCAGTTCATACCAAGTTTTGCCTGTGGCCTCGTCTTTGGTATTGCGTAGCTCTTCTATAAAAATCGCATCAGCACGGCGGAGTAAATCAGCAAAGTCTTTTTTAATTTCACCTAAAATACGTACACCTAAACCTGGCCCTGGGAACGGATGGCGATACACCATATCAGCTGGCAAACCAAGTGCCACGCCAAGTTCACGGACTTCATCTTTAAATAAGTCACGTAGTGGCTCAAGTAGTTTTAAACCTAATTGTTCAGGTAAGCCACCTACGTTGTGATGACTTTTAATCGTGACGGCTTTTTTAGATTTTGCGCCGCCAGATTCAATCACATCTGGGTAAATCGTACCTTGTGCTAAGAAGGTAGCACCTTTATGTCCGCCAGTGCCTGCTTTGAGCTTAGCAGCCTCGTTTTTAAATACTTCTACAAATTCACGGCCAATAATTTTACGTTTAGCTTCTGGGTCACTCACACCAGCTAAATGTCCCATGAATTGATCTGTTGCGTCTACGCGAATCACGTTCACGTGTAAGCGACCTGCGAACATCTCCATCACCAAATCACCTTCATTCAAGCGAAGTAGGCCGTGGTCAACAAATACGCAAGTAAGCTGGTTGCCAATTGCACGGTGAATTAGAGCAGCTGCAACGCTAGAATCCACGCCACCAGATAAGCCTAGAATCACTTCTTCATCACCGACTTGTGCTTTTATTTTAGCGACAGCTTCAGCAATGTAATCGCCCATAATCCAGTCAGGTTTAGCGCCACAAATATCTAACACAAAGCGGTTAAGTATAGCTTGACCTTGCTTGGTATGGGTCACTTCTGGGTGAAATTGTACTGCGTAGAATTTACGCATCTCGTCAGCCATTGCTGCAATGGGCGTAGTATCGTTGCTAGCAATCACTTTAAAGCCAGCAGGTATTTCAGTCACTTTATCGCCGTGGCTCATCCACACATCTATGAAGCCATGACCTTCTGCGTTTGTACTATCTTGAATGTCGCGGAATAGGGCAGAGTGACCACGAGCGCGTACTTGCGCATAACCAAACTCACGTTTATGACCAGCTTCTACTTTGCCGCCAAGTTGCTGCGCCATGGTTTGCATGCCGTAACAAATCCCTAAAACAGGCACGCCAAGCTCGAATACAGCTTGCGGGGCGCTATCGGACTCTTCCTCATAAGCACTGGCATGGCTACCTGAAAGGATAATGCCATCGGCGCCAAAGTTGCGCACAAACTCGTCTGACACTTCGCATGAGTGAATTTCGCAATACACATGTGCTTCACGCACACGACGTGCGATAAGTTGAGTGACTTGAGAGCCGAAATCTAGGATAAGGATTTTTGAGTGCATAGCGTGTGTTTAATCGAGAAGGTTAAAAAAATACGAGTGGTTAAAAAACCACTCGTATTTCATGCAAGGTTGTTTAGTCAACGCGGTAGTTAGGTGCTTCTTTGGTAATCTGCACATCATGTACGTGAGATTCACGCATACCAGCAGAAGTGATTTGTACAAACTCAGCTTTATTGCGCATTTCATCAATCGTTGCGCAACCGACATAGCCCATAGAGGCACGTAAACCGCCCATTAGCTGATGGATCACCGCAAGTGAGCTACCTTTGTAAGGTACGCGACCTTCAATGCCTTCTGGTACTAATTTATCAGCACCGCTGTTGGTATCTTGGAAGTAACGGTCGCTAGAACCTTTTTGCATCGCGCCGATAGAACCCATGCCACGGTATGATTTATAAGAACGACCTTGGAATAATTCGATTTCGCCTGGCGCTTCTTCCGTACCTGCGAACATGCCACCTAGCATGACACTGTATGCACCAGCTGCAAGTGCTTTTGAGATATCGCCTGAGAAACGAATGCCTCCATCTGCAATAAATGGCACGCCTGATTTTTCAAGCGCCTTAGCTACGTTGGCGATAGCGCTGATTTGTGGAACACCTACGCCAGCAACGATACGTGTGGTACAGATTGAACCTGGGCCGATACCTACTTTAACGCCATCAGCGCCTGCATCAACTAATGCTAATGCAGCGCTTGCTGTAGCAATATTGCCGCCAATCACTTCAATATGAGGAAAGTGTTTTTTAACCCATGTCACACGGTCTAGTACGCCTTGTGAGTGTCCGTGAGCGGTATCCACTACAATCACGTCAACACCTGCTTCAGATAAGGCTGCAACACGTTCTTCAGTACCTTCGCCCACACCAACAGCCGCACCAACGCGCAATCTACCTTGAGCATCTTTGCATGCGAGAGGGTGGTCAGTTGATTTTTGTATATCTTTAACAGTAATCAGCCCTTTAAGCGTATCTTCAGCATCAATCACTAAAACACGCTCTAAGCGATGTTGATGCAATAAGCGAATCACTTCATCTTTAGGCGCGCCTTCACGCACGGTCACCAATTTACTTCTTGGTGTCATGATGTTTTTAATTGGCTGATCAAGATTAGTTTCAAAGCGTAAATCGCGATTGGTCACTATGCCAACGATTTTGCCGTTATCCACGACTGGAATACCTGAAATTTTATGCATGTGGTTTAATTCAAGCACATCACGCACTGTCATGTGGCTTTGAATCGTAATCGGATCATTCACTACACCAGATTCGAAACGCTTAACACGGGCAACGTGTGCGGCTTGTTTCATAGCTGTCATGTTTTTATGAATAAAACCCAAACCGCCTTCTTGAGCTAATGCAATAGCAAGTGGCGCTTCGGTCACAGTGTCCATGGCCGCTGATAAAAGAGGGATGTTCAATTGAATGTTACGAGTGAGTTGAGTGGCGAGTGAAACCTCGCGTGGCAGCACATTAGAGTAAGCTGGCACTAATAAAACGTCATCAAACGTAAGAGCTTGTTGCAGTAAACGCATGCGAAAATCCTTGTACCCAAAACGAAATTATACAGATTTAAGGCCAATGGCGCGAGTGTTAGCTACAAAAATTCTTAAATTGTTAAATACTGTTAGCTGCACACTCATCAGTAGTTAATGCTTGTATCATCAATTTTGAAATATTTTACAAAATGATGATAGCTATGAAAGACAGGCGCCCAAAATTAACTGCACGAGAAATTATTGACAGGTTAGCTGTTGATGATAAAACATCTGAACCTTATTACAAGCAGCTGATTCGTCATATCGCACACTTGATAGACACTGGAGAAATCGCTCATGGACTTGGTTTGCCCTCCGAGAGAGATTTGGCTGATGCGCTCAATTTAAGCCGTACCACCATTAAACGTTGCTATGACGAACTTAGGCAAGTGGGCTTGTTAAGTGCCAATGGTCGAGGTGGAACCTCCGTTAATAAGCCAGCTATAGCAAAAACACCATTGGGGCGCTTAAAGGGCTTCACTGAAGAAATGCTAGAGATGGGCAAAATGCCTTCAAGTCGACTTGAAAGCCATGAAGTTATTTCGGATAGAACAATCGCCTCAATTTTTCAGCGACCTTCTAACGCATCATTCTTACGCTTAGTGCAAGTGAGGCTAGCAGATGAAGTGCCTATAACCCGAGAAGTGGCTTGGTATGATTTAGCCGTAGCACCAAAATTAAAAGATTGGGATGCTAAAGGGTCTATTTATGCTTTTCTACAAGATGTTTGTGAAATCAAGCTAAGCTGGGCAGAGCAGTCGATTGAAGCCATGCTAAGTTCAGCAATTGAGACTAAAACGTTTGGTTTCGAAGAAAGTGCACCATGCTTACTTCAAAAGCGACGTATATATTCAGGTGAAAACAAACTTATTGAATACGTTGAGGGGTCATTTAGGGGCGATGCTTACGTTCACCATATGAAGCTTGATGTTAAGTACGATTAAAATATCTTATGTCGCTTAATTGAGTTTAATTAGGATGCTGTGAACATTGAACATTGAACATTGAACATTGAACATTGAACATTGAAATGTTGGACTTATAAAGGCGCTCAACAAATCTTCAAAAGCTATCGTATAAATCACTTTTATTAATTTAACTATAATTAAAGCTTGCTTGAACGAATAACTGGCAATACTATTATTTTAAATGAATAGTATGTTAACTAAATTGCTATGAAGTTACCCAGAAGGATAAGCTATGAGATTACGTATTTTATTATTATGTGTTGTTTTATTACCGACCTTAGCTTCGGCCGAAATCTACAAATGGAAAGATAAGGATGGTGTGGTTCGTTACAGTGATGTGCCACCACCTTCTAACGTAAAACAAGAGCCTTTATATGGTAAAAAAATTGCTAAACCTACAGGGTTGGCACCTTTAGCACCTGTTGAGGGGGATATGACTGCCGCAATTAATCGGGATAAAGCAGCAACCTCAGCAAAAGACAAAGCGCAAAACGATAAAGAGATTACAGATAAAACTAAAGCTGATGGAAAAGCTGCAAACGCTAAAGCTAAAGACGAAAAAGCGCCGCTAAGCAAAGAAGAGGCAGCACAAAAACGCGCACAAGATGCTGAAAAACAAAAGCAGGCCGATGAACAAAAGAAAGCCGAATTAGAAATTAAACAAGCGAATTGTACTGGTGCAAAACAAAATTTAGCAACATATGCTAATGGCGGCAGAATAGCAAAAACTGATGAAAATGGTAAAAAGCAGTATTTAGGTGACGCTGATATTGCTCAAGGCAAAGCTGATGCGCAAAGGGATGTGGAAAAATATTGTGACTAGAGTTTTGAGGTTTAAGTTTATAAGCTTCACTTTACTAAGTTAAAAGTTTTATGTCGATAAAATCAAACTAGCGGTTAAGCCTCTGGCGTTGCGTCTCCACCGCCTTTTTTCATCACTTTCCCGTCGGCAACACGTTGTTTGCGCACTTCTTTAGGGTCGGCAATCAGTGAACGATAAATCTCCACTCGATCTAGATGACGCAATTGAGCATCTAATTTGGTCAGTTTGCCAAAAATGCCGACTTTATTCACTGCTAAATCAATCTCTGGATACTTTGCCATCATGCCCGATGATTTAATGGCTTGTTCGACAGTAATGCCTTCAGTTACCTTAATTGGTATGATTAATTGTTCTTTAGGCAACGCGTAAGCGACTTCTACAATCATTTCACTGTCGGTCATTTCAATTTCCCATTATTTCTAATACGTTGATTCTAATTAATTGATTCTTATGTCATTTAGTTTTATAGACGACATCTGCACGTGCTACAAAGCTATCGACAAAGGTATTGGCAATATGACTAAACACTGGCGCGATGATTTTTTCTAAAAAGCTATTGGCAAATTCATAGCTGAGCATGAACTCTATTTTGCAAGCATCTTCACTTAATTCTATAAAGCGCCACACGCCCTCAAGCTGCTTGAATGGGCCGTCTTTAAGTTTAATATCCATCGCGCTTGGGTAGGTTTTATGGTTTTCCGTGGTGAATTTTTGGTGTATGCCATGATACGCAATGTGCAAAGTGGCAATAGTGGACGACTCATCTTGCTTAATTAAATCGACACCGCCGCACCATGGCAAAAACGCAGGGTACTTGGTCACGTCATCCACCAGCGCATACATGCGGCTTGCGGAATGGTTGATAAGTACTGATTTTTGAACTTGCGCCATGGTTTCCTTTGATGATAATTTAAATCTGCACTTTAAACCCATACTAGTAAGACTAGACTGTAAATCTTACACTGGTGTTGAAAGCTAACTAGTGCAGAAGTAGAGTAAAATGCTATTTTAAGTCATTCAACAAGAAATATTCAGCTTTATGAGCATTGCACAAAATAAAAAAGCTTTTTTTGACTACTTTATTGAAGATAAGTACGAGGCGGGCGTTGTTTTAGAGGGCTGGGAAGTTAAAGCTATTCGCGAAAACCGCGTGAATATTAAAGAAGCCTACGTGATTATTCAACGTGGCGAGATTTACATCATCGGCTGCCATGTCACTCCGCTAGGTGCGGCGTCTACACACATTCGTCCAGATGCGATTAGAACACGTAAGTTGTTGCTGCATAGTGAAGAGATATTGAAGTTAATCGCTAAGGTAGAGCGTGCGGGTTACACCATAGTGCCGCTTGATATGCATTTTTCAAAAGGTCGCGTGAAAGTACAGATTGGTCTAGCAAAAGGTAAAAAACAACACGATAAACGTGATACTGAAAAAGAGCGTGACTGGGAACGTGAAAAAGGCAGAATTATGCGAGCACATAATAAGTAACTTAAGCCTTTAATATTGCTAAGTTACCCGCGCGGCAATCAGCATTCTAAATAGCTGATATTAAGCACTTGATAGCACTACATTAACCCCCATGATAAAAGTACTGGATTTAAGTCCATGCACATTTATTTTTATAATTGAATTAAGGTAACCATGAAAAAGTTTTTAACGTTCTTAATGATTGCACTGATGGCCACGAGCCTACTGGCAACGGTAGCAGAGGCTAAGCGTTTTGGTGGTGGAAGTAGTTTTGGTAAACAGCGCTCTATGCAAAGCCAACAGCCGCGTAAAGCGCAAAATACGCAAGACGCGCAAGCTGCGCCAGCAAATAAACCAGCAGGCAATAAGTGGATGGGCCCATTAGCTGGCTTGGCCATAGGCGCTGGATTAATGTCGATGTTTTCGGGTGGAATGGGGAGCATGGGCGGTGGTTTTAGCACGATTTTAATGGCATTGCTTGCTGCAGGGGTTGTGATGTTTTTGATTTCAAAATTCAAAAAACCTCAACCAGCAAATAACTTTAACCCTTCAACTGTGATGCAATATGCTGGAGAGTCTGCTTATAATGCACAAGATTCTCAGTCACAGGCTCGCAGCGGTGCGTCAGGCTTTGGTGCAAATGCCGCTAATTCTATTAATAGCAATATTCCACCGAATTTTCCTGTTGATAGTTTTATTCGCAGTGCAAAAGCATCATTTATTCGTCTGCAAGCAGCAAATGACAACAAAGATAGCAACGATATTCGCGAATACACCACGCCAGAAGTGTTTGCTGAGATTACTATGCAAATGCAAGAGCGGGGTAATGCAGTACAAAAAACTGAAGTCATTGCCATTCAAGCTGAGCTACTTGAAGTCAATGATGACGCAGTATTTTCAGTTGCCAGCGTGCGCTTTACTGGCCAGCTCAGCGAGAATAACGGTACGCCGGAAAACATAGACGAAGTCTGGCACATACAAAAACACCTACATGATGAAAATGCCAAATGGTTGCTAGCAGGTATTCAGCAAACAAATCTTCAGTGAGCTAGCTTTCAATAAGATTAAGAGTTTTGTAGTCAATATAAAGCCTAGTTAGAAATGACTAGGCTTTTTTCTTTGTAGTATTTTCATGACACATGCTAAAAGTAATTTAAGAATAGCGATCTCTATGTTGCCTGCCGTACAGAGTGTTTTAGCTAACAGACGTAATATGCACTCAACAACTCATGCAGAGTTAAACGCAAACATTATTAAAATTTCTAAAATAAAGGCAAACTAATATGAACAATAGTCTTATTCAAATCGCAGTCGTAGCAACATTAGGGTTAACTGCACTTTCAGCTTCAGCAGAGGATATGTATCGCGGCGCTTGGTATGCTTTACCAGGCATTAGCTATATGGACACCGACAATGATTTAAATGCTGGTAATGGCGGCGGTGCATTTATCAAGTTTGGTAAAGAAGTTAGTCCTAGTTGGGATATTCAAGGCGGTTTGGGCTATAACACCTCAAATGAAAACGGCATTCCAGGCGCGAGTGGTCGATACAAACAAACTACATTAGGTTTAGATGCTCTATACATGTTGAGTCGTGATAAATTTCGTCCATTTGTCTTAGTCGGTGCTGGCGTTGCACGTAACAAACTTGGGTATTCTATTCCAGCACCCAACAATGACTTGAGCAACACTAAAACAGGTTGGATGGCAAATGTGGGCTTGGGTGCACAATATTTAGTCAGTGACACTTTTGGTTTGCAAGCTGACTTACGTCAGCAATGGAGTCGTGCTAAAGGCGGATTAGATAGTAATTTAGATGGAACGAATGTTAGCCATAGTGAAACAATCAGCAATACCTTGTTAAGCTTGGGCGGCATTTTCCGCTTTGGCGCACCCACGCCAATGCCAGTAGTTGCAGAGGCTGAGCCAGTAGCCGCGCCAACTCCAGCACCTGAACCAGTGGCTGAAGCGGCGCCAGCACCAGCTCCTGTAGCCGCTGTAGAGCCATGTAAGCCAAAATTTGAAACTGTTACAATTTCAGCTGAAAAGCTATTTGGTTTCGATAAATCTAAATTGCAGGATGGCGCTAAGCCAATTCTTGATGGCGTTGTAGCTAAACTTAAAGAGCATTCAGAGTTCAAATTGGTGATGGTAACTGGCTACACAGACCGTATTGGTTCAGAAGCTTACAATCAAAAACTTTCAGAACACCGCGCTAATGAAGTGAAAGATTATATCGTTTCACAGGGCATTGACGCGGGCCGCCTACAAGCGGTTGGTAAAGGTGAGTCAGAGGCAGTAGTTGACTGTAAAGGTATTAAAGGTAAAAAGTTGATTTCATGTTTAGCACCTAACCGTCGTGTTGTGATTTTAGATGAAGAGCAGCATAAAGTTGAAGGTCAGACAGCTTGTAATTAAATTTTGCGAACAGTTAGTATTGCTAACTTAAAAGTGATCATGTCGGTGTTGTAATTTAGATGGTGTGACTCAATAGAGTCACACCATCATTGCTATTGTGGTTTATTAATAAATCGGAAAAGAATAAATGGATATTAAATCAATCATTGAATTAGCTAACTTGGCATGGAATAAGGCGTTAAATAGTGGAAACATAAAGGCGTTAGCTGTTCTTTATACTGAAAATGCAACGCTATCCCCAGGCAATGGAGCAACGCTCGCAGGTCGCAAAGAAATAGAAGCGCTGTTTAATGGTTTTGTAGCAAATGGTGTTCATAATCACACTTTAGAAATCGTCGAATGTGGCGGATCAGACAAAGTTATCTACCAAGTCTCTAAATGGCACGCCAATGGCGCAGAATCATCCTCTTTTGGTGGAATTACGATGAGCGTGCTGGAGCAGAGCTCAGACGGACAATGGCATACAAACTCCCATGTGTGGAATATGAAAGCCTAACGACTATTTGTTGTTACACAGTGTAAGTTCTGCAGAATTAGTTGTAAATTATTAAGGTGGGTAACTTGTTACCCACCTGTTTCTTTGGATGTAAGATAGACATAATAGACCGCAAATGTGAATCCTGCGCGGTGTACAATACCGCCCATGTCAAATATCCCCCCATTACAAACCCTACACGACGTTTTCGGCTATTCCACTTTTCGCGGTGAGCAGCAGGCTATTGTTGAACATGTTACCGCTGGTGGCGATGCGTTAGTATTGATGCCAACTGGCGGTGGCAAGTCTTTGTGTTATCAGTTGCCAGCTTTGTTGCGCGAGGGTGTTGGTATTGTGGTCTCGCCCCTTATTGCACTGATGCAAGACCAAGTGGATGCGCTTAAGCAACTGGGTGTGCGAGCGGCGTTTTTGAACTCTAGCCAAGATGCCGATGAGGCACGTGAAATCACCGCACAGTTGATGCGTGGGCATTTACAGATTGTGTATGTGGCGCCCGAACGTTTACTGATGAGCAGTTTTTTATCATTACTTGACGAAATAGAAGAGGGCGCTGGCATTGCGCTTTTTGCCATTGACGAGGCGCACTGCGTTTCGCAATGGGGGCACGATTTCCGTCCTGAATATCGCAAGCTTACTGTGTTACATGAGCGCTTTCCGCATGTGCCGCGTATAGCACTCACCGCCACGGCTGACGCGCCGACACGCGCTGAAATCGTTGAACGGCTAAAACTTGAAGAGGCGCGCCAGTTTGTTTCTAGTTTCGATCGTCCAAACATTAAATACCGCGTCACACAGAAAGCCAATGCGCGTCAGCAATTAGAGGCTTTTTTAGATAGCGAACATGCGAATGATGCGGGCATTATCTATTGCTTAAGTCGTAAAAAAGTAGAAGAAACCGCCGAATGGCTAAAATCACGCGGTTGGGATGCATTGCCTTACCATGCGGGTTTGGATGCTAGTGTACGTAACCAAAATCAGCGTCGATTTCTACGTGAAGAGGGCGTGATAATGGTCGCTACTGTGGCGTTCGGCATGGGTATAGACAAGCCCAATGTACGCTTTGTGGCACATTTAGATTTACCCAAAAGTATGGAAGGCTACTACCAAGAAACTGGCCGGGCGGGGCGTGATGACTTGCCTGCTAACGCTTGGATGACTTATGGTCTGGGCGATGTGGTCAGCATGCGCAAGATGTTAGATTCAGGCGATGCGCCAGAAGAACGCAAAGCAGTCGAGCGACAAAAGTTAGATGCTTTGCTAGGTTTCTGTGAGTCCACCAGCTGCCGCCATCAAACCTTGTTGCGTTATTTTGGCGAAACCCACCCAGGCAATTGCGAGCAATGCGATAATTGCTTAAGTCCGGTCGATACTTGGGATGCCACACAAGCCTCGCGGATGGCGCTTTCATGCGTATATCGCACAGGGCAGCGCTTTGGTGTCGTGCATTTAATCGATGTTTTATTGGGCAAAAATACGCCAAAGATTCAGCAATTCAATCACCACAGTTTAAGCACATTCGGCATAGGTAAAGGCTTAACGCAGTCACAATGGAGCAGTGTTTACCGTCAGTTAGTCGCAGGCGGTTATTTAGAAAGTGATATTGAAGCTTATGGCGGCTTGAAGTTAGCAGAATCTGCAAAGCCTGTACTAAAAGGTGAGGCAGAGGTGTGGTTGCGGCAAGATGTAGAGGTAGTTGCCATTCGTAAAGTCAGCAAGGCAGAACGTGGTAGCCGTGCCAAAGAAGGCTACGAAGAAGTGGCTGATGACCCGCTATGGCACGCACTCAAAGCCAAGCGTATGGAACTCGCCAAAGAACAAGGCGTGCCGCCTTATGTGATCTTCCACGACAGCACGTTGCTAGAAATACTCAATCAAAAACCGGGCAGCCTTACTGAAATGAGCCAAATCACAGGTGTGGGACAAGCCAAGCTTGAGCGATATGGCGATGCGTTTTTAGAAGTGCTGGAAGATAGATAACATATTGAGCGTAAACGAATTTACTAACTCGCTCGCGATACTTTAGCTTTAACAATACTCAATACAATTACGGCCATTTTTCTTTGCTTGATACAGCATTTTATCTGCAGTTGCAAAAAGCAATGATTGCTCAGTATCTGTCGTAGGGGTTATTGTACTTACTCCAACACTCACTGTAACCACATCGCTAACGCTAGACATAGCATGCTCAATTTGCTGCGCAATTACTATGTTACGGCATCTCTCAGCTATTTCTAGCGCCGCTGTGGCAGTTGTATTGGGTAGTAGAATCACAAACTCCTCACCGCCATAACGGGCAACAAGATCCGTAACCCGCATGGGTGCCTGAGAAAGCGCATGCGCCACTTTGACTAAGCAGTCATCACCCTGTAAATGTCCGTAATAATCGTTATATGGTTTAAAGCAATCAATATCTGCAATGATTAATGAGATAGGCTGTTGGTTACGACGGGCATGTTGCCATTCTGTAGTAAGCGTTTGATCAAATGATCGACGATTTGCAATGCTGGTTAAGCCATCTTGAAATGAGAGTTGCTCCAGTTTTTTATTGAGGATAATCAGCTTATCCTCCATTATTTTTCGTTCTGAAATGTCAAATATAAAGCCTACAAGCTCTGTAGTAACGCCATTCTTTCTGACGACGTGCACGACATCTCTTACCCACACGTAACCTCCATCAGCTTTTAGCGCACGATAATCAGCTTCATGGTCAGCGCCTTCCTCAGATTGTGAAATGCAGAAGTTCGCAGTTTTCTCTCGATCTTCAGCATGTATTCGGTCTATCCAATCACCAGCATGCAACCAGCTTGATTGTGTCCAACCCAACAGCTCTTCAATCTGCGGCCCTATATAAGTAAATTGCTTGGTTGCCCAATCCAGTTTCCACGGAATAGCTTTGGTTGACTCCAATAGCGCCTTATATTTAATTTGCTCGTCATTATCAACAACATCGGTCATGCAAGATTCCTTTTATACGAACTAACGCTTACTTAAAAACTTTCTGTAACCCATATTATATAAGTTAGATTCTAAAACCCAATGTGCGTAATGCAACATAAGCGCGTATAATTCGTTCTGTAGCGAAACTTAATCAAGTAGAACTTACATTAGGTTTTGTTAGTCATAGTAAGACTGATTTGGGGCTGACCAGGTTTCGACGTGGGTTACAAAGCAGTGCAGGGCATACCGAGGCTCAGATTACCTCGTAAATACAGCTGAAACAAGTATAGTCGCAAACGACGAAACTTACTCTCTAGCAGCTTAGTTCTGTTGGACGCTACACCAGCTCTCCCGTGGGTTGGATTGGGGTAACCCATACGTAGTGTCATATACACGGGATACGTGTTGTGTTGGGTTACTTAGCACCGCATTAACCTTAAGGTAACTCGCGTGCAAACTGCTTGTCTGTTGGTGTGTTGCACGTTAAATTAAACAACAAGGCTAAGTATGTAGAACTGTCTGTGGAGGATTTGCGGACGCGGGTTCGATTCCCGCCAGCTCCACCATTTTAGTGTTTCATAAAGCATCAATCGGTATCAAAAGCCTAGTAAATTCAACCTTCTAGGCTTTTTTTACGCCTATTGCCAGTGCATAGCGTATCTTTACATATCAAATTTTTGAGGGTACAGTTTGCGGGTACGTGATGTTTTTATAAAAACGTACCCTCAAAACTGATTAAAGGTTGCTGCCATGCCGAAGCTAGCCGTACGCTTAACTGATATAAAAGTTAAAACTGCAAAGCCAAAAGAAAAGCCCTATAAATTAGCGGCTGGGCGCGGCTTACATTTACTCGTTAAAACTGATGGCTCAAAACACTGGCAGTTTAGATTTAGGTTTGACGGTAAAGAAAACACGCTAGCAATCGGACGTTATCCTGAAGTTTCACTAGCCAATGCAGAAAAGAAAGCCACTAGCTCGCTAGAGTTATTAGCCGAAGGCATTAACCCTAGTGAAAACAAAAAGGCTGCTAAGGCTTCTAAAACGGGTGCGCTTGCTAATAGTTTTGAAGTGCTAGCGCGTGAATGGGCGATTAGTTATTTCACCAATAAATCAGCTTCACACAAAGAGCGTACTGTTAGACGTTTAGAAAGCTATATATTCCCGTGGCTAGGTAATAAGCCAATATCTGAAATTACCGCACCACAGATTTTAGAAGTGATTAAGCGTATCGAGAACCTGAATAAACTTGAAACCGCCCATCGAACAATGCAAGCCGCTAGCCAAATATTTCGCCATGCAGTTCAAACGGGCAGGGCATTGCGTGACCCTACGATAGATTTAAGAGGTGCGTTACCTGCCCCAGTAGTTAAACATATGGCAGCGTTTACCGAACCTAAAGAGATTGCCGAACTATTACGTGCAATAGATGGCTTTACAGGCAGTTTCACAGTGCAATGCGCGCTTAGGTTATCCCCTTTAGTGTTTACACGCCCTAGCGAGTTACGCATGGCTAAATGGGCAGATATAGACTTAGAGGCTAACGAGTGGCGTTATCTAGTAACTAAAACAAAAACCATGCACTTAGTACCATTATCAAAACAAGCCGCTAAATTGTTTACTGATTTAAAAGCAGTATCAGGGCATGGCGAATATGTTTTTCAGAATGGGCATGACCCTAAAAAGCCAATGAGTCCAGCTGCCATAAATGCAGCATTAAAACGCATGGGTTATGATACTCAAAAAGACATTACCGCCCACGGTTTTAGAGCGATGGCGCGTACTATATTGCATGAAAGATTAAACATTGACCCTTACATCATTGAACACCAGTTAGCGCACAAAGTACCCGATGCACTAGGGGCAGCCTATAACCGCACTAAGTTTATTGAGCAACGAACGGCGATGATGCAAGCATGGGCAGATTATTTAGATGAACTCAAAGCAGGTGCAAAGGTAATACCGTTAAAACAGGCGTAACAGTTTAGCCACACCTAGCCCGACGGGGCGAACCTCGCAACCCTAAGCGAATGGTGTGGCTTCTTAATTTAGGGGCGTAAAGGGGCGTTATGGGAAAAAAATATTATGACTCGTTAGAGGTAATTGAAAATTACGGACTTTTATCATTACCAATAAATGAGTTTTCAATGCTCTTAGCTATAGACCTGCTATCACAAAGAGTTATCGAAATTCCTAATGCAGAAAAATTACTAGAGTTAGAGTATGAAGAAAAAGACCATTACAAGCCCTTGATTGATGCATTACAAACGAAAATTAAAGATATAGAAATTAAGATAACGAACTCAATAGAGAAGGGTGAGATTAAGGCGCTTTTTATTTCACGTAACTTTCATACAGAACAAATTGACACTACAAATACTTTAATTAAATTTGATGAATTTGATAAGTTTTTGGAAATATATGGGCTAGATCAGTACATTATTTGGCATGAAGATGAGAGTCAATTAGGTGCGCGGTTTGAGAGAGAAACCGATATTGCTTATGAAGCTGTAGAGTTAATAAGATTAAAAAAAAGATACATTGATACAGTGATCGACCAAGCTGAAATAGAAAAGCTTAGACAAAAAGTTATTGATGAGCCTGATACGATAACTAAACTTATTCAGGAGAATTTATATTTTAATTCCCAAAAATATTTGGGTGAGGAAAAATCTGTTGAGTCATCTAAACCACTTATTGCTATCAGGGAGAGAGAAACGTTATTAATTATCATTTCAGCATTAGCTAAAGAAGCAGGTATAGATATAAATAAAATTTCAAAAGCTGGTGTTGTAATTGAAAGCTTGACACAACAATTAGGTTCTACTGTGAGTGCGACAACGATTGAACGGCATTTAAAACAAATTCCACAAGCCCTAGAAAACCGCACCAAATAACAAACCATTCGCCCACGGGCTATTTGACCTTGCCCACGGGCGTTATAGAAAATCTGAATTATTAAGATGTGACCTGTTACTTACAACAACAGGAAAATACGTCATGAATCTATTTACTATCCCATGGATTGATTTATCCATGTTTAATATATGTATCACTTTATTTAGGAGTGATACAAAATGAAATTAAAATCAGAGCTTATTCAATCAATCCCCGAAGCCCTCGCAAACTTCGACCAACTCCCCGATAGCGCATATATACGTTTACCCGTAATGAAAGGTTTATACGGTGTATCGAGCGCGTCAATATGGCGAGGTGTTAAAAACTTAACCATACCTAAACCAAGCAAGCTAACTGAACGCACAACCGCGTGGAATGTTGGACAAGTTCGCGCTGCACTCGCAGCAAAGGCAGGTGTTTAATCATGGACAACAATGAGAACACCAAAAACAAAGGGGCAGCCACGCCAGCGACCACCCCAAAAACCAAAACAACTAAACGCAATTTTAAAGACAATAGCGCGACTAATCAATGTTTAAAAATATTAGATTGGCTCTTTGAAAAAGGCAACATTACCACCACGCAAGCCCGTCAACATTTAGATGTGATGTCACCCGCTGCTAGGATATTGCAACTTAAAAAAGATGGGTATCAAATAGTCAGGATTAACGACACTTGGACAAGCGACCACGGCATTAATCACAAGGGGGTGGCGCGTTATGTACTAACGCAAAAAGAGCCTATAGAACCTAATAACGAAAGCATGGTGCAATCATGACCTATGCCATGTTGTTTGATAGAGCTTACGGGCTTTGTGTGAAGTTTAACAGCCATGCAATTGCTCATGATCTAGCTTATATGACAGAAAGCGAACTGGCAGGCGTGATTATGTTTTTCAGCCAGTGGCAAGGTAGTTAAACAATGGCGCGTAAAAACAAACAAGCAAGGCTAGAAAGCATATCAGGTGGTTATGGCGCAATCCCCTGGACTGTATTGGATAGCGTTAGCTTTAAGGGTGCAAGTGATAAGGCTAAAGCTTTATTGTTTGCACTGATGCGCCAACATACTGGCAATAACAATGGGCGTTTGCACCTTGCTAAAAAGTGGCTGTATAACCAAGGCTGGACTTGCCACGAAAATAACAGCAAAGCCCGTAATGAGCTAATCGAGCGCGGCTTAATTGTGCAAACTAAATGGGGTGGCTTAAATATGGGTGCAGATCTATTTGCACTGACTTGGTATGACATTACCAACTTTGTAGGCTTAGACATTACCGCTAAAGGCTATTCACGTGGTGCTTATCTACTTTGTAACCTCACACCAACGCCAAGACGTAAACCACCCGTTATAAAACAAAATGCGCTTACCGATGACCGTACCAGTCCAGTGCCGACCACCGTACTAGCCAAGCAATCCACTGGTACGACTACCGTACCGAAAACAGCACTTTTAGACCACTTCACTGGTACGACTACCGAGAACAATGTATTTATACCATTACATACTGTTAATTCTGTTAAGCGTATTGTTGGAGTGAAAGCTAAAAGCGGCATTAGAAAACAACCATTATCTTAAGGAGGTAAATAATGACGACTAAAAAGAAAACACCACTAACAAAGAATGACAAAATATCTGAAAGCGAAAGTTACGCAAAAATAAGTTTATCAGCTTCTTATATGGGGGCAATATTAGCAGATAGCTTTACTAGCACCATATTACCCAAAGCTGAAATGGCAGAGGTTGTGGGTGCGTTAAGTGACAAAATAACCACTATTCAAGACGGTGATATGAAACCGATTGAAGCCATGCTCATTAGCCAAGCTCAAGCCCTGCAAACTATGTTTGTAACACTAGGGCGCATGGCAGCGAGTAAAACAAGTTTGCCACAATACACCGCGTTTATGAATATGGCATTGAAAGCACAAAGCCAAAGCAGAGCGACCATACAAGCTTTGGTTGAGCTTAAATATCCCAAGCAAGCAACCTTTGTAAAGCAAGCCAATATCGCTAATGGACATCAACAAGTGAACAACGGCAGTTTAGATACCAATACGCGCGCACACGCGCACGTGAAAGAAAATCAAAATCAACCAAACAAACTATTGGAGGCACAAGCAAATGAATGGCTGGACAACGGAAAGACGACAACGCCAAGCACAACTAATCAGGCAATGGCAACCGTGGAAACATAGCACAGGGGCACGAACGGCAGAAGGTAAGGCAAAGGTGTCGCGCAATGCTTACAAAGGTGGGGAGCGGTTGCAAATAAAAATAATTAATCTAATGTTGCGCGATGCAAGGCGGTTACTTCTAAGCATTTAAAAACCAAAACTCCCTGCAATGTTGATGAACTAAATAATCATTCATATGACATAAAGAATGTGATATTTGAACCTATATTGAAAGTTTTATATGTTATCTAGTTTTCTGATTGCAGGTGTAATTGGTGTGATGATTTTCTTTAGTATTGCTGTAGCACCAAGTATTTTCAAATTATTACCACAAGAGTGGGCAAGCGTTTATGTGCGTTCTTTTTTTCCTAAATACTATGCAGTTTTGGGCATTACATGTTTGGTAGCTGCATTACTTGGTGATCTGCCAGCTATTAAACATACGGCCTTCACTTGTGCGGCATTATTTGCACTTTCTTTATTTGTATTAACACCTCAAGTTAATTCAGCTAAAGACAAAAATCAACGCAAGAAATTTGGTATTTACCATGGGTTAAGTGTGGGGATTAATTTGGGGCAACTTACATTATTAATTTATGCACTATATAAAACGATGACTTAATATTGCTTAAATTTTTATTGCTAATGAAGGCTTATTTCACAATTTAAATAAGTAAACCATAGTCTATGCGATGGATATTCTGCTGAGAGTTTTAGTCTAGATAAAATGGTTATAGTGGTGGATCATATAACTTTAAGCTTAATTAACTAGTAGCTTGAATTAAATTATATTGAATATTAACCGTTAATAAATTGATACGCTAAAATTAAAAAATTGATATTAATTATTTCTGAAAAATCATTCACTATGATCTCACCTCCCAAACCAAGAAATGAAAATGAGCGATTAGACGCTCTTAGAAACTTGCTTATTCTTGATACTCCTCCTGAGGAGCGCTTTGATCGCATAACCCAATTTGCTAGTTTTGAGTTTGATGTGCCTATCGTGCTTATTACACTTGTGGATGAGGAAAGACAGTGGTTTAAGTCAGCGTTTGGGCTTGATGTATGCAGTACTTCACGAGACATCTCTTTTTGTGGACATGCTATTTTACAAGAAGAGATTTTGATTGTAGAAGATGCAACTAAAGATGAGCGTTTTTTTGATAACCCATTAGTCATAGGTGATCCGCATATTCGTTTTTATGCTGGGGCGCAATTAATACTACCAACGGGTCAAACTATTGGTACGTTATGCTTAATTGATAGTAAGCCAAGAGTTTTTGATAAAACCGATTTGTTAATTTTCTCAACACTTCGGAATATGGTTGCTTCTGAGTTGGTTGATAATTCAGACAAAACTTACAAGCATTTATAAGATTTATAAATAATGTCGATAGAAAATAATAAAAACTTTGGTTTGGTGCCTTCAGTACTTATTTGTGACAGTCACTATATGACTAGAAGTAGTTTTGCACTGTTGGCTAAAGAGATAGGAAGCTGTGAGGTTGTAGAAGCTTCAGACATAAAAACTGCAAAAATTAAGTGTGAGGGCGTTTCATTTGATTTGATATTACTGGGTATAGATGAGGGTAATGAGGAAATATCATTAATAAAATTGATTAGAGATAACCATTTATTACCGCAAAAAGATGTGCCTATTATTGTGATGTTAAAAGAGATTACTTTAGAAAAATTAACTGAATTAAAGTCCTTAAATGTTGCAGAAATCATTTTGAAGCCCACTCGTATGAAAACCATTTACGACACATTTTTGCGTTATCTTTAAACCCACATAAAGATTTTAAAGATAAAACGCTATATAGCATTTAGATGCTTAAATTAACAAACGCTATCCTGTGTATAGCGTTTCTTTTTCTCTACCGTTAAATACAGTTCAATACGGTGCAAGTTTTTAATGATCAAAGTGAACGGCTAAAGCTATATTTGACAAGGGTGTCACGGCTTAGTGAATGGGGTAAATAGCGTATTTTTTTCTAAATTAAGAGCAATATAATAGTGTAATAAATAATACGAACCTGAACTCAGTATGACGGTAAAACGCAAGTGATTGTTTTAAAGCTTTTTTCAAGCTATTTGAAAGGGCATGAAAATGACCGAAAAAGTGAGTATGATTGAATTGGAATATCTTAAAAATGCCTTAATTGAAGCATCAAAGATTTTTGAGGATATAGATGATGAGGATAGCTTAAACAAGCTGATAGCTGCTCAAGATGCCTATTTTAAATATTTAGAAACACATGATTAATCGCTATTTATTAATACCCTACCCCAAGTTTGAACGGGTTGATTATGGTGAGTTGAACTTGATAAAATTTGAGATTAAATCAAACTATATGTTGAAAAATGTTGAGTATTGTTAAGGTTTGATCATCAAGAAATTAGAGAAATATAATACTTATCCAGCTATCTAATCCATTGTTAAGTATATTAAAAATTAACTTTAAAATACAGCGGCTTGTTTGATGATCACATCGGTATAGGTCAGCTATAAATTAACAAATAAATACAATGGATTAAGTGTTGACTTGACTGCAATAATTAATATTAAAATACAATGAGTTATATATATGTTACTTGATGTATTTACTAGTTATTCAATTGCTTTGTTTAATAAGATGCAATTAGTACATTTTTGACTCTGAATTATGCTAATTACTTTACATGTTTCAATTGCTTTTACATAAAGTTCACTATATTCATTTCTGAACTTTATATCATTTTCATATAGGTAAGCAATAATTTTATGCTGCAAACATTTATCTGAAGATGTATCGTTGATTTCGTTAAATTTCACCTCATAGCCAATATTATTTTCGTGCGTATATTGGGGTTGTTCGGGATAGCAAACATCTCTAGCAAAATTCATAAAGTGTTCTACGTGATGTATTACTTCACCATCTAAAGCAATAACCCAATTGAAATGTTTATCAGGAGCAGCAAGTTGAACAGTAAAATGAGGTTTGTTAGTAGAATTATTCATGTTACTTACTCCATTTATAATTTCGTTACTACTTTTAACTATACCCCTAATAAATATGTATGATTATTTATATTTATTGAAACTATTTGACTGATTTGGTTTATATTCATACCATAGAAGGGTGTCAAGCCTTTAGAATTTACTTAAAGGTTAACTATCAAATAATCATTAACATCAATGACTTGCAAGCTAATACAATCATATGAGTTAATATCGGATTGTTTAATAAATTCAGTTAGTTAGCTATGATGAAATGGGTTGATTATTCATTTTATTTTGCTAGTGGCTATTCTCTAAAATTGAGAAATTTAGAGGGTAGGGAACTATAAGATTACTACAAGCTTTAACGAGAAGATTAGGTGCGGGGTTGGAGTTGATAAAACTTATTATTAAATCAAATTGAATATTGAAAATATGTTAAATATTGTTAAGTTTATGTTATCAATAAAATAGTGAAATATAATACCTGCATAGTGATCTAACCTATTGGTAAGGGTGATTTGTGCTGGTAAAAGTACACATTGGTAATTAATCAAACTTATTCTTAAACATTAAATTGTTACATTTAATTTAGCAGAGAGTAAGTTATGGACTCGCATTTGTTTTCTACTGAAGAGCAGTTGGCTTTATTAAAAAAAGATTATCTTGAGGCATATGCTGCTTTCAAGTCCAATCATTCACCTGAGACATTAGATAGATTAGATGTTGCCAAAGATGCCTACTTATTGAAATTAAATCCAATGGTTATTATCTCAAATGGAGATTCTTAAATAAGTTATTTTCATTCAGAATCAGTGATAATAACCCCAGAAACAGGTTGTTGATGGCATGGGGCAGATAAGATAAAAGTCAAAGTGTTTCGTTTATGGTAACTAGTGGCAATCAATCGGCTTTATACATACCCACAAAAATCTTAGACTAAATAACCTCAGAAACAGGTAATTAAGAAAATAAATTTGAATAATTTACCGACTCATAAAAGGTAAATTCTCGACTAGGTAAAAATGCAATCATAGGACTCTGTAAAAACGCTGTATTCATTTTATTGGGTACGTTTGAGGGTACACGCTATTTTTTAAATATTTAAAATGGCGTATATAATGGGTTACGTAGATTTGTTGGATTGACGCCAGCCCATTTTAGTGTTTCATAAAGCATCAATCGGTATCAAAAGCCTAGTAAATTCAACCTTCTAGGCTTTTTTTACGCCTATTACTCTATAAAAAGCCATTAGTTTTAGGTCGTGATAGGCTAATGCAAATTTAGTGGGTGATTAAAGCATCTGATAATTTACGACGCCATTGCGTTTCAACTCTAGCATCAGGGGCGCGATAGCCAAGTGCGATGACGATTGGAATAACTGTTCCTCTTGGGAGTTTTAACAGCTTAACCACTTCTTGTGCAGAAAAGCCCTCCATTGGACATGAGTCTACTCCTTTTGATGCGGCTGCCAGCATGATGGTTTGCGCTGCAAATGTTGCATTACGTGCAGCCCAATTCCGGCTCCCAATACTTCCTATTGGGAGCAAAGATAAGCTTGGTCGAATAAGCGATGCAATATAGATAAACGGCATCCATAATGCAGAAGAACCTATACCCAGAACTTTGCTAAACATGCCCGTTTGCTTAAGGTAGTAGGCTTTCGATTTTGACTCAAGTGAAGTCGATGCTTCGACATAAGCAAGTTGTTCTGCCGCAGTGTGTTTGGCTATAGCTGAGCTGGCTGAGATAACTATGATTTCTGCGGCTGTAGATGCGGCTTGCTGACCATGGCAGGCTTTTGCAATCTCAGCCTTCAGATTGGCATTGCGGATCCAATGTAATTGATACGGTTGTAAATTTCCGCTGGAAGGTGCGAGCATTGCTTCAGCCAGTAGCTCACGAATGTCTTCTTCATGGATTGGTGTGGCATTAAATTTTCTAATCGCTCTGCGATGGCGATTAATGGATTGGAAAGTTGCCCAATTATTTTGGGTCATTTGCGTCGTCATAGCTAAGTCTCTTGTGTTTGAATGAGCAAAAATAGTAAGCTATTGCTTTAATTTTTAATACTCACATTTTAAAAGCACATTATGGCTAAACTAAAACTCACCGCAAAGCCAAGAAAAAGCCCAGTTCAGGACCGATCACGCGCTACTGTGGATGCAATAATGCAAGCTGCTACTTACATTTTGAACGAGGATGGCTGGGGCGGACTGAATACCAATGCGATTGCGGAACGTGCAGGAGTAAATATTGCCTCGCTCTATCAGTTTTTTCCTAACAAGCAAGCTGTGATTGCAGAGCTGCAGCGTAGGCATGCTACATCCATCCACGAAGACTTGCAGGATGCTTTGCAAAGCGTAAGCAAACAACCAACATTAAGAGCTGCTATCACCGTCATTGTTGAAATGGTTGTAAAGGAACATAGAGGTGCCCCTGAAGTGCATAAAGCCATCTCGGAAGAGTTGCCGTTATCACAACGTTGCATTCAAGATGGACAAGGCGAGCTACTTAAGCGCATGTTAAGTGCATTGCAACCATTTATGAAAAATGTACCTGACCCTAAGCTAGCAATTTATATGGTTGGCATCAGCATGCAAGCAATCGTTCATCAGGTGACAAATCAAAGGCCAGAATTGCTTAATCACACGAGTTTAGTGGATGAGTTGGTAATACTAATTGAGCGGTTTTTGATCCGTGATTAAAGATGATTTTTCTGAATAATATTGAGTGAGGACAGCACTATAAAGTAGTGGAGTTCATGACTGAGTTGCTCAGAAGCTAAATGAGGTTGAGTCTTTAACTTGAGTAGAGATCTGGCTGAAGTGGACTGGCTTTCTTTCTTTCTTCCTCATTGATGAATTTTATGTAATCGCTGTAGCTCATATGAACCAAATCTTCGTCAGTTTCTGGTTCTACATCATGTTTATCGACAGGAATTGGTTGATTTCTTCCGAGTAAGTTAGATATTTTATAAAAATATGAATCGAAGAGGTCTTTCATTTTGCTGTCCTTGTTTAAATTTAATTTAGCTTTAAACAACTATCAGCAAAAGATATGCCAATTAATTATTGGCGAGTTTAGTTTTAATTAAGTGTATGAATATATAGAGTTTACTTGTTAATTTTTAATTGGCGACAAGTTGATTTTTTAAATTAACTGAGATTGTAAATTAATGTTATTGGCGATTTGTGAACACTACTGTGGATATTATTTACAGTGATAATGATAGGTTTATACGTAGTGAATGGGGAAAAAAACCGAAGCTATAGTTGGGGAAATATAGCCTCGGGATTAAAGACACTTAACTATGGGAGATAGTGTGTGATAACTAATGTACCTCATGAATATTTCAAGTAAGTTAAAGATTTAAGAAAGTTTGAAGATCAGGTAATGCAGAGTTGATATCAATTTAAGTTGATACATGACTATGTTTTTGATTAACATGTGTTTTTAGCCTTAAAGACACAAATAAAAAAGCCACTTTCGCAAGTGGCTTTTTTAAAATTAATCTTTTATTCTAATATTTGATATGTAGCAGATTATTGCTTTGTGCTATACGTGCTTCTAGTTTCACCAGGCTTACGTGGGAACTTCCTGCGCTCTACTCTGACTGTAGAGCTTTTAAATTCATCAAAACTAATTTCTGCTACTTGGTAGTCGTCGTCAATCGGAGCACTATCGAATATGCTTAATTGCGGTTCATTCTGACTGATTTTGCTTGACTGGCTGATATGACCAGCGATGTGAAAACTTGAATTCTGAAAGCTTGAGTTTTGAAAAGTTGATTTAGTATTTTTAGAGAATATAAAATTAAAAATAGATTTCATCTTATGACCTTTCACTGTCTTGTAAATAATGACTGACGTTGAATGACGCGGGCAGTATATATATCTACACAAGCAAAAAATATGCCGATTAGGTTAACGTTTGTTAATTTATTTTTATTTGTTATCTAACGTTTTGAATTTAATTAATATTTTATTTTTATGGATTATTTAGAGGGGAGGCTAATGGTGAATTTGATTGAAAGTTTAGGAATAAATTCGCCTAGTTTTCAACAAGGTTGTCGTGATTCAAACGATGCGGTTATTGAGTTTTAATACTTAAATAGATTACCTGAATTTAGAGTTTGACATTGAGTTGTGCGAGCCTGATTTTGGTAGCTCAATAGACCTAAGTTCGCTCTCCCATTTCATTGTATTCATATTCAATTTGTTTATTTGATTCTGGGTGTCTGCTTTGGATGGTGTGCTGGCTGGTTTGATTCTATAGGTTTTTGTGCCAGCACCTTGTGCACTGGGTGATATAGACTTAGTGATTTGCGAATTATCCGCAATTTTTTCTAGCGAGTTAGTCATCGCTTGTGAAGTGATTGCATAGGGACTTTGCGTGCTGCCTTGAAGGCTAGTCACTTCTGTGAGTGATCCTTTATTGATAACTACTCTCTTGCCAGTTTCAATTAAGTTTTTTGCTGGGTAGGCATAACTTGACTCTAAAAATAGAACGCTAATCAATAGGCATTGAGTTTGAGCAGCCAGTGAAATTAATATTTTTCTTGAAAATTTAATTTTACAACTCCCTAAAGAATCATGTTTAAGCCTAGCATTTTTATGTGAAATAAAATGGAAAAACTCATATTTATTATACACATACTTGCAATTTTCCTAATGCTCAAATAGGTGAGGCTATCTCTATATGCTTTATTAATAAGACTAAGTAAATGGGTTGATTAGACGTTTATATAGGATAATTGACGGGTTATATTGGTGTTATTGTCTGATTGCTATTTGAAAAATTTAACTAGAATAATAATCTTCATTTAGGTGAAATATGAATCAAATAAAAATTCTCTTGCTCGGTAAAAACGGCCAAGTTGGTTGGGAGTTGCAGCGCAGCCTAGCGCCATTAGGCGAAGTGATTGCTTTAGATGCGAAAAGCTTAGCGTATTGCGGAGACTTTACAAATCTTGATGGGCTTGCTCAAGCTATTCGGACCATTGCCCCAGATGTTATTGTGAATGCGGCCGCCCATACTGCGGTGGATAAAGCGGAAAGTGAGCCTGAGCTGGCGCGAACTATTAATGCGCTTGCGCCAGCTGTTTTGGCGAATGAAGCCAAGCGAATTGGAGCGTGGCTTGTTCATTATTCTACGGATTATGTGTTCGATGGAAGTGGCGAAATGCCTAGGCTAGAAACGGATGAGGTTTCGCCATTGAGCATTTATGGTCACACCAAGCTGGAAGGCGAAAATGCTATCGTTGCATCAGGCTGTAAGCATTTAATCTTTCGCACAAGCTGGGTATATGCCGCGCGCGGTGGAAACTTTGCCAAAACCATGTTGAAACTCGCGCAAGAACGGGATTCATTAAAAGTGATTAACGATCAAATAGGCGCGCCAACTGGGGCTGATTTGCTTGCAGATGTAACGGCACATGGCATTCGCAAAGCTTTAGTAAGCCCAGAAGTGAGCGGTTTATATCACCTTGTAGCAAGTGGTGAAACTTCTTGGCATGGATACGCAAGCTTTGTGATTGAGCATGCGCGTCAAGCAGGTGTTGAGATTAAAGTTGCGGCTGATGCAATTCAGGCTGTGCCAACGTCATCTTTCCCTACACCTGCCAAGAGGCCGTTAAATTCACGTTTAAATACAAATAAATTGCAAAATAGTTTTGACTTGGTTTTGCCAAGTTGGCAAAGTGGCGTCACTCGTTTGTTGGCTGAAATTCTAGATAAATAGACATCATTAATAGTCGGCATAAAATAAAAGAAAAGTTGAGGTAGATTATGGCAACACGTAAAGGCATTATCCTCGCAGGAGGTTCTGGTACTAGGCTGTACCCTGTAACCAAGGTAGTTTCAAAACAACTGCTGCCGATTCATGATAAACCGATGATTTATTATCCGCTCAGCACTTTAATGTTGGCGGGCATACGTGATATTTTGATCATATCCACACCACAAGATACGCCGCGTTTTCAGGAGTTGTTAGGCGATGGCAGCGATTGGGGTCTGAATTTAGAATATGCAGTACAACTAAGTCCAGACGGCTTAGCGCAAGCGTTTATTATTGGCAAAGACTTCGTTGGCAATAATCCCAGCGCCTTAGTGCTTGGCGATAATATTTTTTACGGGCATGACTTGCATATGCAACTTGAGCAAGCAACAGCGCGTGAACATGGTGCAACGGTGTTTGCTTACCACGTCCAAGATCCTGAGCGTTATGGTGTGGTGGCTTTTGACGGCGATGGACGTGCAACAAGTTTGGAAGAGAAGCCATTAAAACCGCTAAGCAATTATGCGGTAACGGGTTTGTATTTCTACGACAATCAAGTTGCAGATATTGCAGCCGATCTTAAACCTTCACCAAGAGGGGAGTTAGAGATTACAGATTTGAATCGTATTTACCTTGAACGGAATCAGCTAAGTGTTGAAATTATGGGTCGTGGCTATGCGTGGCTAGATACGGGTACACATGAAAGCATGATTGATGCGAGTAACTTTATTCAGACTATAGAGCAGCGACAAGGACTTAAAGTCGCTTGCCCAGAAGAAATTGCTTATCGCAAAGGCTTTATTAACGCAGCACAAGTTGAGAAGCTCGCACAGCCGCTAGCTAAGAATGGCTACGGACAATATCTACTTCGTATGTTAAAAGATGGAGTGCAGCCTTGATAGTCACGCCAACAGCAATTGCAGATGTACTGGTGATTGAACCTAATGTCTTCGGTGATGATAGAGGTTTCTTTTTTGAAAGCTTTAATCATGCGAAATTTGAAGCGGCAATAGGTAAGCCAGTTAAGTTCGTACAGGACAATCACTCTAAGTCTGCAGAAAATGTGTTGCGCGGCATGCATTACCAAATTCAGCAACCACAGGGTAAATTAGTGCGAGTCGTGCAGGGTATTGTATTTGATGTCGCTGTGGATATTCGTAAGAATTCGTCGACTTTTGGTCAGTGGGTGGGTGAGATTTTGTCTGCCGAAAATAAAAAACAGCTATGGGTGCCAGAGGGTTTCGCTCATGGCTTTGTGGTGCTTTCTAAAACTGCAGAATTTCTGTACAAAACGACTGATTACTACGCCCCTGAATTCGAGCGTTGTATCGCATGGAATGATCCTGAAATCGATATTAAATGGCCCATTAATGGTGCAGCGTTATTATCTGCAAAAGATCAGTTAGGTAAATCTTTTGCTGAGGCGGAGCATTTCTAATAGATTTACCCTGAAATTCTGCGTAAAGCACTTGCTTGAACCATTCCATTCTATTCAAATCGTTACATGCACGCTTTAATCTCTATGCACCATATTGGTTAGCCGTGCCTTTTCTGCGATAATGCTATTTTGATTATTAATGGAAGTTAAGCAAATGGCACAATTTGACAATGTAAGTGTAAAGAAAAAAGCCAACATTTACTTTGATGGTAAATGCGTTAGTCACACTGTAATGCTACCAAATGGAACACGCAGCACAATTGGCGTTATTTTCCCTAGTTCACTTACATTCAATACGGCAGCACCAGAGTTAATGGAGATTAACTCTGGTTCATGCAAAGTTCGTCTAAGTGGTGAAGAGACATGGAAAACTTACGGTGAGGGTGAGAAATTTACTGTGCCTGGTAATTCAAGTTTTGATATTGAGGTAACTGAAACACTAGACTACGTTTGTCACTTTGAGTAAAGGTTGATGCTTGGTGCTACATTGTTGCTCGCACTCGCCGTACTAATCGTACTGTCTTCGTGCTCTCGCCTAGTAGCACCTCCGCTTGAAAGTGTTTGAGGAGAAAAAATGCCAAGTTTTGATATTTCATCTGAAGTTGATATGGTCGCGTTGAAAAATGCGATTGATACTGCGGGTAAACAAATTACCAATCGTTATGATTTTAAAGGCACTTCAGCCAAGGTTGAGTTGAACGAGAAAGACAGTATTATTACCTTGTTTGGTGATAATGACTTTCAGCTAGATCAGATTAAAGACATTTTGCTGCCCGGTATGGAGAAAAAAGAGCCTGATTCTACGAAACGCCTTGAGCATAAAGATGTCCAAAAAGTTGGCGGCAATAAAGTCAAGCAAGAACTTAAAATCAAAGATGGTATTGATAGCGATTTAGCAAAACGTATCAGCAAGTTAATCAAAGACTCTGGTTTAAAAGTTCAGGCGAGTATTCAAGGCGACACTGTGCGTGTGAACGGTGCAAAGCGTGACTTGCTGCAAGATGCGATTGCCTTCGTGAAAAAGTCTGTGACGGATTTTCCATTGCAGTTTGGTAATTTTAGAGATTAGTTTTTAGGTTAAAACATGGCAAAAACGCTATACGATAAGTTGTTTGACTCCCACGTTGTGCATGAAGAAAACGGCACTGCGCTGATTTACATTGACCGCCATTTGGTTCATGAAGTCACAAGTCCTCAAGCATTTGAAGGCTTGCGTTTGGCTGGCCGTAAACCTTGGCGTATTTCATCTATTGTGGCAACTGCTGATCACAACACGCCGACCAATGGCTGGGATAAAGGCTTGGCAGGAATTGCTGATCCTGTGGCGCGCTTACAGATTGAAACTTTAACTAGTAATATTAGTGAGTTTGGAGCAAAAGCTTACTTTCCATTTATGAATAAAAATCAAGGCATCGTGCATGTGGTCGGGCCTGAGCAAGGTGCGACTTTGCCAGGTATGACCGTGGTTTGCGGTGATTCACATACCAGCACACATGGCGCATTCGGCGCATTGGCGCATGGTATAGGCACTTCAGAAGTTGAACACGTGATGGCAACGCAATGCTTGGTGCAGAAGAAGTCTAAAACCATGCAAGTGCTAGTGAATGGTGAGTTAGGTAAAGGTGTAACAGCCAAAGATGTGGCATTGGCCATTATCGGCAAAACAGGTACTGCGGGTGGTAACGGCTATGCGATTGAGTTTGCGGGTTCTGCGATTCGCGGCTTAAGTATGGAAGGTCGTATGACCTTGTGTAATATGGCGATTGAAGCAGGTGCTCGCGCTGGCTTGGTGGCAGTGGATGAAAAAACCATTGAGTATGTAAAAGGCCGCCCATTCTCACCTAAAGCTGACCAATGGGATGCCGCTGTTGCTTATTGGAAAACTTTGCATACAGATTCTGGTGCTGAGTTCGATACCGTTGTCGCTTTAAATGCTGAAGACATTCAGCCACAAGTGACGTGGGGCACTTCGCCAGAAATGGTCGTCAGTATCGATGGACGTGTACCGAGTTTGGATTTAGCCAAAAATGAAGTGCAGCGTGCCGATTGGGAGCGTGCTTACGCTTACATGGGTTTAACGCCAAATACGCCTATCAATGAAATTAATATTGATAAAGTATTTATCGGCTCCTGTACTAACTCGCGTATTGAAGATTTGCGTGCCGCCGCTGCCGTGGCTAAAGGTAAACACATCGCGCCAAATGTTAAGTTAGCGCTAGTGGTGCCAGGTTCTGGTTTGGTAAAAGCCCAAGCGGAACAAGAAGGCTTGGACAAGATTTTTATTGCAGCAGGTTTTGAGTGGCGCGAGCCAGGATGCTCGATGTGTTTGGCAATGAACGCTGACCGATTAGAAGCTGGCGAGCGTTGTGCTTCGACTTCGAATCGCAATTTTGAAGGGCGCCAAGGTCAGGGTGGTCGCACGCATTTAGTCAGTCCGGAAATGGCTGCTGCCGCAGCGGTAGCCGGTCATTTTGTAGATGTTAGGCAGTTTGTTTGATTTCTCATAAACAATTAATAGGAGTAATAAATGAATAAATTGTTTGTATTGGTGGCACTTGCTTGTGCATTGGTATTGACAGGTTGCAACACATGGCATGGTTTCGGTAAAGACTTGGAAACGGCCGGCGAAAAAATTAAGAATTCACCAAATAACTGATGAAACCATTTACTCAATTAAACGGGTTAGTGGCGCCGCTAGATCGCGCCAACGTCGATACCGATGCCATTATCCCTAAGCAATTTCTTAAGTCGATTAAGCGTAGTGGTTTTGGACCCAATGCATTTGATGAATGGCGTTATTTAGACCACGGTGAACCCGGTATGGATAACTCCAAACGCAAAATCAACCCTGATTTTGTGCTAAATCAAACACGTTATCAAGGGGCTAGCGTTTTGCTAACTCGCGAGAATTTTGGCTGTGGCTCATCAAGAGAGCACGCACCATGGGCGCTGGAAGATTTTGGTTTTAAAGTGATTATCGCCTCAAGCTATGCGGATATTTTCTTTAACAATTGTTTCAAAAACGGCATGTTGCCTATTGTGTTGTCAGCTGAAATTGTAGATAACTTGTTTAACCAAGTGTTTGCAACAGAGGGCTATAAGCTTGATGTGGATTTAAGCGCTCAAACAGTCACCACTCCTAGTGGGGAAGTATTCCGGTTTGAAGTTGATACATTCCGTAAACACTGCTTGTTGAATGGCTTGGATGACATTGGTTTAACTATGCAGCATCAGGATAAAATTAAGGCGTTTGAAGCAAAGCATGAACAGGCTCAACCATGGCTGTTTAATTAAATATTTGCTCAACTGTAGGTTATAAATCTATAGGCTATAAATTAAGTTATAAATTAAGAAAGTAATTTCATGAAAATCGCAGTATTGCCAGGTGATGGTATTGGTCCGGAAATCGTAGCTCAAGCAGTTAAAGTGTTAAAAGCGCTAAATTTGAATCTCACTATGACAGAGGCGCCAATTGGCGGCGCTGGTTATGAGGCTGCAGGTGATCCGCTGCCAGATGCGACTTTGCAATTGGCTAAAGACTCTGATGCGGTTTTGCTAGGTGCTGTTGGCGATTGGAAATATGACAAATTAGAGCGCCATCTACGCCCAGAGCGTGGTTTGTTGCGCATTCGTAAAGAGCTTAATTTGTTTGCAAACCTACGTCCAGCTTTGCTTTATCCTGAGTTGGCTGGTGCGTCTACACTAAAACCTGAAATCGTTTCTGGTTTGGATTTAATGATTATCCGTGAATTGACTGGTGATATTTATTTTGGTCAACCACGCGGTATCAGTACGCTAGAAAATGGCGAACGCGAAGGTATCAACACCATGCGTTATAACGAATCTGAAATTAAGCGCATTGGCCGTGTGGCGTTTGATATTGCAATGAAACGTAACAAAAAGGTTTGCTCAGTAGATAAAGCCAACGTGCTAGAAACAACTGAATTATGGCGTCAAGTCATGATTGAACTATCAGCTGAATACCCTGAAGTTGAGTTAAGCCATATGTATGTGGATAACGCGGCGATGCAGTTAATTCGCGCCCCTAAGCAGTTTGATGTGATGGTCACGGGTAATATTTTTGGCGATATTCTTTCTGATGAAGCTTCAATGCTCACAGGTTCAATCGGCATGTTGCCATCCGCTTCATTGGATGCGAACAATAAAGGTATGTACGAACCTAGCCACGGTTCTGCGCCTGATATTGCAGGTAAAGACATTGCGAATCCATTGGCGACTATACTTTCAGCGGCCATGATGTTGCGTTACACATTCAACGATGAAGCTAACGCAGTTAAGATTGAAAACGCATGTAAAAAAGCTTTGGCGCAGGGTTACAGAACCGCTGATATTGCAACTGAGGGTTGTAACTTGGTGGGCTGTAATGCCATGGGCGATGCGGTTGTTGCCGCATTGTAAAGTGACGGCACTAAACTAATTAAGGTTATTGATATGCTTAAAGTTGGATTTGTTGGTTGGCGCGGTATGGTAGGTTCAGTCCTCATGCAGCGCATGATGGAAGAAAATGATTTTGCGTTAATCGAACCGCAGTTTTTCACGACTTCACAAGTCGGTGGGAAAGCGCCGAATGTAGGTAAAGATTCTGCGCCACTAAAAGACGCGATGAGTATTGTTGACTTAAAAGCAATGGATGCGATTGTGTCATGCCAAGGTGGTGATTATACCAGCGAGATATTCCCTAAACTCCGTGCAGAAGGCTGGAATGGGCATTGGATTGATGCGGCTTCTACTTTACGCATGGAAAAAGATGCTGTGATTATTCTTGATCCAGTCAATATGCACGTAATTCAAGATGCTTATGCACAAGGCAACAAAAACTGGGTGGGCGGAAATTGTACCGTTTCATTAATGTTGATGGCATTGAATGGCTTGTTTAAAGCCAATTTAGTGCAATGGGCAACGTCAATGACTTATCAAGCGGCTTCTGGCGCGGGTGCACAAAACATGCGTGAATTGCTCAAACAAATGGGCGAAGCGCATTTTGCGGCAAGTTCATTGTTAGCAGATCCAGCTTCGGCAATTTTAGATATTGACCGCACTGTTGCAGGTACTTTGCGTGACGATAAATTTCCAACTTCAAACTTTGGTGTACCGTTAGCTGGTAGCTTGATTCCTTGGATCGATAAAGATCTGGGCAATGGTCAAAGCAAAGAGGAGTGGAAAGGCGGCGTTGAAACCAACAAGATTCTTGGGCGAGAAGCTAATCCCATTGTTATCGATGGCCTGTGTGTTCGCATCGGTGCGATGCGCTGTCACAGCCAAGCATTGACAATTAAGCTGACAAAAAACGTACCTTTAGATGAAATTAACCAAATGTTGGCAGAGGCTAATCAGTGGGCAAAAGTGATTCCAAATGAGCGTGAAGCGAGTATGCGGGAGCTTACGCCAGCCGCTGTGACTGGTACTTTGAATACACCAGTAGGTCGTTTGCGTAAGTTAAGTATGGGTGATGACTATTTATCAGCATTTACCGTGGGCGACCAGTTGCTCTGGGGCGCTGCAGAGCCATTGCGCCGTATGTTGCGGATTTTAATAGAGAAATAATTTGAACGACTTGAGTGCTATTGTGAAAATGATAGCACTCAAACACAACGCATATATAGTCCTTGAATATAATGTGCATTATCAGCTTGCATAGCTAACTATTTGATGTTATTTTAATATTTAGGTATAAAGTTTGATCAAGGGCTCAATGTGCGTAAATCTAAAATAAAGCAAATTTCTCTGGCCGTGTGCTTAGCACTATTGCCGTTATCTAGCTACGCTGCAGGACTGGGTAAGCTGAACGTGAACTCAGGGATAGGTGAACCACTTAAAGCTGAAATCGAGCTTTTATCGGTAACACCAGAAGAGCTTTCTACTCTTGCAGCCTCAATCGCTTCTGAAGATGCATACGCACAACAAGGTATACCACGCCTAGGTATTCACAATAATATCAAAGTGGAAATTGCAAAAAATGCCGATGGATCACCTGTTCTAAAAATACGTTCAAGTCAGCCAGTTAGCGATCCATACCTCGATATGCTAATACAAGTAGACTGGGCTACAGGACGTTTACAGCGTGAATATACCGTTTTGTTAGACCCACCTGGCTATAAACCTGAAAGTACCGCTTCAATTCCAGTCACTTTGCCGTCCACTGGCGGTACAAACAATACGCAATCTACAAATAGACCTTCAACTTCAAATGTTGGTGATGCTACTCAGCCAGTTACACAAAAAACAAAAAAGCAAAAAAGACCAGCACCACCTGTCGTACAGCAAGAGCAAGCTTCAGAGCCCAACGTGGCTAAGAATGAGCAAGAGTTAACCACCAAGCGCGGTGATACGCTAAGCGCAGTTGCAAAAGAAGTGCAGGTTGAAGGTGTTAGCTTGGATCAGATGCTGGTTGGTTTGTATGAGAACAATAAAGAGGCATTTGCTAAAGGCAATATGAATCGCCTTAAAGTGGGTCAAATAATAAAAGTACCGTCAAAAGAAGTGCTCACAAGTGTTGATGAGCAGCAAGCTAAGAAAACAATCAAGATACATTCAGTTAATTGGAATGCTTATCGCAATGCCTTGGCAGGTAATGTTGAGGCTTCTCCTGCAATGGCTGAAACCGAACAAAAACAATCTACATCAGGCAAGATTGCAACCGCAGAAGACAAAGCTGCACCTGTAGCGACTGGGCCCAAAGATGTTGTTAAGCTTTCAGCTGGCGATCAAGCTGGCACAAAAAACTCTAAAGATGCCGCGACCAAGTCTGCAGAGGCAAAAATAGTTGCACTGCAAGAAGAAACCACTGCACGTGAAAACTCTTTAAAAGAAGCTAATAATAAAGCTGCCGCACTAGAAAAACAAATCGCGGATATGCAAAAGCTGATTGCGATGAAAAATCAGTCAATGGCAGACATGCAAAAGAATGCAGAAACTGCGGCTAAAAAGCCTGAAGCTGTTGAGGCACCAGTAGAGCCTGTTAAAGCTGAAGTTGCTCCTGTAGCTGATGCAAAATCAGCGGAAGTGACTCCTCCGGTAGAAGTGCCAGTAGTAAAACCTGAAGTTAAAAAGCCGGTAGTAACTGCACCAGTGGTTGTTCCTGCGCCTATGGTAGAAGAGCCAGGGTTCCTTGCTGGTCTGATGAATTCAGTTGATTTGGCAGTGTTGGGTGGGGCTGGTGGTGTCGCTTTACTAGGCGCTGGTTGGATGTTTTTGCGCAACAAACGTAGAAAAGACTTAGATAGTTTTGAGCGTGGCATTTTAACTTCTGGCGGATTACGTGCCAACACTGTATTTGGCAATACTACTGGTAATGCCAGCATGTCTGACACCTCATTCTTAACAGATTTTGCACAAAGTGCTGATGGCAGCATGATAGATACCAATGATGTTGACCCCATTGCTGAAGCCGAAGTTTATATGGCTTATGGTCGCGATGCGCAGGCTGAAGAAATACTAAAAGACGCTATTTCAAAAGAACCGAAACGCTATGAATTACATCTCAAATTATTGGAAATGTACGCAGCGCGTAAGGATACTTCAGCGTTTGAGGCTATTGCAGGTGAACTATATACAACATTGGGTGCTGATGATCCAACGTGGGCTAAAGTAGCTGCTATTGGTATTGGCATGGAGCCAAGTAATCCACTTTATAATGTGAGTAAAACCGTTGCAGTGAGTCCTTTGTCTCCACAGAAACTCGCTGCCTCAGATTTTTCTGATATTGCAGTTGCGGAAGACGCAGGCTTGGATTTCTCATTCAATGATGATGCGGTTGCTAATGAACAAAATAGCGAAGAGGATGCGAACTCAGCAGTGATGCAAAGTTTTGCTGAAGCGCAAAACGTAGATTCAGATATTTCTTTTGACCTTGGTACTTTAGATGATGCTCCTACCAATAACACGCTTGGGGATGAAGCTGAGTTAGCAACCAGCACGGCGAATTTTCTTGTAGATGAAGAGCTTTCTGAAGCGGCTGTTAAAGACACTACATCGAATTTAATGGATTTCGATTTGGGTGAATTTGCAAATAAATCGACACCGGTTGCAGAAGAGCTTATTAGCGAAACTCCATTGTCGGAAACGGCTGCAAATGCTTTAGAATTCAATGCACCTGATATTCCTAACTTGAGCGGCAGTGTTAATTTAGCTAATAGTTCTGATTTGACTGATAGTCCAGAAGTGTCATCGACAACAGATTTTGATATGGACTTCAATTTGCCTTCAGACACGGATGAATTGACCCAGGCAAACTTAGCGGCATCAAATTCGATAGAAGAGATTTCATTTGACCTTGATTTTGCGACTGATGCAGATGTTAAACCTGCGGAAGAGCTGTCGCAGATGGATGCTTCAGAAATAAGCTTCGATTTCCCTAGCATTGAAGAGCCGGTTATCACCAAAGAAGAGGTGGCTGCTAAATCTGATGAACTTGAAGCGAACACCTTCGATTTGTCCGATATCGATTTGAATTTAGCTGATGCTGAATCTGAATTGTTGCTTGAAAAACCAGCACCTAAGAAAGCTGCTGATCCACTTAGTGGAATGGCTGAATCGCCAGATGTTAATATTAAGTTAGATCTTGTTGCGGCATATATTGATATGGACGATAAAGAGGGCGCGCGTGAACTTTTAGAGGAAATTCTAAAAGAGGGTGGCCCTGTACAGCAATTACGTGCGAAAGAGTTGTTGGATAGTTTAGCGTAAACTAAATCAAATAAAAAAGCCGAGCGCATTGCTCGGCTTTTTTATTTAAGCTGACAGCACTTAAATGAAAAGTATGCATCCATTCGTTAAAATTTTATTATTTATTTTTACTTTATTACTCATGAGTTATATGAGTAACGCCTACTTATTGCCAATGAGTCTAATTCTATTTGTCTATGCGACATGGTTAGCGCGGAGTGATTTTTTACGTGTGGTTAGGCGTATGAAGTGGCTATTTATCTCAATTTTCATTATTTATGCTTTTGGTACACCGGGCGAGTATATTCAGCATATACCAGTCAGTGTGGCACCTACAGTCGAAGGCTGTGTATTGGGTGTTATGCAAATTGCCAAACTATTAATCGCGCTTGCTGTCCTTAGTATATTGTTTGCAACAAGCTCAAAAGAGCAGTTGATGATAGGTTTGCATTTATTACTTTCACCACTTAATCTGCTAGGCTTGAATACCAACAAATTTACTGCTAGGTTATTGCTGACATTGGACTATGTTGAGGAGTTGGCAGCAAAAGAGAAATTCAAATTTAGATTTGATCAACTGGATAATATGCTTTCCACAACTGAGCTGGTTAATAAAGACAGAGTAATCGTGCTGGAGAGTATTCCGTTCAAATGGAATGACGTATTGGTGGTAATGATATTAATTCTTGGTGCAATTGCACTATTTTATTTTAGAGAGTCTTATTTTAGGGTCTTGTTTTGATTAAGGTATCGCTTTGAGAATTTCGCTTTGCTTAGCTTATGATGGTGCGAACTTTTGTGGTTGGCAAAGCCAGTCTAACGGTGGTGGGGTTCAAGACGCACTTGAGTTGGCTATTTCAAGCATCGCTCAACATCAAGTGAGAGTGCATGCTGCGGGTCGCACGGATACAGGTGTACATGCTCGCTGTCAGGTTGTTCATTTTGATACGACAAGCATTCGCCCCCTTACCGCTTGGGTGCGTGGTGTCAATGCGCATTTACCTGAGACGGTTCGGGTAGAGTGGGCGCATGAAGTGGATGAGGATTTTCATGCGCGTTTTTCAGCATTTTCACGAAGTTATCAGTATTTGCTTTATAACGCGCCAGTGGCTCCAGCTTTAATGGCAACTAAGGCTGGCTGGTTTCATTTGCCGCTAAATGGTGAAGCGATGTCCGAGGCCGCAAGTTATTTGGTTGGAGAGCATGATTTTAGTGGGTTTCGAGCTTCAGAGTGTCAGGCTAAAACAGCAACTAGAAATATGATTAAGTCTGAAGTGAAAGTGGCTGGTAAATACTTTATCTTTGAGTTCAGTGCTAATGCATTTTTGCAGCATCAAGTACGCAATATGATAGGTGCGTTGGTTTATATAGGCAAAGGTGCGTACCCGCCTATCTACATGAAAGAACTGCTGCAGAAACGTGATAGAACTCTATCACCGCCCACTTTTTCACCCAATGGCCTATATTTAACTGGAGTAGGCTACGACCCAAAATGGGGGCTTCCTATCAATCAAGCTGACAATCAACAAGACATACAAAGCGCCACCCAAAGTAACATCCAAGTGCTCATTTAAGCGTTACAATAGCGCTTTAGGCATTTTGCTAAATCTGTGAAAGATATTCTTGAGAGTTAGAGTCAAAATTTGTGGTATCACACGTGTTGAAGATGCGTTATGCGCAGTTGAGCAGGGCGCGGATGCGATTGGCTTAGTCTTTTATGATCAGAGTCCACGAAATGTCAGTATCAATCAGGCGATAGAGATTGCTAATCGTATTCCCGCATTTGTCAGTGTGGTTGGTTTGTTTGTAAATGCTGAACCTAGCTTCATTAATGAAGTCATAACCAACGCTAAAATTGATCTTTTGCAGTTTCATGGCGACGAAACACCTGAAGAATGTGCCAGTTATTCATTGCCTTTTATCAAAGCAATTCGCGTTAAGTCAGATACAAATTTGGTACAATATGCAAAAGAGTATTCAGCCGCTAAAGGTTTATTGTTGGATGCCTATGCTGAGGGCGTTGCAGGTGGAACAGGGCACGTATTTGATTGGAATTTAATCCCTAAACAGTTGGCAAAACCGATCATACTCGCAGGTGGTTTAAAAGCTGATAATGTTGCTCAAGCAATACAGCAAGTAATGCCTTATGCCGTGGATGTGAGCGGTGGTGTGGAAGCCTCAAAAGGTATTAAAGATGCAGCAAAAATTGCTGCATTTATGCGCCAAGTTTATAGCAATTAAAATATAGATATTTGCAATATCAACTCGTTTAGAGAATGTTGCTTAAAATTGAATGTGGAGAACTAGAAATGCAGCTTTATGATATGCCAGATGCACGTGGGCACTTTGGACAATTTGGCGGTACCTTTGTTGCTGAAACTTTAGTTGAAGCGCTAGAAGAGTTACGTGTGATGTATGAAAAATACAGGCACGACCCAGTATTTTTAGCTGAATATGCTTATGATTTAAAACACTTTGTTGGCCGTCCAAGCCCAATTTATCATGCAAAACGATTGTCTGATAAAGTTGGTGGTGCGCAGATTTATCTGAAACGTGAAGATCTTAACCATACTGGTGCTCACAAAATCAACAACACCATCGGCCAAGCATTATTGGCTAAGCGTATGGGTAAACCACGCGTGATTGCAGAAACAGGTGCTGGTCAGCATGGAGTAGCTACGGCAACGATTGCTGCACGTTTAGGCCTTGAGTGCGTTGTTTATATGGGCTCTGAAGACGTTAAACGTCAAGCGCCAAACGTTTTTAGAATGAAATTGTTAGGTGCAACCGTCGTGCCTGTTGAAAGTGGCTCTAAAACCCTTAAAGATGCGCTTAACGAGGCGATGCGCGACTGGGTGACTAACGTTCATAACACTTTTTATATTATCGGCACGGTAGCAGGTCCACATCCATATCCTATGATGGTACGTGACTTTCAGGCTGTGATTGGCATTGAAGCCAAAGAGCAGATGATGGAAATGGTGGGTCGACAGCCCGATGCCGTGGTGGCTTGCGTAGGTGGTGGCTCAAATGCAATGGGTATTTTTTACCCATATATTGACGTTCCAAATGTGCGTTTGATAGGCGTAGAAGCTGCTGGATTAGGTATGGAAACAGGTAAACACGCAGCACCGTTAACGGCGAATAGCCCTGTAGGTGTATTGCATGGTAACCGTACTTATTTAATGCAAGATGTTGATGGTAATATCATTGAAACGCACTCGGTTTCTGCTGGTTTAGATTACCCAGGTGTTGGTCCAGAACATGCTTGGTTAAAAGACATCAAACGTGCTGAATACGTTGCGATTACTGATGATGAAGCCATGGCCGCATTTCATAATCTTTGCCGTACAGAAGGTATTATCCCAGCATTGGAATCTAGCCACGCGCTTGCTTATGCAGAAAAGCTCGCTAAAACGATGAGCAAAGACCAAATTGTTCTAGTCAACTTATCAGGTCGTGGTGATAAAGATATTAATACCGTTGCCAAGCTAGCTAACATTACTCTTTAAATTTATAAAAAATATAACTCATGTCACGTATTCAAACAGTTTTTACAGCACTTAAGCAACAAGGCAAAACAGCTTTAATTCCATACATCACAGCGGGAGATCCACACCCCAAGCACACCGTGAATCTAATGCGCACTTTGGTTAAACATGGTGCAGATATGATAGAGCTAGGTGTGCCATTTTCTGACCCAATGGCAGATGGCCCAGTAATTCAACGTGCAAGTGAGCGTGCTTTACTGCATAAAGTAGGCCTCACAGCCGTGCTAGATATGGTCAAAACATTTCGTGAAACCAATCAAACAACGCCAATTATACTCATGGGTTATGCTAATCCTATTGAAGCAATCGGCGCTACTGCATTTGCAGACCGCGCGAAAGCGGCTGATGTGGATGGCGTGATTACTGTGGATTATCCACCAGAAGAATGTGGTGACTTTGTTCAGCAGTTACGTTCCAGAGATATTGATCCTGTATTTTTGTTGTCACCAACAACTGACCAAAAACGTGTGGATTTAATTGTGAACCAAGCCAGTGGCTTTGTTTACTATGTGTCACTAAAAGGCGTTACTGGCGCTGCGAATTTGGATATTGCTGAAGTTTCACAACGTGTCGCTTCAATCCGTAAGCAAACCAATTTGCCTGTAGGTGTAGGTTTTGGTATTCGTGACGCAGCTACGGCAAAAGCCACAGCTGCGATTGCAGATGCTGTAGTTGTTGGTAGTCGCATGGTGCAAACCATTGAGGCCTCAAATGATGATAATTTGTTGAGCAATGTGGCGACATTAATGGACGAACTTAAAACCGCAGTGGATGCTGCAAAATAACTAGCTATAAAATAATTAAACGATAAAGTCGTACAAAGAATTACCAAGGGGATAGTGCTATGGGTTGGTTAAATCAATTACCACAAAAAATTAAACGTGTTGTTGGCGGAGATAAAAAGACTGTACCAGAAGGTTTGTGGAGTAAATGTCCAGCCTGTCAAACAGTTTTGTATATGAAAGATCTAGCTGACAATGCTGAGGTTTGCCCTAAATGCTCTTACCACAATCGTATTGGCGCACGCGCAAGACTGGCTCAGTTGCTTGATGCAGAAGGACAGTTCGAAATTGGTGCAAATGTAGTTGCTGTTGATACATTGAAATTTAAAGACAGTAAAAGCTATGCAGAACGCATTAAAGAGTCACAAAAATCTGTTGGTGAAAAAGATGCCTTGATTGTGATGCAAGGCAGCATTAAAACCGTACCAGTAGTGGTTGCAGCATTTGAATTCAAGTTTATGGGCGGCTCTATGGGCTCAGTCGTTGGTGAGCGTTTTGCCCGTGGTGTGCAGACAGCAATTGATAACAAAATGGCATTCATTTGTATTTCAGCCAGTGGTGGCGCGCGTATGCAAGAGGGTTTACTCTCGTTGATGCAGATGGCTAAAACCAGTGCAGCTTTGACGCAGTTGAGCAAAGCTGGATTACCATTTATCTCTGTATTAACTGACCCAACCATGGGTGGTGTATCAGCAAGTTTTGCCATGTTAGGCGATATTATTGTGGCAGAACCACAAGCGCTAATTGGCTTTGCTGGTCCACGCGTGATTGAGCAAACTGTGCGTGAAACCTTGCCACACGGCTTTCAGCGTGCAGAGTTTTTGCTTGAGCATGGCGCTATTGATTTGATTATAGATAGACGTGAAATGCGCAATCGATTAGCTGGTCTTTTAGCTGGTTTAATGCGCCTACCTGTTGCGGCATAATTATTTGCGCATAGCTTTTTCTCAATTGATTCAATGCCGAGGCTGACTTTAGCTAATGGCTCACCACATGCATAATTCTAAATCGACGAAAAACTTAGCCGAATGGCTAAGTTACATTGAAAGTTTGCACCCTAAATCTATTGCAATGGGTTTAGATCGGGTTAGGCAGATGATTGACCGTCTAGAATTGCATCCAAAATTTACCATTATTACTGTAGCTGGTACCAATGGTAAGGGCTCTACATGTGCAATGTTAGAGCAGATCTACACCAACGCTGGTTATCAAGTCGGTTGTTATACCTCACCACATTTGCTACGTTACAACGAACGCGTGCGCATCAACAAACAAGAAGTAAGCGATGATGCGCTTTGTGCAGCATTTGAAGCAGTGGATGCAGGTAGGATAGGTGCAAATGGCGAAGTGATTTCGCTGACCTATTTTGAAGTTGGTACATTAGCTGCTATGTGGCATTTTATGCAGACAGGTGTAGATGTAGCTATTCTAGAGATAGGTTTAGGAGGTAGGCTAGACGCCGTGAATGCATTTGAGCCTAATTGTTCTATCGTGACAAGTATCGATTTGGATCATCAAGAATTTTTAGGCAATACGCGTGAAAGCATCGGTTTTGAGAAAGCTGGCGTTTACCGTACATCCGTGCCAGCAATCTGTGGCGACGCTAACCCACCATTGAGCTTAGTGACTTTCGCACATGAAGTTAAAGCCAACTTTAAGCGTGTACATCACGACTTTGATTTTAGTTTAGATGGCGTCGACAGTTGGCAGTATTCTGCGGGAGAGGTGACTTACCGATTACCCATTCCTGCCTTAAAAGGCGCTTATCAGCTCAACAATGCTGCGTGTGCTGTTAGTGCTGTTGACTCACTTCAATCACGTTTACCTGTCACCTCCTCCCATATAGAGAGTGCGATGCGCCAAGTGAGCTTAGCGGGACGCTTCCAGACTGCATCAACTTCACCGCATGTTATTTTAGATGTTGCACACAATCCACATGCAGCGCGCGCGTTGGCTGTAAATCTCAATGCAAGCAGAACGCCTCAAGGTCAAACAGTCGCTGTGTTTGCAATGCTGGCAGACAAAGACATTCAAGGCGTTGTACAGGCTGTTAAAGATGAAATTGATCTATGGTATATCGCGGGAATAGATAATGTTCGAGGTGCATCAGCTGAGGAGTTGGCAGCAATTGTTTCTGAGATTGACCCACATGCTAAGTTTAAAACTTTTCAAAACGCCGACATTGCTTACCAACAAGCCTGTATTGATGTCGGTGAAAATGATAAAATACTTGTATTCGGTTCTTTTTACACAGTTGCAAGCGTGATGCAATCGTTTTAATTCCAGCTATAAACGTAAGCTATAAAACTAATCACTCGGAACACTAACCTTTCAGAACTAATCCTTAAGGAAGCAGCAATGGCAACTGAGTCACCTAACGATCTAGAACTAACCTTAAAGAAGCGCGCCCGTCGCCGTTTAGTAGGTGCTATTGCTCTTGTGCTTTTTATGGTGATTGTATTGCCAATGGTGTTGCAAGACCGTGCTGCTCTGGCGCCACAAGAAGCCATTAAGATTACGATGCCTGATGATGTTGTGAGTCAACAAGCTCCAAAAGTTGAAGCGAATGTAACGCCAGTTGAGCCGCAAGCAGAAGTTGCTGCGGCAAGTGAATCTGTGATTCCTGAACCAATAAAATCAGAATCACCTGAGAATGCTGAAGTTGATAAGCCAGCACATTCTGTAAGCGCTGGAGAGTTAAAAGAAGAGAAGAAAGCCGAAGACAAGAAGCCCGTAAAAAAAGCAGAAGTTACATCTACAGATACTAAAAAAACTGACGTTAAGTCAAGTGAGACAAAAGCAACTGAAGTTAAAAAACCTGAGGTGAAAGAGCCTGAAGTAAAAACCTCTACAATAAATGGCGAAACCTTCACTATACAAGTTGGTGTTTTTTCAGATTTAGCTAATGTGAAACAGTTACAGGCTAGATTAAAGCAGGTCGGGCTTGATTCTCGCACCGAGAATATAACAACACCAAAAGGTGAAAAAATTCGCTTAAGAGCAGGGCGCTTTAACTCGCGTCAAGAGGCTGCCTACGCACTCACGAAATTACAAGCGGCAGACTTAACTGGAATGGTCATTAGCAATAATTAAAGAGGCATATTTTTTATAGTGCGATTAATTGATTTGAAAAATACATGACAAGTTTCGATTATGTAGTGCTTGCTATCATTGGTTTATCCATCATATTAAGTGTGATGCGTGGTTTTTTTAGAGAAGCGTTAGCAATTTTAGGTTGGGTAGCCGCATTTGTAACAGCCAAAACTTATGCAAATCAGATTTTGCCAATGATGCCAGATGATATACCAACTGAATCCTTACGTATTTTAGCGGCATTTTTAGTATTGTTTTTTGCTACTTTGTTTTTTGCTACTTTGTTAGCGATTGCACTTTCATCCGTTTTTAAAAAAATGGGGCTCGGTTGGCTTAATCGTTTATTGGGTGCTTTTTTTGGTTTAATACGCGGTATTTTAATTGTTTGTATTATTGTATTTTTAGCGGGACTTACTGAGCTGCCCAATGATGCGCGCTGGCGTAATGCTATGTTTAGTGCGCCCCTTGAGGCCTTGGTCATCAGTATGTTGCCGTGGGTGCCGATAAGCATTGCTAAGCATGTTAAATACGATTAAATTAGCTAAAGTTAATTTACATCATAGACTTGAATAGTTGCATCAAGGTCTGCATCTTGGAACTATAGAATTTTTTAATTAGAATTAATCACTTAAGGCTTTCTTCATGTGCGGAATCATAGGCATTGTAGGTAAAAATCCAGTTAACCAATTATTGTATGACGGGTTGTTAGTGTTGCAACACCGTGGTCAAGATGCTGCAGGCATTGTAACGACCGATGGTAATACATTCTTCATGCATAAAAACAATGGCTTAGTGAAAGATGTGTTTCAAACACGTCACATGCGCAGCTTGATTGGAAATGTGGGCATTGCTCATGTTCGCTATCCAACTGCGGGCTCTTCTAGTGCGGCTGAGGCTCAACCGTTTTATGTGAACTCTCCGTTCGGTATCGTGCTCGGTCATAATGGAAATTTAACCAATTCACAACAACTAAAATCGGAAATGTTCCGTCAAGATTTACGCCATATCAATACTAATTCAGATTCTGAAGTGTTATTGAATGTGTTGGCGCACGAAATTGAAAAAACCTCACGCAATGCGGTACTTAATACCGACATGGCTTTTGATGCGGTATCAGGCGTACATAAGCGCTGCAAGGGTGCATATGCCGTAGTGGCGATGATCGCTAACTTTGGTTTATTGGCATTTCGGGATCCAAATGGTATTCGCCCATTGGTGATTGGTAAGCTTGAAACTGCTCTAGGTACGGAATATATCGTAGCTTCAGAAAGCGTTGCGCTGGATGTGCTCGGCTTTCAAATGGTGCGTGATGTAGAGCCGGGCGAGGCAGTTTTTATTGACATGGATGGTAACTTTTTCTCACGTCAATGTGCCGATAATCCGAAACTCAACCCTTGTATTTTCGAATATGTTTATTTAGCACGTCCTGACTCAGTGATAGACGGCGTATCGGTTTACCAAACACGTTTAGATATGGGTAAAAGTCTTGCTGAAAAGATCAAACGTGAATGGTCTGATAAGAAAATTGATGTGGTGATTCCGATTCCAGATACTAGTCGCCCAAGCGCTTTGCAAGTAGGTATTGCTTTAGGTTTGGATTATCGTGAAGGATTCATTAAAAATCGTTACATTGGCCGCACATTTATTATGCCAGGTCAGGCGTTGCGTAAAAAATCGGTACGTCAGAAATTGAATCCGATTGGTATTGAGTTCAAGGGTAAAAATGTCTTGTTGGTAGATGATTCGATTGTTCGCGGTACAACATCACAACAAATCGTCCAGATGGCACGTGATGCAGGTGCAAACAAAGTCTACTTTGCTTCAGCAGCGCCACCAGTAAGATTCCCAAATGTTTATGGTATCGATATGCCTAGCCGCGATGAGTTGTTGGCAACGGGCCGCACTGATGAGCAAATCTGCCAAGAAATTGGTGCAGATGCATTGATTTATCAAGACTTGGATGCTTTGGTTGAGGGCGTTAAATTAAGCAACCCACATATTAAAAACTTTGATTGCTCATGTTTTGACGGTAAATATGTGACAGGTGACATTAATGAAGCTTATTTGAATAATATTGAGACTGCGCGCGGGGACATGAACAAGAAGCAAAAGCCAGCTAACTCAAGCACGCAGATGGATTTAAATCTGATTGATAGTTTCGATAATGAGCCTGCTGAAGAGGCGACGGAAGTAAGTTAGATTTAAATGCAAATGCATCTTGACCATACTGTTTCATAGGGCTAAGATGAAATTGCGCTGATTTGAGTGACTTAACTTAATCAAGGTCTTACTCAGCTTGCGGGCGCATAATAAATACAGCTAAAGCGAGTTTAAAAAAGAACCCGTTTTGGCTGAAAGCTTAAACGGGTTTTTTAATACCCAAAAGAAATGAGAGTGAAAATGACAAAACAATACCATCCAGAAACTTTAAGTGTGCGCGCGGGTAACGAGATGACTGAGTTCGGTGAAAATTCGGAAGCCTTGTTTTTAAATTCTAGCTTTAGGTTTAACAGTGCAGCTCAAGCGGCTGCAAGATTTGGTGGCACTGAGCCTGGTAATATTTACTCAAGATTTACCAATCCGACAGTCACTATGTTTCAAAATAAATTAGCTGCCTTAGAAGGCGCAGAGCAGTGCGTGGCCACTTCCAGCGGTATGTCTGCAATTCTGGCTTGTGTGATGGGTTTATGTAATGCTGGCGACCACATTGTAGCTTCACGCAGTATTTTTGGTACAAGCGTTCAGTTATTTAGCAATATTATGGCGCGCTGGGGTTTGCAGGTGACTTATGTTTCATTAACGAATCCTGCTGAATGGCAAGCGGCTGTTACACCAAAAACTAAACTATTTTTTGTGGAAACACCATCAAACCCAATGACGGAGGTTGGCGATATTCGCGCCTTGGCTGATATTGCACATCAATCTGGCGCCTATCTTGTGGTGGATAACTGTTTCTGTACACCTGCGGTTCAGAGGCCGCTTGAATTGGGCGCTGACATTATCATTCACTCAGCTACCAAGTATATTGACGGGCAGGGTAGATGTTTAGGCGGTGCGGTGCTCGGCAGCAAGACACTGATGGAGCCTGTTTATGGTTTCTTGCGCACGGCAGGAGTGACCATGAGCGCATTTAATGCCTGGGTGTTTCTAAAAGGTTTAGAAACATTATTCATTCGTATGGAAGCGCATGCGAAGAATGCGCTTGAGTTAGCAACATGGCTTGAGGCGCAGCCACAGGTTGCGCGTGTCTATTACCCAGCTTTGAAATCACATCCGCAGCATGCACTTGCCATGCAGCAGCAGAGCAATGGCGGTGGTATAGTGAGTTTTGAGGTTAGACCAAAAGCTGGTCAAACAGCTCAGGAAGCCGCTTGGGCATTAATAGATGCAACTAAACTAATTTCAATTACGGCAAATTTAGGGGATGCGAAAAGTACTATTACGCATCCGGCCACTACTACGCATAGTCGCGTATCAGCGGAAGCGCGCGCAGCGGCTGGAATTCAAGATGGTTTGGTGAGAATTGCTGTTGGCTTAGAGCATGTTGAAGACTTAAAAGCGGACTTATTTTTACTTACAAAATAACGTTTAAAATACGTGCTCAACTCAAGAGCACGTATTGATAAGCAGCCAATCGTTAATCACTGTTAGCGCTACTAATTTGCACGCTTTTTGTGCTAAAATAATGGCACATAAAAACCATTAAAAGTTAGTTCGCACATGGATCAATTCGCTAAAGAAACCCTACCCATAAGCTTAGAAGATGAGATGCGTAGATCGTATCTCGATTACGCAATGAGTGTTATCGTAGGGCGCGCTTTACCGGATGTTCGTGATGGTTTAAAGCCAGTTCACCGTCGTGTTTTGTTTGCGATGCATGAGCTGTCAAATGATTACAACAAGCCTTACAAAAAATCTGCACGTATCGTCGGCGATGTGATTGGTAAATACCATCCGCATGGCGACACAGCTGTGTACGACACTATCGTTCGTATGGCGCAGGACTTCTCATTGCGTTATATGTTGGTAGATGGTCAAGGTAACTTCGGTTCTGTCGATGGCGATAACGCAGCGGCGATGCGATATACCGAAATCCGTATGTCAAAAATCGCCCATGAATTGTTAGCTGACATCGACAAAGAAACCGTTGATTTTGGTCCTAACTATGATGGTAGCGAGCACGAGCCGCTCATCATGCCTGCACGTATTCCAAACCTACTGATTAACGGTAGTTCTGGTATTGCCGTGGGTATGGCAACTAATATCCCACCACACAATATCAACGAAGTGTTAGACGCTTGTTTCGCGTTGCTTAAAGACCCGGAAATGGGCATTGAAGAGCTGATTGAGCTAGTTCCAGCGCCAGACTTTCCAACTGCAGGTATTATTTACGGCACCGTAGGTGTTAAAGAAGGTTATCGTACGGGCCGCGGTCGTGTGGTAATGCGTGGCCGCACTCACGTTGAGGATTTGGAACGTGGTGGTCGCCAGGCTTTAATTGTTGATGAACTTCCGTATCAAGTAAATAAAAAGACCTTCGTTGAAAAAATTGCTGAGTTAGTTAACGAGAAGAAAATTGAGGGTATTTCTGATTTGCGCGATGAATCAGATAAGTCTGGTATGCGCGTAGTGATTGAGCTGAAACGCGGCGAGATTGCAGAAGTTGTATTGAATAACCTCTACAAACAAACGCAGTTGCAAGACACGTTTGGTATGAATATGGTGGCCTTGCTAGATGGTCAACCACGCTTGCTAAACCTCAAGCAAATGTTAGAGGCATTCTTGCGTCACAGACGTGAGGTGATTACACGTCGTACTGTATTTGAGTTGAAAAAGGCACGTGCGCGTGGTCATATCTTGGAAGGTTTGGCTGTTGCACTTGCTAACGTGGACGAGATGATCGCCATCATCAAAGCAGCACCAACACCACCAGAGGCTAAAGTAGCCTTGATGGCGAAAGCTTGGAACTCACCAGTGGTTGAAGAAATGCTTAAACGTGCGGCGATGGAAGCTTCACGTCCTGAAGGTTTAAGTATTGAATTTGGCTTGTTGCCAAATGGCTATAAGTTAAGTGATATTCAAGCGCAAGAAATCTTGCAAATGCGCCTGCAACGCCTGACTGGACTTGAGCAAGATAAAGTCGTTAGCGAGTATAAAGAAGTCATGGATATTATTGCTGACTTGCTTGATATCTTGGCAACACCTGCTCGGGTGACAGCCATTATTAACGACGAGTTAACTGAAATCCGTAAGCAGTTTGGCGATAAACGTCGCAGTGAAATTGTTGCTAATGCACAAGATTTATCATTAGAAGACTTTATTACACCGCAAGATGTAGTTGTGACACTTTCACATACGGGCTACGTAAAATCCCAGCCTTTGGACGAGTATCGTGCTCAGCGTCGCGGCGGCCGTGGTAAGCAGGCGGCTCAGACTAAAGAAGATGACTTTATTGACAAGATGTTTGTCGCAAATACGCATGATTACATCTTGTGTTTCAGTAGTCGCGGTCAAGTTTATTGGTTGAAAGTTTACGAAGTGCCGCAAGGAAGCCGTACTGGTCGTGGCAAGCCAATTGTGAATTTATTCCCACTTGAAGAAGGCGAAAAAATCAACGCCATTCTTTCTGTAAAAGAGTTTGATGAAAACCATTTCATATTTATGGCGACATCACTTGGTACAGTTAAGAAAACGCCATTGTCCGATTTTGCTAACCCACGTAAATCAGGCATTATTGCGATCAATTTAGATGAAGGTGACTTCCTCATTGGTGCTGAAATTACTAACGGCGCGAATGATGTGATTTTGGTTTCAAACGGCGGTAAAGCGGTCTGGTTCACTGAAGATGATGTACGCTCGATGGGTCGCGCTACTCGCGGCGTTCGTGGTATGAAACTGGCTGACAATCAACAAGTATTGTCATTGCTCATTGCTGATAATGATCAGCAATCTGTATTGGTTGCTACTGAAAATGGCTACGGTAAGCGTACTGTGTTAGCGGATTTCCGTCATTCTGGTCGTGGTACCCAAGGTGTTAAAGCCATCGCGATTAGTGAGCGTAATGGCTTGGTGGTAGCTGCTAAACTGGTCAACGAAGACGATGAAATTATGTTGATTACGACCGGCGGCGTATTGATCCGTACACGTGTAAAAGAAATTCGTGAATTAGGTCGCGCAACACAAGGTGTAACGCTGATTAATCTAGGCGAGGGTGAGAAGCTTTCTGGACTTGAAAAAATTGTTGAGTCTGACGATCCTGAGTCAGAAGTTGATGCAGATGCAACGGTAGAGTTGGATGCATCAATTGATTCTAATTCAGAAGTTGAATCTGATACAAATGACAATGCTGAAGCGGACGATAACGCTTAACTTTAATAAAAAACTTCTAGTAAAGAATTATTCAGAATGACTCAGATTTTTAATTTTTCTGCAGGTCCTGCAGTATTACCTAGACCTGTGCTAGAGCGTGCTCAAGCAGAAATGCTGGATTGGCATGGCTCAGGCATGAGCGTGATGGAAATGTCTCATCGCGGTAAAGAGTTTATGAGTATTTTGGCTAAAACCGAAGCTGATTTACGTACGCTCATGAATATTCCAAGCAATTACAAAGTATTGTTTTTGCAAGGTGGTGCTATTGCAGAGAATGCGATGATTCCACTGAATTTGCTTGGAGGCAAAGCCGCAGATTATGCAGTCACAGGTGGTTGGAGTAAGCGCAGTGTTGAGGATGCAAGTGCATATGGCAAGATAAACGTAGTAGCCAGCACAGAAGCCGATAAATACACCTACGTTCCAGATTTTTCTACATGGACATTGAATAAAGACGCAGCTTACTTGCATATTTGTACCAATGAAACCATGAGTGGCGTTGAGTTTGTTGATTTACCAAACACTAACGGTGTACCTATTGTGGCGGATATGTCTTCACATATACTTTCACGTGAAGTTGATGTGAGCCAATACGGCGTGATTTACGGTGGCGCCCAAAAAAATATCGGCCCAGCAGGTTTATGTATAGTGATAGTGCGTGAAGATTTGCTTGACCATGCTTCATCACTAACGCCTGCGGTATTCAATTGGAAAACGCAGGCTGAAAATCAGTCTATGATTAATACGCCACCAACATATAGTATTTATATCGCAGGTTTGGTGTTCGAGTGGTTAATTGAGCAGGGCGGCGTGGCTGCCATTGAGAAAGTGAATGTTGCCAAAGCTAAATTGCTTTATGACTATATAGACTCAACTGATTTTTATGTGAATCATGTAGCAGTGAAAAATCGCTCACGCATGAATATTCCATTCTTTTTGAAAGATGAATCGTTAAATGACGCTTTTTTAAAAGGCGCGCAAGAAAATGGTTTGTTGCAACTCAAAGGTCATCGTGCAGTGGGTGGAATGCGTGCGAGTATCTATAATGCAATGCCTATTGAGGGCTTGCAGGCGCTAGTTGCTTACATGAAGGCTTTTGAAAGCAAGTATTCAGCATGAGTGAGCAACTTAAACAACATCGCGATCAAATAGATGCCATAGATGAGCAAGTGCTGAAACTCGTCAATGAACGGGCAAAGCTTGCACGTGCGATTGGTAGCCTGAAAGATGATGGTGTGATTTATCGCCCAGAACGTGAAGCGCAAGTATTGCGCCGCTTGCAAGCCAATAATCAAGGGCCACTTGCTAACGAGGCTGTGAGTAATATCTTTCGTGCGGTGATGTCTAACTGTCGTGCACTTGAAAAAGAGCTGTCTATTGCGTTCTTAGGGCCATTAGGTACTTATAGTGAAGAAGCGGCACTCAAACAATTTGGTTTGGGTAGAAGTGCAATCGTTTGTGGTTCAATCGATGAGGTGTTTCGTACTGTCGAGGCTGGTCAAGCTGACTATGGTGTTGTGCCAGTTGAGAACTCAACCGAAGGCGCGGTTGGGCTTACATTAGACTTGCTGCTATCAAGCCCACTCAAAATTTGCGGTGAAATCACGCTACCAATTCATCATTGTTTGTTATCAAAACAAACTGATATTGCTAATATCAGCCATGTGTTTTCACATACACAATCGCTTGCGCAGTGTCACGAATGGCTTAATCGCATCATGCCAAAGGTAACGCGTGAAGCAGTGACTAGTAATGCACGAGCTGCACAAATGATCCATGATTTGGTTTCTACTGATGGTACTTTTGCTGCAGCAATTGCAAGCAAGCGTGCGGCAGAGCTTTTTGACTTAAATATACTCGCTGAAAATATTGAAGATGACGCTAAAAACACCACACGTTTTTTAGTGCTAGGCTCGCATGAAGTAGCGCCATCAGGTCAAGACAGAACCTCTTTAGTCATGACATCCAAAAACATCCCTGGTGCTATGGTTCAGCTATTAGAACCATTATCAAGGCATGGTGTCAGTATGACTAAGTTCGAATCTCGCCCATCTAAACAAGGTTTGTGGGATTACGTGTTCTTTGTTGATATTGAAGGCCATCAACACGATGCGAAAGTAAAAGCTGCATTAGCCGAATGCTTAGAGCGCGCATCATTCCTCAAGGTGCTGGGTTCTTATCCAGTTGCCGTGATTTAAGCAAAATTAAGTTTTTAAGGTTATAAGCATGTCTAGCAGTAATCAAATCCACAGTGCTGTGGCGAAATTAGCACCTGAGTATATTAAAGCGATTGCGCCGTATCAGGGCGGTAAACCAATTTCTGAACTCGCCCGTGAAATGGGTTTGCAGGTTGAAGTTATTGTGAAACTTGCATCAAATGAAAATCCTTTGGGCATCAGTCCTAAAGCAGATTACGCCATTCAAGAAGCAGTGCTTGATATCGCACGTTATCCTGACGGCAACAGTTTCGCTTTGCGTGATGCTGTGAGTAAAAAATTTAGCATTGCGCCAAATCAATTGGTATTTGGTAATGGCTCTAACGATATTTTAGAGCTGGCTGCGCGAGCTTTTTTAACAGCGGGCTGTGAAACCATTTATTCACAACATGCCTTTGCAGTCTATCCATTAGTGACGCAAGCAACAGGCGCAACAGGCGTAGTTGTGCCAGCTGAAAATTATGGGCATGATTTAACTGCGATGCTTGCGGCAATTACGCCAAAAACTCGTATGATATTTGTTGCTAACCCGAATAATCCTACAGGGACATTATTGGGCAAAGATGAATTGCTAGCGTTTTTGAGGCAAGTGCCAAAAACTGTGTTGGTGATGTTAGATGAAGCTTATGATGAATATTTATCTGCAGCTAATAAATCTGAAGCGATTGCATGGTTAAGTGAATTTGATAATTTAATCATTTCACGCACATTTTCTAAAGCCTATGGTTTAGCTGGCTTGCGTGTTGGATTTGGTTTATGCCATGCTGATATTGCTGATTTGATGAATCGTGTGCGCCAACCCTTTAATGTCAATAGTATTGCTCAAGCAGCAGCAGTGGCTTCACTTGCAGATGATGATTTTGTTGAGCGCTCCTACGCACTTAATCAAGCAGGTATGGCGCAATTGACACAAGGCTTTAATAAGCTGGGACTAGAATATATTCCGTCCTTTGCAAACTTTGTAAGCTTTGCAGTGAGAAATGCAACACAAGTGAATCAAAAATTATTGCAGAACGGGGTCATCGTACGTCCAATTGCAAATTACGAAATGCCAGATTACTTGCGAGTGAGTATTGGATTATTCAGTGAAAATGCACGTTTTCTAGAAGTACTAGAACAAATTTTAAAAAGTAATGAATAAATGAGCGAATATAAAAAGCTAGCCACAGACGATGTACGAATACGCGAGATTAAAAAGCTAATTACGCCATTAGAGCTATTGGATCGCTTGAAAGAAAGTGCTGATTCAACAGAAAATATCTTAGCCACGCGTAAAGAAATCCATCATATATTACATCAGTCTGATGACCGTCTATTGGTGGTTGTAGGGCCATGTTCTATACACGACACTAAGGCGGGCTTGGAGTACGCACATCGCTTGATGGAGGTTCGCAAGAATTTGGCGAAAGATTTGTTGATCGTGATGCGCGTGTATTTCGAAAAACCACGTACGACAGTGGGATGGAAAGGCTTAATCAATGACCCACATCTTGATGGCAGCTATAAAATCAACGAAGGCCTAGAAATTGCGCGTAAGTTTTTACTAGATGTAAATGAGCTTGGCATGCCAGCTGGAGCCGAGTTTCTAGATATGATTACGCCGCAATATGTCGCGGACTTAGTAAGCTGGGGTGCAATTGGGGCGCGCACAACTGAGTCGCAGGTGCATCGTGAGCTGACTTCTGGTTTATCTTGCCCTGTAGGGTTCAAGAATGGCACTGATAGCGGTGTGCGTGTCGCGATAGATGCGATTAAAACCGCTTCTAGCCCACATCACTTTTTATCTGTGACCAAAGAAGGTCAATCTGCCATATTTTCAACATCGGGCAATGAAGATTGCCACGTGATTCTGCGTGGTGGTAAAACGCCTAATTACGATGCGAAAAGTGTTAAAGAGGCTTGTGAGAACTTGTCTGCTGCGGGTCTTGAACCAATATTGATGATTGATTGCAGTCACGGTAATAGTAGCAAAAACTACTTGCGCCAAAAAGATGTCGCGCAAGATATTGCTGCGCAATTGTCGAATGGTAATCAACACATCATTGGTGTGATGCTGGAATCGCATCTTAATGAAGGTCGTCAGGATCACACGCCAGGGTGCGAATTAGAGTACGGAAAATCTATCACTGATGCCTGTTTAGGTTGGGATGATACGGTTGATATGCTCAATATACTAGCCTCTGCTGTGCGAACACGTCGCCAGAAAAGTAATTAGCTGTTTACCTGCACGGGTGGCATCATGAATTTACTTAGTCGTTAATCAGTAACTTTGCAGTGTTGCTGCAACTTATTAGAGCGCATTATTCGTTTCACGTTGTAGCGATAAATAAACAAGCAGCAACGAATTCAATTAACGACTAAAAAAGGAAATTTATCATGTGGACAACACCAGCAGCTACAGAAATGCGTTTTGGCTTTGAAGTTACAATGTACGTAATGAACAAGTAATTTGTTCAAATAAAAGGCTGTCATTTTTGACAGCCTTTTTTTATTTTGATGCATTTAAAATATCGTAAAATTTAGTTTTAATTTAAATAAAAAGAGTCTCATGCATATACACGTATTAGGATCAGGGGCTGGTGGCGGGTTTCCTCAGTGGAATTGTAATTGTGAAAACTGTAAAGGAGTTCGTGCTGGCACCATTAAAGCTTCAACGCGCACACAGTCTTCAATAGCGGTGAGTGCTGATGGCATTAACTGGATACTATTTAACGCATCACCTGATATTAAAAAGCAATTAGATGACTTTCCTGCGTTTCAACCCGCACGCCTAGTTCGCGACACTGCTATTTCGGCGATTGTCATTACCGATGCGCAAATTGATCATGTCACTGGTTTGCTCACACTGCGTGAGCACAACAAACCTTGGGAAATTTATTGTACCGATGCGGTAAAAGATGATTTAACAACAGGCTTTCCTGTGTTTAATATTTTAGGTTATTTCCGTGGTATTAATCACCATGAAATCGCGACTGACCAATCCATATTCACCATTCCAACCGCAGCAGGCATAGAGTTTACCGCGGTACCATTATTAAGTAATGCACCGCCTTACTCACCACGCAGAGACAAACCTTTGCCTGGCGATAATATTGGTATGCACATTAAAGACACGCGCACTGGTAAAAGTTTATTCTACGCACCAGGTTTAGGTGTGGCTGAGCCACATGTGCTGGAATATATGCGTAACGCAGATTGCATATTGGTGGATGGTACTGTTTGGACTGATGATGAAATGTCTAAAGAAGGTATTAGCAATAAACGTGCAAGCGAAATGGGTCATTTAGATCAATCAAGTGATGGCGGCATTATGAGTATTTTGAATGCGATGGAGAAACCACGCAAAATATTGATTCATATCAACAATACAAATCCAATTTTGAATGAAGATTCATCTCAACGTGCCACATTGAATAAAGCAGGCATTGAGGTTGCCTATGATGGCATGGACATCATTCTTTAGGAGAACAAAATGAACGCAATTGCAAACGATAATCTACCTTGGTCACGTGAAGAGTTTGAAGAAAAACTTCGCGAAAAAGGTAAGGGCTACCATATTTATCATCCGTTTCACGTGATGATGTATGAAGGTAAATTGACCAAAGAGCAGTTGCAATGCTGGGTGGCGAACCGTTTTTACTACCAAATTGCGATTCCGATGAAAGATGGTGCAATTCTTTCAAATTGCCCTGATGTAGAAGTGCGTAAACAATGGATCGTGCGTATTACTGATCATGATGGCGTGGGTGATACTGTAGGTGGTATTGAAGCCTGGATTCAACTCGGTGCAGCGGTCGGTCTTAGTCGTGAGGATATTGTGAGCTTGAAAATGGTGAGCCCAGGTGTACGTTTTGCTGTGGATGCTTACATCAACTTTGCTAAACAACGCACTTGGCAAGAGTCAGTATGTTCAAGCTTAACCGAGCTATTCGCGCCGCACATACACCAGCAGCGGATTAGCTCATGGCCTACTATGTACCCGTGGATTAAAGAAGAAGGTTTAACTTACTTTAAAAAACGCCTGACAGAAGCGCGTCGTGATGTAGAGCAGGGTTTGGATGTAACGCTTAATTACTTTAGCACTTCACGTGAAATGCAAATGAAGGCGCTTGATATTTTGCAGTTTAAATTGAACATACTATGGGTGATTGCTGATTCAATTATGTTGGCTTCAACGCTTGATATTAAAATTGATGGAAAAGACTATTTCCATCAGCCAGTCATCAACTTTTAGAAAAATATTTGATCAAACATTATGGAAATAAATATTCAACACTCTGACATTTACGCGCTTGCGTTTCACCATCGTTTTCAATGGGAAGAAGCGCAACAAAGTTATGTGATACTTTTTCCAGAAGGTATGGTCAAACTACATGGTGGTGCAGGAGAAGTGATTAAGCGCGTAGATGGCAAAGCTACTGTAGGCGATATTGTGACTGAGTTAAAAGCAGCTTTTCCTGACGCTGTTGGAATAGAAGCTGACATTATTGGCATGTTTGAAATGGCTTACGGAAAAGCTTGGATTCGTAAAGTTTAGTATCGGAATTTAATTGGTCTGTGACTAATTGAATATTTAGGAGTAGTAAATGACACAAACTTCACTAGGTGAGTCAGTCGTACAAAAAGAGCTGCATGCACAGGCACAGAATAATGGTGTTGCGGCTAATATTACACAAACTCAGCCACTTTGGTTACTGGCTGAAGTGACTTATCGCTGTCCACTGCACTGCGCTTTTTGCTACAACCCGACTGATTACGATAAACACACGCAAAATGAATTAACAACTGAGCAATGGATACAAGCTTTGCGTGATGCGCGCAAAATGGGCGCCATACAGCTTGGTATTTCTGGCGGTGAGCCTTTGTTACGCGATGATATTGAAGACATTGTGATTGAAGCTAGAAAATTGGGCTATTACAGCAACCTGATTACCTCTGGTGTTGGTTTAACTGAAAAGCGTATTCAAGCCTTTAAAGAGGGTGGTTTAGACCACATTCAGCTTTCAATGCACGATATTACGGAAGAAATTAACAACTTCATCACTAATACCAAAACATTTGAACTGAAGAAAAAAGTGGCTGCCATGATTAAAAATCACGGCTACCCAATGGTGCTAAATGTGGTGATACATCGCTACAACATTGGCCATATCAAAGAAATTTTAGAGATGGCTGAAGCCTTAGGCGCAGATTATGTAGAGCTTGCTAATACTCAATATTACGGCTGGTCATTAGTCAATCGCAGCCAGTTAATGCCGCTTAAAGAGCAAATTGATGAAGCGGAACGCATCACCAATGAGTTCCGTGAAAAAGTCGGCAACAAGATGAAGATCTTTTTTGTGGTACCAGATTACTTTGGCGACCGCCCTAAAAAATGTATGAATGGTTGGGGTGAGGTCTTTATGATCGTCACTGCTAATGGCGATGTGTTGCCATGTCATTCAGCACGTGTTTTGCCGAATATGGCATTTCCAAATGTGCGCGAAAAAGGTCTGGAGTATGCTTGGAAGGAATCACCAGCCTTTAATAAGTATCGCGGTACCGCTTGGATGAAAGGTCCGTGCGTGACGTGTCCAGAGAAAATGAATGATTTAGGCGGTTGTCGCTGCCAGGCATTTTTACTGACAGGCGATGCAGAAGCTGCCGACCCTGTGTGCTCACTTTCACCACATCACCATTTAATTGAAAAAGCGATTGAAGACAGCAAAAATCCAGTAATAGCTAACCAACCAATTATTTTTAGAACTGATAAGAACTCTAAGAAATATGTAGCGGGTGATAAAGAGCGAATTGCTGAGTTTCATGCTTTACCCTAAGTTTTAGCAGATATAATACAAAGCGCGCAGTTATCCAAACTTGCGCGCTTTTTTATTTTTAGAATATATGAAACCAAGCTCCCATCCTACCCATTCAAATCTCTTAGTTTATGTGCTGGCGAGTCTTGCGGCACTTGCACCCTTTGCTATCGATACCTACTTGCCTGCATTCCATGTGATGGGCGCACAGTTAGGTGCGAGCGATGTGCAAATTCAACAAAGTCTGACTTTTTACTTATTGCCATATGCGCTCATGACTTTATGGCATGGTGCAATTTCTGACTCAATAGGACGCATTACCACTATTAAATGGGGGTTAGGTGTGTTTGTGCTGGCATCTATAGGCTGTGCCTTTGCACCTAATGTCGAGACCTTATGGTTCTTTCGTGCCTTACAAGGTATTTCAGGTGGTGCTGGTAATGTTGTTGCGCGTGCCATGGTGCGCGACTTATTTGAAGGTGCGCAGGCGCAGCGCGTGATGGCGACAGTGCAGATGTTGTTTGGTATCGCACCAGCAATAGCGCCGATTATAGGTGGCGTGTTGCTTGGCATATACTGGCAAGCTATTTTTATTTTTTTAGCATTTTATTCAGCATTTAGTCTCTGGGCTGCTATACGCTATTTGCCAGAAACTGTACCCGTTAAAAAACGTATGCCGTTATCCGCAAAACAAGTGATTAAAGATTACAAAGTGATATTTGGTGATAAAGAATTTAATTATGTTGTATTAGCACTCAGTGCAAATTTTGCAGGTTTTTTTCTATATGTATTAGCCAGCCCTGTATTCTTAGTTAAGCAGCTAGGTTTTACTCAACATCAGTTTGGCTATATGTTTATTCCTACCGTTTGCGGCATGATACTGGGATCATTTCTAGCAAAACGAGCAGCGGGGCGTTATGCTAGACAAAAAGTAGTTAAAGTAGCTTATCTTTGGATGGCGGCAATGGTCATCTTAAATGTTCTCATTTGCTATACATTGCCCACACGACCACTATATAACATCTTACCGATTGCTCTATTTAATATAGGCATGGCATTGGCAATGCCTATACTTTCACTTGTCGCCCTTGACCGACATCCCAAAATCCGAGGCACTGCAGCTTCAGGTCAAGCATTTATACAAATGTTGCTATCGACAGTATCTGCTGGTTTGATTGTACCTTTAGTCTGGTATGCGCCATCTGGCTTGGCATTGACGATGGCAGGGTATTTGATATTTGGCTGGTTGATGATGCGTAAAAGCAAGTTTTATAACCATCAATAAAAAATTAACTTTGATTTCAGAGCGGAGTGTGCATGACATTTAATTTTATTAATTCTCTGTCTTCCAAAGCAAATACACGCGACAGTCAAACTCTAGTTGATGGTAGTTTGGTTCCATGTGCTGGCAGAGTTGATAGAAAGCCTTGTCATGGTTGCGTTCTTTTAAATGTGCGAGTTCATGCACTACAATCATTTTTAAAAAATCAGCGGGTGTTTCTTTAAAAAACGAAGAAATGCGTATTTCTTTTTTAGCTTTAAGCTTGCCACCCTGTACGCGCGAGATTGCCGTATTCAGCCCTAGTGCATGGTGATCGATAGTTAAGCGGTTGTCATAATGTACTTTGTCCAACAATGGCGCATTGCGCAAGAAAGCTTGCTTCAGCTCGTTACTATAAACATATAACGCTTTATCAGTTTGAATCTGATGCGACTCTGGATAACGTTGTGCGATGTATTCACCCAGCATGTTTTGAGATTGCAACTGTCGGATTTTATCCTGTAGCGAAGCAGAGTAATGTTGCAGATATTTGAGTGGAGTTGGCGTCATACGTTGTTAATTATTATACAAACTTTAACTCATTATTAGAAATATTTGAGGTTGTCTATGTGGTGTTCTGAGCTCAATCCATGTAATAAATTGCTACTGATACCCGTTTTTGTTCTTTAAATTGAAAAGCTTACCATCCATTTAAAATACATCATATCTTGTGTATTTTTAGTTTTAATTTGGGTTTTATTGATGCGCTAAGTGGTGTTATCAAAGTAGCGTTATCAGAAAATGGAGCAGATGATGGTTAATAGTCGTGAACATGTCGCACTGAGTGCATATCTTAATCTTTTAGAGCGTAAGGGCTTCACAAAAGCTGAGCTTCGGCAGCGAGAGGTGATTATACTGAAACTAATCCCATGGATTGAAAGCATTCATTGTGATGGAAATGCTTTTAGGGATGCGGTTGACCAACTATTCAAAAACTTGGACAAATCACTATGGTTTAGTTATCTACCAGTGATTAGAGAGTTCTTTTCGTTTTGGATAGACGATATTAAAGCGATTGTTGCCATGAATCAAGACAATGCATTTGGCGCAAATTTAATCAAATGGAGACCCGGCGAGACAGAGTTAAAAGACTTATGGGGTTCATTGGATAAGCATACTTTAACAAAGCTAGAAATGCAGCCATTAGAAGAATATGAGAAAGTACTACGTGGTAACGGTGTAGAGGATTTCGTTATTAGTGCATGTAAAAAGCTAGCCAAACTACTATTGATTCTATTACGAAATGCGCCACATAAACAGCCTGTGGCTTACCGACATGCGCTGGATGCTAATTTGACTTTATTTTCATCAAATGAAGCTTATAAGGTGACACTAAAAGTCGGGCGGGAGTTCTATTACTTCTGGAAGAATGGTGTTCATGTCATTGATTCTCCTCAACCGACCCTTGCTTATGCAGCCTAGCTATTAATTCAACAAACGAGAATGAGTGTAAAAAAAGGAGACTTTCGTCTCCTTTTTATTTTCATGCTATGTTAATTCAATATCTTAAATGAATAAGCCTGATATTTACTCAATTAACAAATCACGCTTACCAGGTACGCCGTTCATTGCTTCTGCGTCTTCTAACGCAGCTTTACGCGATGTAATAACTGGCCATAATTCAGCTAAGCGCGCATTTAAGGCGATAAATTCTTGTTGGTCTGCTGGTACATCATCTTCGGCAAAAATCGCTTCTGCAGGGCACTCTGCAACGCATAGCGTGCAATCGATACACTCATCTGGGTTAATCGCTAAGAAGTTAGGGCCTTCTACAAAGCAATCTACAGGGCAAACATCAACGCAATCAGTAAATTTGCATTGAATACAGTTTTCAGTGACGACATAGGTCATTTTTTAGGTCCTTAACAGCTATAAAGCGTAAAACGCTATTTTATTTGAATTTGAATTATTTTGCATCGCTTAATTGTTGCGCTATATCAAGTAACGCTTAAACAATCATCCCAGCGCCAACCGTATTATTTGTACTTTCGTCGATCACGATAAAGGCACCAGTGGCGCGGTTAGTGCTATAACTATCGACCATGAGTGGCTGCGCAAGTTTGAAAGTAATGCGCGCAATATCATTCATTTTAAGGTCGGTAGTCGCTTGTTCTTCAAGCGTATTCACATCTACTTTGTATGCAATAGTGCCTACCTTGGCTTTAGACTCACGTGTAGTGTGACGAATTACATAGGTGCGAGCAGGGGATAACGGTGTTTCTGATAGCCAGCAAACAAATGCCTCGATTTGTTTAACCGGTTCAATTGTACTACCCGTTTTAACAATCATGTCACCGCGTGAAGTATCAATTTCGTCTTCTAGCAGTAGCGTGATACTTTGCTCGGTTTGAGCACTTTGTATGTGATCGTCGCCAATTTGGATCGCTTTAACTTTAGATTGATAGCCATTTGGTAACACTGTAACGGCATCGCCTACGGCAATGCTGCCGCTTTCGATTCTGCCCATAAAACCTCTAAAGTCATGTAAGTCCGCATCTGCACTGGCATGTGGACGGCATACAAATTGCACTGGGAAGCGGAATTCTTCATCGCCTTCAGTATGTGCGGCAGGTGCTTTTTCTAGCGTCTCTAGTAGCGTTTCACCTGTGTACCAAGGCATATTCTCGAGGCGATCAACCAACATGTCGCCAGCTAAAGCAGACATAGGGATGAACTTAATATCTCTAGCTTGTGCAAAGCCAATCTCATTTGCAAATGTTAGATAGTCTGCACATATCTTTTCATAGGTCGCTTGGTCATAATTCACCAAGTCCATTTTGTTGACGGCAACAACGATGTGTTGAATGCCAACCAAATGTGCTAAATAGCTGTGGCGGCGTGTTTGCGTTAGCACACCACGGCGAGCATCAATTAAGATAATTGCCAAGTTGGCGGTAGATGCTGCAGTTACCATGTTGCGGGTGTACTGTTCGTGACCAGGCGCATCGGCAATAATGTACTTACGTGTTCCTGTGCTGAAATAGCGATAGGCTACGTCAATGGTGATACCTTGCTCGCGCTCAGCTTGCAAACCATCGGTCAGCAGAGATAAGTCAACTGCCTCCATGCCGCGTTTTTTCGAAGTGTTCGAAATTTGCGTTAATGTATCTGCCAATATGGTTTTGGTGTCAAATAGCAAGCGGCCGATGAGCGTACTTTTGCCGTCATCGACAGAGCCGCAGGTCATAAAACGCAAAAGTGAGTCGTTGTGTTGTGTTGTCATATTTTAATTTTAAATAATTGATTTATTGTAGATTGGACTTCATACCAATAAGTCGGCTTAAAAACCGACCTACAATTTAAAAATAGCCTTCTTTTTTACGTTGTTCCATTGATGCATCAGAGGTTTGGTCATCAAGCCTTGTCGCGCCACGTTCTGTAATGGTTGATGTTGCAGTTTCAAGTACAATTTTTGATACGGTGTCTGCGTCTGAAATCACAGGTGCTGTGCAGCTAATATCGCCAACGGTTCTAAAACGTACTTGCATATTGATGATTTCTTCGCCGGCTTTTACTGGGTTGGTCACTTCGCCATTCACGAGTGGCACATTCACTGGCACAATCGAGCCAGCGCGCATCACAACATCGCGTTGATGTGCGAAGTAAATGCTTGGTAATTGTAGTTTTTCACGTTCGATATATTGCCAAACGTCCATCTCAGTCCAGTTGGAAATAGGGAAGGCACGAATGTTTTCGCCTTTGTGTGAACGAGCGTTGTACAAACTCCACAATTCTGGGCGCTGATTTTTTGGATCCCATTGACCGAACTCATCACGGAAACTCATGATACGTTCTTTAGCACGCGCTTTTTCTTCATCACGGCGTGCGCCGCCGATACAGCAATCGAAACCAAACTCTTCAATCGCTTCAAGCAATGTCACTGATTGATGTTTGTTGCGTGACTCGTCAGCTGATTTCAGCACGACTGTGCCGCGTTTCATTGAGTCTTCAACTGAACGCACGATTAAGCGTTCGCCCAATTCAGCAGCGCGTTGATCACGGAAATCAATGACTTCTTGGTAATTGTGACCTGTATCAATGTGCATTAATGGAAACGGAAAGCGTCCTGGGCGAAAAGCTTTTTCAGCTAAACGCAAAATACACAGCGAATCTTTACCACCTGAGAACAGTAATACTGGGTTAGAGCACTGCCCAGCTACCTCACGCAGAATATAAATGGCTTCTGACTCTAGCCAATCTAAATGCGACAAAGGTTGATGGTTTGATTTTTCTTTATTTAACATATTCAATAGCTTACTTTATATAATTAATTCAAAACTTGAAGTCTGGTTTAACTTTACGATGTTATCTTTAAGGGTTATTCTTACGAACTACTTTTTAACGTGAAGTCCACATTCTTTGTTAAGTGGGTCTTCCCACCACCATCTGCCAGCGCGAACATCTTCACCCATGGCAATTGCACGTGTGCATGGTGCGCAGCCTATACTTGGGTAAAACTGATCATGAAGTTGGTTATATGGTACTTCGTGCATGCGGATGTATGCCCAAACTTCTTGCTCAGTCCAATCGCTTAGTGGATTGAATTTTTCTAGTTTATTACCTTCGTCAAATTCGCGCACTGGTAAGCTGGTTCTTGTCGTGGCTTGTGCCGCACGCATACCTGTGACCCATGCATCTTTGCCTTTAAGCGCGCGTTGTAACGGTTCTACTTTACGCATGTGGCAGCAGCTTTTACGAAGCTCAATAGATTCGTAAAAAGCATTGATGCCATTGGTTTTAACGTAAAACTCAACAGTGGCAGCTTGTGGAAAATACACGTTCAGTTTAGTGCTGTAGTGTTTTTCAGTTTCTGCTATCAAGTCATAAGTTTCAACAGGCAAGCGACCTGTATCAAGTGAAAAAATCTCAATCGCTAGCTGATTTTTTAGAATGATGTCAGTCAAGACCATGTCTTCTGCACCAAAGCTGTTGGCAAATGTAATCGCTTTTAGCTCGGCGCTAGCATCGCGTAATAACTTTAATGCGGCAGCAGCTTTTGCATTCACGCTGGCAACGAGCGCATCAGTCAGTTCTGGCTTGGTTGCAGGGTTACTTGCTGCTGGTTTGAGCATAGAAACAGAGTTATTCATTATGCAACTCGGTTATAGCGTTTAAAAACAGGGCGAGGCTCATCAACCGCACCTTGGTATGGGTTGGTAAAGTCATTCAAGCTCGCCAATGCTTCTGTTGCAGAACGATCTGCACGAATGAGATAGCTAGTAAAGCCGCTGCGCTTAAAGAAGTACAATTGGTCACGTAACACATCACCGATAGCGCGTAATTCATTTTTAAAGCCATAACGTGTGCGCAATAGGGTGCCTAATGAGAATATGCGACCATCAGCAAAGCGTTCTACATGTACAGCAATGATAGGCAAGCTGTTTAAATCACTTACGCTATTTACTAAGTCTTCTAAAATTTCATGTGTATCAACCCACACACCGATTTGATTGCTGGACAGACGGTCTTGTAGCTCGGCTTTGCGCGCAATAAAGACGCTTAATGGCACAATGATTTTGCCCGTGCTTGGAATCTCGGTATTGGCAATTTGTTCTGCTGAAACAGTTTTTTCTCCGGTCAGCTTGAATAAAACAACTTTACCTGCTTGCTTGCGTTCTTCCACTTGGCTAGCTGGCAGTGTAACGACAGCCCATTCATTTTCTGAAATGGCGGCAATGCCGTTATTGAGCGTGATTAGATTACTCATGCTGTCACCTCCGGTTTTACTACACTTTTGTCTGCATACACGTGTGCTTTGAATGGTGCAATACCTAGGCGGCGCACGGTATCAATAAAGCGTTCTTCTGGCGTACGCTCTTGAATGTAAACATCAATGAGTTTTTGTACCACGGCTGGCATTTCATCTGCTGAGAATGACGGTCCAATCACTGAGCCCAAGCTCGCGTCGTTACCTTGGCTACCACCAATGCTGACTTGATACCATTCAGAACCATCTTTATCGACACCTAAAATACCGATGTGACCAATATGGTGATGACCACACGCGTTCATACAGCCTGAGATATTGAGTTCAATATCGCCAATGTCATGCAAGTAATCTAGATTATCAAACTGCATTTGGATAGCAGTTGCAATTGGGATGCTCTTTGCATTAGCCAATGAGCAGAAATCGCCACCAGGGCAGCAGATAATGTCCGTCAACAAGCCAATGTTTGGTGTTGCTAAGCCGTTTGCACGTGCTTTTTCCCACACAGCAAACAAATCGCTCAGTTTGATATCGGCCAAAATTAAATTTTGTTCGTGTGAAACGCGCAATTCGCCAAAGCTGTATTGGTCGGCAAGATCTGCAACAACATGCATTTGTTCAGTAGTTGCATCGCCAGGTGCTGTGCCATGTGGTTTTAATGAAAGCGTAACGGCGCGATAACCCGTAACTTTGTGCGCATGCACACTGCGTTTAACCCATGCAGCAAACGCTGGGTTGCTTGCAATAGCCGCATCAAAGCCCGCATCATGTGCTGACAGTGTTTCATAAGGCATAGCCTCAAAATGCTTACTAACGCGCTCTAACTCACCTTCTGGAATCGTGTTAGGTGCATCTTTTAGGTGTGACCACTCTTCTTCGACTTGGCGTTTAAACTCTTCGATGCCAAGTGCTTTTACTAAAATTTTGATACGTGCTTTATATGCGTTGTCGCGGCGACCATGTAAATTGTAAACGCGGATAATCGCTTCGCAATAGGTGAGGGCATGCTGCCACTCTAAATGTTCGCGAATCACTGTGCCTAAAATCGGGGTACGGCCTAAACCACCGCCCACCCACACTTTAATAGCAACCTTGTTATTGCTGTCTTTATAGAACTCCATACCGATATCGTGCATTTGCACCACAGCACGGTCATCGCGAGTGCCAGACACTGCGATTTTGAACTTACGAGGTAATAACGCAAACTCAGGGTGGAATGTACTCCATTGACGCATGATTTCAGCCATGACGCGTGGATCAATAATTTCATCTGGCGCAACGCCGGCGAATTGGTCGGTAGTAATGTTACGGATACAGTTGCCTGATGTTTGAATGGCATGCATTTCAACAGTAGCTAACTCAGCTAAAATTTCGGGCACATCTTCTAGTTTAGGCCAGTTTAGTTGCAAGTTTTGACGTGTGCTGAAATGTCCGTAGCCTTTGTCGTACTTGCCAGCAATATCGCCCAATTTGCGCAATTGCTTGCTTGATAGCATGCCGTAAGGCACGGCAATACGCAACATAGGCGCTTGGCGTTGAATATACAGGCCGTTTTGTAAGCGTAGTGGACGGAATTCGTCTTCGCTTAGTTCGCCTGCTAAATAACGACGTGTTTGATCACGATACTGCGCAACGCGCTCATCGACGAGTGTCTGGTCTATTTCATCATACTTATACATGTTGTGCTTTTCTTAATCCCAAAAAACTTAACTAATAATCTCTATGGCATATGGAGTAGGTAACTCGTTATTTTAATGGAAAACGAGTTTTAAGCCCACAAAAATCAATATTAATGCAAGTGCAATTCGCACCCAGTGCTCGGCCATTTTTGAGCTTAAGTGGCTACCAATCCAAATACCCGGAATAGAGCCGATTAATAAAGTGCCGAGTAGGTTGTAATCTACGGTGCCAATACTTGCATGACCAAGCCCAGCAACCAGTGTGAGCGGCACGGCATGAGCAATATCAGAGCCAATAATAGTGTTAATTGCTCTACGCGGATAGATGATTAATAAGGCAGTTACACCCAATGCGCCAGCGCCAACTGAGGTCAGCGTCACTAATGCACCTAAAACTAGACCCAATATCACGGTTAAATAAGGTGTCCATTTTTCATTCACCAAATGTTCTTTGTTTGAGAATTTAACCAATTGATTGCGGAATAGCACAGAAAGTGACGTCACTAATAATGCAATTCCGAGCCAAAATTTAATTGTATTTACTGCCGCATCTGAAGCGATATCTTGATTACGCAAATAAAGCGTCGTTAGTATAGAAGCTGGCACACTACCAAATGCTAATAGCCGTACTATTTTCCAATCTATGTTGCCAAGTTTGCCGTGTGCAAAAATACCTACACTTTTTGTTACTGAAGCATAGAGTAAATCAGTACCTACAGCTAAAGCAGGTTTGATGTGAAAAAACAACACGAGAATCGGCGTCATGAGTGAGCCGCCACCAACACCAGTCAAACCAACCAACATGCCGACCACAAAGCCAGCAATAATGTAACCAAATTCCATATGGAGTATCCGTTAATTAAAGCAATTTATTGAACATTTTCTTAAGCATCCGCACTATATCAGGTATAAATAATTTTTTTAGAATATGTTATTCTATATGTATAATTTTTAGTTATATTGAATTGCTTAAAATTGAAATGACAGGGCTATGAAACTACAACAATTACGCTACCTTAATGAGGTGGCTCGTCAAGATCTTAATATCACCAGTGCTGCTGATGCTTTATACACCTCGCAACCTGGCGTGAGTAAGCAGATTCAGTTGTTTGAAGAAGAGATTGGTTTGCAAGTATTTTTACGCAACGGTAAGCGACTTACAGGCATTACTGAGCCAGGTGAGCAGATATTGTCTTTGGCAGCAAAAGTCATGCATCAGATTGATAATATTAAACGTGTCGGTGATGAGTTTAGTAATATTGAAACAGGTACCTTAACCATTGCTACTACGCATACTCAAGCGCGTTACAAATTGCCTGCAGTAGTTAAAGCCTTTATGACAGCTTATCCACATGTTAAGCTAAATATTCATCAAGGTAATCCCAGTCAAGTGGCTGAGCAAGTTGCGAAAGGTGATGCGGATGTCGGGATTGCTACTGAGTATATTAGTGATTTTGAGAATTTATTGTGCTTACCTTGTTATGAGTGGAACCGTTGCGTAGTGGTGCCACATGGTCATCCTTTGCTATTAGATGGCGCGTTGACACTTGAGAAACTAGCGGCTTACCCTTTGATCACCTACGACTTCGGCTACACAGGTGGTAGCTTGGTATCAAAAACATTTAGCGAAGCTGGGGTTTCACCAAACGTTGTGCTGACGGCAATTGATGCTGACGTGATTAAAACCTATGTGACATTGGGGCTGGGCGTTGGGTTGCTAGCGAATATGGCGTATGACCCTGAGCGCGATTCAAATCTAGCGATGGTAGATGTTAGCCATTTATTCCCCAATAGCACAACTTACTTAGGTGTTCGTAAGGATGCCTTCTTACGTGGTTATATGTACGGCTTCATTGAGCTCATGGCACCAAAGTTTAATCGTAAAGCGGTGAATGAAGCACTTAAAATAAGCGGTACAAGCTCACTTTAAAGTTTGGAGTATCGAAATGCGTCATTTTCTTTTACTGCCAGTTCTACTGCTGATTGTGAGTGGCTGTAGTGCAGTAAAGCCAGCGATATCAGAGAATATTGCCTTACAAGGTCAAGTACGTGCGGGTATGCCAGCAATAGACAACACTACTGCGATTTATGAGTTGGCGGTGCATGATGGTGTGAGTTATCAAGATGTGGTTGACAGTCTTAAAAGTCTCTCCGAAGGCAAGAACTTTGTTAATCCTGCTAATTTTCCTATTGGTGAGCACATCAAAAAACGTGGTATAGATCCGCAAGGCATCAAGGAAGTGCATAGCTTCTGTAATTTGAGTTTGGGCACTGATATTTTCTTAGATCATCCCGAGTTTTTGGTATTCGCACCTTGTCGCATAGCGATATATGAAAAGCCAGATGCAAACAAAAAGCTAAAACTGTTCATTGGTTTAGCGAGACCAACGTTTGATTTAAAAAGTATCAAAAATCCAACGCCACGCGCCCAGAAAGCTGCTCAAGAGCTAGAAAATACCTTACTGGAAATTATAGATAAAGCGAGCAAGGGAGATATTTAATAAGTTGTAATGTTTGTGTGGTCAAAACTACTGATCATAAAAAAAGAGCCAACTTATTAGGTTGGCTCTTTTCGTTTACTTATTGCTTATCAACTACAAGCTAAATACGTTCATAGCACCGCCACCTGGAGCAGCATTGTATTTAGTTAACTCTTTGTAACCACCAGCAGCACCAAGGCCGTCGGTTTCATTGGTTAAGCCAAGGTTCATTGCCACGCCAGCCCAGCCACCAATACCTGATAGCACAGCAACGTATTGTTTACCTTTATGACCATATGTAATGGCATTGCCAACCACGCCAGAACCTACCTGGAATTTCCAAAGCTCTTTACCTGTTTTGGCATCAAGCGCTTTAACCCAACGATCTAACGTACCGTAGAACACTAAATCAGAAGCCGTAACTAAAGCACCGCCCCAAGCTGAGAACTTCTCTTTGTTATACCAAGCAGATTTACCTGTTAGACCGTTCCAGGCCATAAAGCCACCCATCACGCCATCAGGGCCTGCAAACATGGTCAGGGTTGAACCAACCCATGGTTGACCAGCTACGTATTTAGATTCTACTGGCTCATAAGTCATACACACATGGTTAAGCGGCACATAGAACATTTTTGTTTTAGGTGAGAACGCTGAAGGTTGCTCATCTTTAACGCCTAATGCTGATGGGCAGATGCCTTTAGCGTTATAGTCTTGGTGAGTTGAGTATTTTGGATCTTTAATCGGCACACCTGATTTCATGTCGATAGAAGTTGCCCAGTTCACAAATGGGTTCATTTTTTGCGCAACTAATAAAGTACCGTTAGTGCGATCAAATGTATAACCAAAACCGTTACGGTCGAAATGTGAAGCTAGTTTCTTGCCATTAGCATCCCACAACACAACCTCATTCATACCATCATAATCCCACTCATCGTGTGGCGTCATTTGGTAACCCCATTTTGCGACGCCGGTGTCTAAGTCACGTGCAAAAATCGTCATAGACCATTTATTATCACCTGGGCGTACATCTGGATTCCACGTACCAGGGTTACCCGTACCGTAGTACATCAAATTAAGTGCTGGATCATATGAGTACCAACCCCATGTTGGGCCGCCACCTGTTTGCCAGCCATCTTTTCTAGCTTGTGGTTTTAACCAAGTTCTTACACCTAGATTAGCTTCTGGGTATTTTAAGTTTTCTTTAGGAATAGCCTTGAATGAACCACCTAATTTGTTACCGCCATTTACATCTTCGTAAACTGATAATGCGCTGTAATGTGGATTTGCTTTATTGAAATCTTTACCAATCAACATTTCCTCATCTGGGCCTGTGCTGTATGCACGCCAAACCAACGCACCATCTTTAATGTTGTAGGCTGAGATGTAGCAACGTACGCCAAACTCACCACCTGAACAGCCAGTGATTACTTTGTCTTTAAACACGTGTGGAGCATTGGTGTTTGATGAGCCTGATTTAGGATCAGTGACTTTGGTATCCCAAATGGCTTTACCTGTTTTGGCATCTAATGCAACTAAAACACCGTCATTCTGTTGCAAGAAAATCTTGCCATCGCCGTAACCTAAACCTTTGTTGACATTGTCGCAACACAATACTGCTTGAACGCTAGCATCTTGTTTTGGAAAGTATGACCAAACGATTTTTTGATCATTATTTAAGTCTAAAGCATATACGTTATTTGGAAATGCAGTATGGACGTACATAATGTCGCCAACAACTAATGGTGCACCTTCGTGACCACGGTTAACACCAGTCGCGAATGTCCAAGCAAGTTTTAATTTCTTAACATTGCTTTTGTTGATTTGTGACAAACGGCTATAACCTGTATTGCTGTAATCTTTACGTGGTTGAGTCCACTGATTATCATCGTTCATCAGTTTTAATTGTTCGTCATCAGCAAAAGCGGGTGTGCTCATTAGGCCCAAAAGTCCTGCACTTAACGCTAGACCAGCACCAAATTTACGTTTAAATTGATGGTTCATATTTATCCTCAAATATAATATTTTTTAAGTTGTGTGTTGCTCATGTCGCGCATTGAACGATATTTGTAACAATGTGACTGTTGCAATGAAGTTATTGCAATTGATGTGCCAACATCAAAAATTGGCAATATAAAGTGGCTTTAGCTGAATAAAATGGTTTAAAATCAATCAACTATTTTTATTGAATGTTCATCTACGTTGATGGGATATTCATTAATTTTTTAATACTGTGTCAATATTGAACAATGTGTCACGTGACAGTTGTTCAATAAAGTTACTTACCCGAATTGGAAGTTTTACCCAAGTCAATGAATCATTTTTCGATAGATCGCCCGCAGAGCGTTTCGCAAGCCAGAAACGACTTCTTAACCAGAGGCAATGTAGAACAAGGCAGTATTGCTGAAGCCATAGAGCGCTCGTGGCGGCGCTGCCTTGCCAATGGCGTCAATGCCAACTCTCCATCTAATTTAGAAGTCATTACTGCACAAGAACTTGCGCTTAAGCGTGAACAAAATCGCCAACTGCTTTCACTTGCTTTGCCCGAAATGGAAACTCTAAACGAGCAAATTGCACATACGCGTAATATTGTGATTTTGACGGATGACCAAGGGGTTATTTTAAATAGCCTAGGCGGTCATCATTTGCTAAGAGAAGAGCAACGCATTGCCTTGTCACCGGGCGCATCTTGGCGTGAAGACCATCGTGGGACGAATGCTATCGGCACTGTGTTGATAGAACAATCCGCCATGACAGTGCAGGGCGCAGAACACTTTATGGCTTATCATCATTCGCTGAGCTGTTCTGCTGTGCCTATTTTTGGCGCTAAAAATCAGCTGATTGCAACGCTAGATGTATCGAATGACTCGAACACTTCGCAGCAGCACACGTTGGCGTTAGTCAAAATGTCTGCGCAGATGATTGAAAATAGGCTTTTCTTAGCCAGCCATCAAAGCGATATCGTCTTACATTTTCATGCGCGACCTGAGTTTATCGGCACCCTTTGGGAAGGCGTTGCTATGTTTAGTGAAGCAGGGCAACTGGTAGCGACGAACCGTAGCGGGCAATTTCAACTCAGCCTAAATTCGCAAAATAGCCAGACGGTGGATTTTGAAAATATCTTTGATATTCCGCTCGCAAGTTTACTCAGACAAATGAATGGTGCTGACAAGTTAATCGTGCCATTACGATTGAACAATGGCGCGCGTCTTTATGTGAAAGTTGAAACTTTACATAAACAGCAGCAATCATCAGTGGCGACACGTGAAGTGAAAAGAGCGAGTGCGGCTAATTTAGATTTATTGAATAGCGGCGATGCTAAAGTTGCACATGCGATTCAACAAGTTAAAAAAGTGCTGAACCGTGATATTCCTATTTTGATTCAAGGTGAAACAGGTGTGGGCAAAGAGCTATTCGCCCGCGCGATTCATGAGGCAAGTCCGCAACACAAAGGGCCGTGGATAGCGGTCAATTGCGCAGCCTTGCCAGAAGGCTTAATTGAAGCGGAGCTATTTGGCTATGAGGAAGGCGCATTTACTGGCGCTAAGCGTAAGGGTAGTGCGGGTAAGATAGAGCAAGCAGATGGCGGAACGCTATTTCTGGACGAAATCGGTGATATGCCGCTGGCATTGCAAGCACGCTTATTACGCGTTCTTCAAGAGCGTAAAGTCACGCCTTTAGGCAGCACAAAATCTATTCCAGTGAACTTTGCATTGGTAAGCGCCACTAATCAAAAGTTGAAAGAAAAAGTCGAATCTGGCGAGTTTAGAAGTGACTTATATTATCGCTTAAATGGCTTGAGCGTGGCCTTGCCCGCACTGCGAGATCGTACTGATTTACAGGCACTCATTGATGTCATTCTTCAGGTGGAACAAACCAGTGACATTAATATTTCTCCTAAAGTGATGGGGATATTTAAGACGCATCCTTGGCCAGGTAATATTCGACAATTACACAATGTGCTGAGAACCGCATTAGCACTTGCAGATGGCGAGGAGGTTGCTGAAACACACCTTACGCAAGATTTTATTGATGAACTGCAAGACTTAAATCTAGGCAATGTACTACGACCTAAAATAGCAGCGTCGCAAACTTTGGCTTTAGAGGATTTAGCTGAAGATGCCATTCGTTCGACCATGCAGCAGCATGCTGGCAATGTCTCAGCAGTGGCGCGCCAGCTTGGTATTAGCCGTAATACGTTGTATCGAAAATTGAAATTAATCGGGCTGATTTCTTAGATTGATTCATCTGCGCTCTTGTAGGCTTATGATTAACGTCTAAATAAATTCATATGACTTAATATTTAGTTTGCTATAATAAATTCATGATGCGTCGTTCATTTCTGACCTTATTCTTTGCTGTGCTGCTCATGTTTGGGCAGCAACAAGCAATGGTGCATGCTTATGTGCACACGGCAGATTTGCAACAAAAGTCTTCCAATCAGCAGACTTCAAATCAAAAGTCTTCAAGTGAAGATAAGTCTACCAATCATGCTGAAGTGTGCGGAAAGTGCTTATCACTTGCGGGCCTCACTGCAGCTATTGGTTCGCAAGCGCATATTCTCAATATTGCTTCAGGGCAATTTGAACTGTCGACGGTGTTACGCCAGTCCGTCGTTTCTACACATTTTTCTTCTTACCACTCGCGCGCCCCGCCTATCCTCGCTTAGTACTTAAATCTTAATCCACTCCTGTTAAGGCGTGGCTTTATTCATTTTTGCAACGACGAGGTTCACATGTTCAATCAAAAAGTATTGGTGCGCGCCATTGCGCTTACCTTCTTGCTGCCTGCTGCAGCAAAAGCAAACGATAGTAACGAATTAGAGGCATTACGTGCTGAAATTCAGCAAATGAAACAGAGTTATGAGTCGCGTATTCAGACCTTGGAATCACGCTTACAAACGACTGAAACAGTCGCGGGCGAGGCGGGTAAAAAGGCCGAAGAGGCCTCGGTACAAGCGAGTGCTAGACCAACTTCCAGCAATGCACTGAATCCGGATATTTCTTTAATTTTATCTGGTACTTATGCTAACCGTTCTCAAGATTCTAACTATCACATCACGGGCTTTCAGGCAGGTGGTGAAATTGGACCTGGCACCAAAGGATTTAATTTAGGTGAATCTGAATTGGGGGTTTATGCCAGTGTAGATCCTAACTTCTATGGCGGTCTCAACTTAGCCCTAGCGCCAGACAATACCATAGGTGTGGAGGAGGCTTTTGTACAAACAACTACCTTGCCTTATGGCGTTACGCTTAAAGCCGGGCGATTCTTTTCCAGCATTGGCTATCTGAATGATCAACATGCCCACACTTGGGATTTTGTAGATAATCCATTGGCTTATCAGGCTTTTCTTGGCAATCAGTTTGGTGATGATGGTATACAGCTTAAGTGGTTAGCACCGACCGATATGTTTCTGGAACTTGGGGCTGAATATGGCCGTGGACGCATTGCCGATACCGAAGGTCGAGATAAAAATGGCGGTGGCGCAGGCTCGCTGTTCGCCCATGTTGGTGGCGATTTAGGTGTTAGCAGTAGTTGGCGCGCGGGTTTGTCTTATCTGGAAGTTTCGCCTAAAGATAGATTGTCAAACGACATTGATGCCGTTGGTAATGATGTGACCAATAGCTTTACTGGAAATAGTAAAGTTTGGCTAGCCGACTTTGTATGGAAATGGGCTCCTAATGGCAATGCGACCAATACCAGCTTCAAGTTGCAGGGTGAGTATCTGCATCGCAAAGAGAACGGTGATTTGACAAATGGCACTGGTATTAATAATTACACAGCATCGCAAGATGGTTGGTACTTACAAGGTGTTTATAAATTCCTGCCCTATTGGCGCGCTGGTTTGCGTTATGACCAATTGAACAGCGGTAGTGTTAATTATGGCGATAACGCGGCTAATCTAGCGAATAGTAGCTACGACCCTAAACGCATCAGCGCCATGCTGGACTTTAGCCCAAGCGAATTTTCACGCATTCGTTTACAAGTATCTAGCGATAAGTCCCGCCAAGAAGCTACCGATAATCAAATATTCATCCAATACCAAATGAGCCTTGGCGCTCACGGCGCACACAAATATTAAGGAGATTTAGATGAAACATATATTCAAAGCATTATCACTCACTGTATTACTCGTCACAACACAATCTGCCCAAGCTGCACTTAATGTATTTGCCTGCGAGCCAGAGTGGGGCGCGCTTGCGCAAGAGCTTGGTGGCGATAAAGTTGCAGTATTTACCGCTACCAACGCTATGCAAGATGTTCACCATATTGAAGCTAAACCAAGCTTAGTTGCACAGCTGCGTAAGGCAGATTTACTAGTATGTACGGGTTCAGAGCTGGAAATTGGCTGGTTGCCAGTATTGTTACGTCAAGCGGGCAATACTAATGTGCTAGCAGGCAAGGCAGGTAATTTTGAGGCTGCGCATTATGTGCGTATGTTAGAAATACCAAACCGTCTAGACCGAGCGGATGGTGACGTGCATCCAGGCGGCAATCCGCATATTCAAACCGATCCACGCAATATTGCTAAAGTGGGCGATGCTCTGTCGCAGCGACTTTCAGAAATCGATGCGCCTAATGCTACGTTTTATCAGGCTAGGCATAAAGATTTTGCGCAACGCTGGCAAGATGCGAGCAAGCGTTGGGAGACTCAGGCAGCGCCACTTAAAGGCATGGCTATCGTCGTACAGCACAAAGGCTTCCCCTATTTAGAAGACTGGCTAGGTTTGCGTGAAGTGGCGACGCTGGAGCCAAAACCAGGCGTTGAGCCAACCAGTAGTCATCTTAGTGAGGTGCTTACGCAGTTGGAGCGCCAGCCGGCAAAGATGGTGATTCGAGCAGCATACAACAGCGAACGTCCATCGCAATGGTTATCAGAGAAAGCCAAGATTCCAGCGGTAGCGCTACCATTTACGGTAGGCGGGTCAGATCGTGCCAAAGACCTGTTTTCTTTATTTGACGACACCGTGCAACGACTTTTAGATGCCGCCAAATAAAACTTAATGACCATTTTTATTGCCAATAGATTGACCTACGGAGTGTACTCATGAATCTTGATACCTTAAATCTTAACATCCTTGGCCCAGCATTTTTAGCTGGCTTATTAGTATTGGCGACGCATGTGCCACTCGGGCAGCAAGTGCTTAAGCGAGGCATTGTGTTTATCGACCTCGCGGTGGCACAAATTGCTGCTTTGGGCGTGATTGCTGCCGATGCAATGGGTTGGGAGCCGCAAGGTATCAAGGTGCAAATTGCTGCAGTGTGCGCTGCTTTACTGGGCGCATTACTACTCACTTGGACAGAAAAAAAGTGGCCAGAAGTTCAGGAGGCATTAATCGGCGTATTTTTTGTGTTGGCAGCCAGCGCGGGCATACTTTTGCTCGCTAACAATCCGCACGGCGGCGAGCATTTAAAGGATTTATTAGCAGGTCAGATTCTTTGGGTCAGCATGAGCCAGTTGTTACCTGTTTCACTACTTACAGTGCTTATTTTAGCCGCTTGGTTTGGTTTAAAAGATAAAATGGGTCGAGCAGGTTTTTATGGATTATTTGCTCTAGCAGTCACCGCTTCAGTGCAAATGGTTGGCATATATTTAGTATTTTCCAGCTTAATTATTCCTGCACTTGCCGTGCGAAATTGGTCAGAATCAAGAAAAATGTTAGGCGCATACTTAATCGGCGCAACTGCTTATGTGCTGGGTTTAGCTGTTTCAGCCATCTTTGATCTGCCTTCAGGTGCTGTTATTGTTTGGTGTCTGGCGGCGGTGGGTGTGTTAGCTAATGTGTTTATTGCCAAATCTAAAGCTAATATTTAAGACAGTCTAGATTGCCTGATTTAACTGAATACTTTTATTTAATTCAATTAGTTATATGTTCCATATAGCTGCACTCACTTAATTTTCACACGTTTTGTTTAGCAAATCAGGCAATAGCCTGATTTGGCTACCATATACCCCTTGTATTCCCAAGATTAAATACAGCTGCCATGTAGTTAAATAAGTGTGCACTAATTTTAGTCTGTGTATTGAATGTGCTGCATAACAATCTTGGGAATAGTCGAAATGAAAATAGCTACACGTATAAAAGTCCTCGCCTCCATTGCGGCATTGGGCATTGTTTCTTTAATAGCAATGTCTGAATACACGGTTAATCGTGTATTTACAGAGGTTAATTATGCCAATCTAAATAGCATACCTTCCATTTCAAAATTAGCCGAAGCGAATGAGTATTTCTTACGCTTGCGGATTAGCTTGCAGCGCCATGTCATCCTTGACGACGCAGATGAAAAAAAGAACGAAGAGAAGTCAATAAACTCAAAAAAAGAAAAAGTTGATAATGCTATCAGTAGCTACAAATCGCTCATTTCAGATGAAAAAGACAAGTCTATGTATGAAGCAGAGTCTAATAAGCTATCACTGTATTATCAGGCAATGACCACAGTCATTGATCTTTCAAGCAGTAATGCTCTGAAAACACCCTCAGCGAAGCAAGCAGATAAAGTCACATTACAAAGCAAACTCAACTCAGCACTAAAAGATGCAGATGTTATTGGTAAGGATGTGACTAAGTTAATGGATCAGCATGCCGAATATAATTTGCAGCTTGCAAAACAAAATGCAGTGAATGCAGTTTTATCTAAAGATACTGCGCTAAAGATTTCTATGGTTTTTGGAGCTTTGGTGTTGCTTACAGTCTTGGGAATGGTCGCTTTGACTTTGCGTATTCTAATGCGTCAGTTGGGCGCAGAACCTAGTGATTTAGCTGAGTTGTCAAGCAATTTCGCGCAAGGTGATTTGAACCAAAAAATTGTGGTTCAAGAAAGCGATAAAACAAGTGTTGCTTACTCTATTAAGTCTTTACAAGACACACTGCACTCTATCGTTGAGTCTTTAAACCATGTAAGTGCGCAGCATGATGCTGGCGATATTGATGTTGATGTAGACGTTAGCCGATTTAAAGGTGGCTATGCCGACATGGCTGCAGGTGTAAACAAGATGGTGGCTGGTCATATCGATATGAACAAAAAAGCGCTTGCTTGTGTGAAGCGTTTTGGCGAAGGTGACTTAACTGCGACACTAGAGCAGTTTCCAGGTAAAAAAGCTTTTGTAAATGTAGCCATTGAACAAGTGCGCAGCAATATTAATGCGCTGGTGACCGATGTAAATGTGCTTTCTGCATCCGCTGTAGCTGGCAAACTCAGCACGCGGGCTGATGCAAGTAAACATCAAGGTGATTTCCGCAAAATTGTGCAGGGTCTAAATGATACTTTAGATGCAGTTATTAACCCGCTTAATGTAGCCGCAAGCTATGTAGATAGTATAGCTAAAGGCAATATCCCAGCTCAGATTACTGATACATATCATGGTGACTTTAATCAATTAAAAGACAATCTTAACCAATGTATTACAGCGGTTAATAGTTTGGTGAATGATGCAAACACCTTATCTCAAGCTGCTGAGCAAGGCAAACTATCAACCCGTGCAGATGCAAGTAAACACCAAGGCGACTTCCGCAAGATTATTGAAGGTGTAAACAACACATTGGATTCAGTGGTAGGGCCGCTCAATGTTGCTGCAGATTGCGTAGAGCGCATTTCAAAAGGAGATATTCCAGACAGCATTACGACGCACTACAACGGCGATTTTAACAATATTAAAGACAATTTGAACACCTGTATTCATGCGATCAATAATCTGGTGATCGACGCCGATATGTTGGCAGAGGCTGCTGCGGATGGTCGAGTCAGTGTCCGCGCTGACGCTACAAAACATCAAGGTGACTTCCGTAAAGTTGTTGAAGGCGTTAACGCTACTTTAGAAACGATCGTGGCGCCGATTGCCGCAGTCAAAGAGGCCGTAGAAACTATTACTACTGCGGCCAATGAAATTGCCACTGGTAATAACGACCTATCACAACGTACTGAACAACAAGCTTCTAGCTTAGAAGAAACCGCTGCAAGTATGGAACAGCTAGCCTCAACCGTTAAAAACAATGCTGAAAACGCCAAACAAGCCAACCAGCTTGCTGTAGCCGCTTCAGGCGTTGCGGTTAAAGGTGGTGAGGTTGTTGGTCAGGTCGTCAGCACCATGAGCGCCATCAACAGCAGTGCTAAAAAGATTGAAGACATTATCTCAGTTATCGATGGCATTGCCTTCCAAACCAACATCCTTGCCCTGAATGCCGCTGTTGAAGCTGCCAGAGCCGGTGAACAAGGTCGAGGTTTTGCCGTAGTCGCAGGTGAGGTGCGCAATCTCGCGCAACGTTCAGCTAGTGCGGCTAAAGAGATTAAAGAGTTGATTTCAGACTCTGTTAGCAAAACCGCTGAAGGTACAACGCAAGTTGAGCAAGCAGGTAAAACCATGCAAGAGATTGTCGCCTCTGTACAGCGAGTGACTGACATTATGGGTGAAATTACTGCCGCTTCAAGCGAGCAAAGCGCAGGCATCGACCAAGTCAATGCTGCGGTAACGAGCATGGACGAAACCACACAGCAAAATGCGGCTTTGGTTGAGCAAGCCGCTGCAGCAGCTGAGAGCCTAGTGGAGCAAGCGATACAGCTTGCAGATGTGGTCAGTGTGTTTAAGTTAGAAGGTACTACACGATTAGGTGCAAAATCAACGCACAAAGCTAGCCATGTGACATTAGTGAAATCTAAATCAGCGGTTAAAGCGGCAAATACACATCAAGCTAAAAAAGTAGAGGCTAAAACAGGCACCGATGATAACGAGTGGGAGGAGTTTTAAATATTGCTAATGGACAGACATGCAAGATGTGCGCGATGTCGTCTTTTAAGTCTTAATTGTGTCTGTAGGGCTATGCTTAAATATTTAATGACTAATTTGCAGTTGTAGTTGTTGAAAAAAACTAAACTTAGCTTATTATCTGGCTATCAATTGTAAATGAATTGTTAATTAATATGATTAATAAAATATCCACGATTTGGCGCTTCATTCTGCCCGTGCTCATTCTTTTAGCTGCGGCACCATTCGTGTTGATTACTCAACAAACCTCACAGCAGCTAGAGAGTATTCAAGCTGATGCCGATGAGCAAGCCAAAACCTTGGTGAGCTTACTTAGCGTAACTGATGAACTTGTCACGGATAAAGCAGATTTATCCATGCGTCTGCTAAAGGAACAAAGTCAGGCTCTTGGTGAACCCGCTATCGATGGTCAAGTCAATACTCAGGATAGAGTTGTACCTAATCTAATTTTTGGTAGCACCCCTATTACCAACTTTTTCAAATTGGTCGATGACTTGTCCAGTTTAGTTGGCGGTACTGCGACTATTTTTGTAAAAGATGGGGATGATTTTGTACGAGTTTCCACTAATGTTTTAAGAGTCAATATGTCCAGAGCAACGGCAACCATACTCAATCCGAATACCAAGGCTTTTGCCGCACTTAGTCTAGGAAAGTCATTTCACGGTGTGGTCGACATTCTGGACGAGCCCTATATCACGCGTTACGACCCTATGTACGATGCTAATGGCACTGTGATAGGTGCTTATTATGTGGGCTACAAAGTCGATATGAAAGTGATTCGCGATGCAGTGCGTAATACGCGACAGCTGAAAAGCGGCTTTGCTATGGTGCTTGATGGCAAAAATAAAGTTCGATTCCATTCAGCCCACGTACCATTTTCTCAAGCGGAGCGCTTGTTTCATGAGCAACCTGAAGGTTGGAAATTTGTCACAGAGGAAATTCCTAATTGGGGGTTCAAAGTAGTGGTTGCCTACCCATTGAGCGAGGCTAGAGCAATTGGGTTAGCGCACTCGTGGTTCATTATCATCACGGCTGTGGTACTGGGTACAATACTTTTAGTGATTATTTTATGGCAGTTGCGACGCTTGGTAGTCAATCCTATTGGTGGTGATCCTGCTTTGGCTATTGATGTCGTGAAACGTATTGCCGCTGGCGATCTTGAAAATGATGGTCTAGAGGCCAAGCCTAATACTTTAATGTCTAATGTGCTCAACATGCGTCAGAAGTTACGTGAAGGTATCGCTGCTTTACGGGAAAGCTCAGAGCGCATGGTGCTTTCTGCCAGTGTGTTTGAGCATGCACACGACGGCATATTAATTACTGATGTTGATCTGAATATTTTAAATGTTAACCCTGCTTTTTGTAAAATTACTGGCTATAGTCGTGAAGCTGCACTCGGCACTCACCCAAAAAATATCGGCTTTGTGGATAATGACCCTCAGTTTTTTGAGAAAATACAGCAAGAATCTGAATATGCAGGGGAGTGGAGAGGCGAAGCAAAAAATCTGAACAATAAAGGTGAAAGTTATGACGCTTGGATAGATATTTTTGCCGTGCGCGATGATGCACAAAAGATTACCAACTATGTTTGTTTATTTTCTGACATTACCGAGCGCAAGCAGGCCGCAGATGAAATTGAACATTTAGCTTTTTATGATTCGCTTACGCATTTAGCTAATCGACGCATGCTGATAGATAGATTAAAACGTGCGTTTTTTTCTAGCAAACGTACTGGTAAAGATGGCGCACTGCTATTTCTTGACCTTGATCATTTTAAAACGCTTAATGACTCACTAGGCCATGCGGTTGGTGACTTACTATTGCAGCAAGTAGCTTCACGTTTAACGGAGTGCCTGCGAGGTGGTGATACTGTGGCAAGGGTAGCCCGCTTGGGCGGCGACGAATTTGTCGTCATGCTTGAAGATTTAAGTAGTCATCCAATAGAAGCTGCAGCGCAGGCTGAAGCCGTCGGCCAAAAAATTCTGGCAACGCTTAACCAACCCTACCAACTTGCTACGCACGAATACCATAGTACGGTCAGTATTGGCGTAGCGCTATTTGGCGATCATGTAGATGCACAAGATGACTTAGTCAAACATGCAGATATTGCCATGTACCAAGCTAAAAGAGCTGGTCGAAATACTATGCGGTTTTTTGACCCATTGATGCAAGAGGCTATTGATACGCGGGCTGATTTAGAGCGCGAGTTGCGTAAAGCACTAGATAGGCAACAGTTTCAGTTATATTATCAAATTCAGGTTGATCAGTTGAATCGACCATTAGGTGCGGAAGCTTTAATCCGTTGGATACACCCAGAACGTGGCATGATACCGCCTTTTAACTTTATAAGCTTAGCAGAAGAAACAGGGCTGATTTTACCTATAGGTGAATGGGTACTTGATACCGCTTGTGCTCAAATCAAAGCTTGGCAGACTAATGAATTGACACGCGACCTGACCATCTCAATCAACGTCAGCGCTAAACAGTTTTACCAAAATAACTTTGTGAATCAGGTTCAGGCAGCTGTGTATCGTCATGGTATTAACCCAAGCCTACTTAAGCTTGAGCTGACTGAGAGCATGTTGCTGGAAAATATTGAAGATACGATTGTCACCATGACCGCATTGAAAGAAATAGGCATCAGGTTTTCATTGGATGATTTTGGCACAGGATACTCGTCTTTGCAGTACCTCAAACGGCTGCCACTCACACAATTAAAGATTGACCAATCATTCGTGCGAGATATTGTCTGTGATAGCAGTGATAAAGCGATTGTGCGGACGATTATTGCCATGGCGAAAAGTATGGAGCTGGAAGTGATTGCCGAAGGTGTGGAGACGAGAGACCAACAAGAACTCCTTTTAAAAATACACTGTAAACAATTCCAAGGATATTTATTTGGTAAGCCGATAACAATAGACGAGTTGGATGCATCGTTAAAGGCAAGCTTGCGGTAGCTTAAATTTCCATTAATTTAAGGCTTTAATTAAGAAATAGCTGAAGATGATTAAATATCTTCAGCTATTTTTTTGCATTCCTTAAGCTTGATTACTTTCATGTAGGCCCAGCTTAGTTTTGCTACAATGGAGCATCGGTTAACGCTCAAGAGATAGGACAATAAAAATATGTCAGAATCCTTATTAATTGCAAAAAACACTGAAACTTCTAGTTTTGTATTGCCTAAAATGGCTAATCGTCATGGCTTGATTGCTGGCGCAACAGGTACAGGTAAAACGGTCACATTACAAAGTTTAGCTGAGCAATTCTCAAACATAGGCGTACCAGTGTTCATGGCGGATGTGAAGGGTGACTTAGCTGGGATGAGCCAAATGGGTGGCGGTAATCCTAAAGTAGAGGCGCGCGTTCAGCAACTGGCGCTAAATGAATTTAGTTATAAAAAATGCCCAGTGACATTTTGGGATGTATTTGGTATAAAAGGACATCCGGTTCGCACTACCATGGCCGAGATGGGGCCGTTGTTATTAGCGCGTTTGCTAAATTTAAATGAAGTGCAAAGCGGCGTTTTGAATTCTGTATTCAAGATAGCAGATGATAAAGGCTGGTTGCTACTGGATTTAAAAGATTTACGCGCAATGATGCAACATGCGGCAGAAAATGCGACTGAATATCAATCTAATTACGGTAATATCTCAGCGGCTAGTGTGGGCGCGGTACAACGTGCTTTGCTTGAGCTTGAAACTCAGGGGGCAGATCAATTCTTTGGTGAGCCTGCGCTAAATTTAGATGACCTTATGCAGACCGATGCGCAAGGTCGCGGTATCGTCAATATTTTAGCGAGTGATAAGTTGTTCAACTCACCACGCATATACGCGACATTGTTGCTGTGGTTGTTATCAGAATTATTTGAAAAAATGCCAGAAGCCGGCGATTTAGATAAACCAAAGTTGGTGTTTTTCTTTGATGAAGCGCATTTGCTATTTAACGATGCACCAGATGCATTACTGCAAAAGATCGAACAAGTCGTGCGTTTGATTCGCTCTAAAGGCGTGGGTGTATATTTTGTTAGCCAAAATCCGCTTGATATACCAGATATGGTACTTGGCCAATTAGGTAACCGTGTACAGCATGCCTTGCGTGCCTTTACGCCGCGTGACCAGAAGGCCGTTAAATCAGCCGCGGATACTTTCAGAAGTAATCCAAAATTAGATGTGGCTACTGCTATTACTGAGTTAGGTGTGGGCGAGGCGCTAGTTTCATTCTTAGATGAAAAAGGCATTCCTACACCTGTAGAGCGTACCTTTATTTGCCCACCAGGCAGCCGCATTGGCCCTATTTCAGATGCTGAGCGCACGAATGTGGTGAATACCTCAAATGTCGCGGGATTTTATGAGAAGTCAGTCGATCGTGAATCTGCTTATGAAATACTCAAGGCAAGAACAGAGCAAGTGGCGACTGAAGCCAAAGCCGATGAAGGGTTCGATTGGGGCGGTATCTTCGGTGGTAGTAAAAAGTCTGGAAGTCGCTCAGATGGCGTGTTGGAAGCCGCAGCAAAAAGTGCTGCTCGTGCGATAGGCTCGCAACTAGGGCGTCAAATAGTTCGTGGTGTGTTAGGCAGTATTCTTGGCGGACGCAAATAATAACCTCGACCTACAACCAAAAGGACAGCCTTTATGAAGTCTGATATTGAAATCGCACAAGCAGCAGCACTCAAGCCGATTTTACAAGTTTCATCAAAGCTCGATTTAAATAGTGATGATTTGATTCCCTATGGTCAATATATTGCCAAGCTCAGCGCAGCGTGCATTCAAAAGTTACAAACTCAGGCTGATGGTCAATTAATTCTCGTCACGGCCATCAGCCCTACGCCAGCAGGAGAGGGTAAAACTACTACTACAATTGGGCTAGCAGACGCGCTGAATCAAGTGCTAGCCGATAAAAATCAACATGCGATGGTGTGTATGCGTGAACCTTCGTTGGGTCCTGTGTTTGGCTTAAAAGGGGGCGCGACAGGCGGTGGTTATTCGCAAGTAGTCCCGATGGAAGACATTAATTTACATTTCACAGGTGATTTCCATGCCATCAGCAGTGCAAATAATCTACTTGCTGCCTTAATTGATAATCATATTTATCAAGGCAATGCGCTAGATATTAACCCTGCAAGCATTACTTGGCGTCGCTGCATGGACATGAATGACCGAGCTTTACGTGACATAACGTTGAATAGTCGTAATAAAGCCGGTTCATTTTTTGATCGGCAAACGGGTTTTGATATTACAGTTGCTAGTGAAGTGATGGCAATATTTTGCTTGGCAACCTCATTATCAGACTTGCAAACGCGCCTAGGTAATATTCAAATTGGCTTAACTAGCGCAAATAAGCCAGTATTAGCCAGTGATTTGCAAGCCGAAGGCGCAATGACGGCATTGTTAAAAAATGCTTTTCAACCAAATGTGGTGCAAACTTTAGAGCATACCGCTGCCTTAGTGCACGGTGGGCCATTCGCTAACATTGCGCATGGTTGCAACTCAGTAGCTGCTACAAAAGCAGCATTGAAATTAGCAGATTTTGTGGTGACTGAAGCGGGTTTTGGTGCCGACTTAGGTGCGGAGAAATTCATTGATATTAAATGCAGAAAAACAGGCTTGCAACCAGCAGCAGTGGTATTGGTGGCGACAGTGCGTGCGCTTAAATATCATGGCGGTGTTGATATTACATCGTTAAATCAAGAGAATCTGACCGCTTTGAAAAGTGGCACGGCAAACTTGAAAAAGCATATAGAAAATCTTCAGCAACATTTTGGTTTAAAAGTCGTCGTGGCTATCAACCATTTTTTAAGTGACACCGAGGCTGAAATTGCATTACTTAGCACTGTGGCAGCTAGTTTTGGTGTGAAAGCTATCGTATGTAAACATTGGGCAAATGGCGGTGCAGGCGCTATAGACTTAGCGCATGAGGTCATCCGTATGACTGAACAGCCTACAAAAAGCTTTAAGTTGCTATATCCAGATGAGATGCCGCTGCTGGAAAAAATCGAGACCATTGCTCAGAAAATATATGGTGCAAGCCACGTGGAGTTGTCCTTAGAAGCGCAGACTGCACTTGCTAAGTTAGAAAAAAATTATAGTCATTACCCTGTGTGTATTGCGAAAACGCAGTATTCATTTTCATCAGATCCAACACTACGCGGTGCCCCAACGGCACATGTGTTAAAAGTACGTCAATTAAGGTTATCTCGTGGTGCTGAGTTCATTGTGGCTATCTGTGGCGATATCATGACGATGCCAGGTTTACCAAAACAGCCCGTTAGTGAGCGTATTGGAGTGAATCAGGCAGGTAGTATTGTTGGCTTAAATTAGTTAGAAGGTACATTGTTAGTTCTTACACATGCAGGTTTCGCTGAGCAAACCATTAATAAGTCCCGTTTTATCGCAATGGCGCTTGCCTGCGCAGATGAGCGTGAAGTCGGCCAGGCGCTACGTGCGTTTGCTGCGCAACATCAAAGCGCACATCATTTGGCTTATGGATTTAGACTCAAAACTGAGCAGGGCATCATTCCAAGATTTTCAGACGCAGGAGAGCCTTCAGGTACCGCAGGTATGCCTGTGTTGAAGCTGATTGAGGGGCGAGATTTAATTAACGTATGTGTTGCAGTGATTCGTTATTATGGAGGCATCAACTTAGGTACAGGCGGTCTTGCACGTGCTTATGGAGGCACCGCTAAGTTAGCTTTAGATGCTGCTAAAACTAGCAACTTTGTTGAAATGAAAGCTTACCCCTTGACTATTACTTACAAGCAAATGGATATGGTGACGAATGCATTACTTAAGTGTAATGGTAGCATCGTAAGCAAAGCTTTTAACGACCAAATCGAGTTGGTGGTTTTATTGCCTGTGGATGAAGCGGCTAACTTTTTAAATCGTTTTAAGCCACATGGCGGGTAAAAAATTAACTTTTACAGATTTAGCATGAATGTATGTGTGCTATTGTTAATCTTATCGTTTAAGGAAACTTAGCTGCATGACTAAAACTTCACAACTATTACCAGCATCAGTATGCGAAAAAGCTGCTTGGTTGATTGCCGCGTGTGCTTTAATTTTTGTACTTAAATTTAGCTTACTACCTGCTTTGCTTTCTGGCTTATTAGTGTATGAGTTGGTGCATATCATTACGCCTCTTATTGCGCATAAATTTCCAACAAAGAAACCTAGCAATCGCTCTAAACTATGGGCTGTAGGGATTTTAGTTGTGATTGTTGTCAGTTTACTCGCCCTTGCCGGTGCTGGTTTAGTGGCGTTTTTTAGGTCAGACGCAGGTAGCTTGACTGTGTTGCTGGCAAAAATGGCACAGATTATTGAAGACTCACGCAAGATACTGCCCAGTTGGATAGTAGAACATTTGCCTTCGGATGCGATCGCTTTTAAAGAGCAAGCCGCGGCGTGGTTGCGCACCCATGCAGATGAATTACAAGGCGTTGGAAAAGAGGCTGGGCGTATCACTGCACACGTCATCATTGGTATGATTATTGGCGGCATTCTAGCTGTGCGCGAAGCTGTAGCAATGGATAATTTTAAACCATTCGCTCGCGCATTAGCAGGACGCGGTGAGTTGTTTAGCGATGCATTTAGACGTGTGGTATTCGCACAGTTGCGTATAGCAGCTATTAACACCACATTTACAGCAATTTATTTAGCGATAGTGTTGCCGTTGATGGGCGTACACCTGCCATTAGTGAAAACGATGATTGGCATTACGTTCGTGATTGGTTTGATTCCGGTGATTGGCAATTTAATCTCTAACACGATGATTGTCGTTGTTAGTTTGAGTCAGTCATTAGGCGTAGCGATTGCATCGCTAGCCTATTTAATCATCATCCATAAGTTTGAATATTTTTTAAATGCACGCATCGTTGGTAGTCAAATTCGCGCGAATGCATGGGAATTGTTGATTGCAATGTTATGCATGGAGGCCGCATTTGGTCTAGCAGGCATAGTCGCGGCGCCTATTTACTATGCCTATATTAAGTCTGAACTACGCGCTAGAAACTTGGTTTAAGTAAGTTTCTAGTCTCAAATTTAACGTTCTTGATTTAACGTTTTTGCCTTTCGTTGATGATTTTAGCTGCCCACTCTCTGCCACCAAGGCCAAAAGCGATTGCCAGCGCTAAAAATACTGCGCCAAACATAATCACAAATAGCGCTGTAATGAGCTGAGTACCAATATCCAATTGCTCAAGCGCCACAAAAATTGCAAATATTTGCACTAAGTATTCTGCAGAAGTACTAATCGCCAGTGCGCCATCAAACTTGATGCTATGTAGCCAAGCAAAAACCAGACGATTAATGAAGCGGCTCAATAAGGTACCAAATATCAACACAACAATCGCCACGATTATTTTTGGTAAGTAATTAGCCAGTTGATTGAGCATGATGGCGACCTCTGTCATACCTAAGGCATTGGCGCCAGTAATCACGAACAGCAAAATCACCAGCCAGTAAACGACTTGGCTAACAATGCCGCTCAATGAAACGTCAAAATCATCATTCTTTAAAAAGGCTTCTAAACCAGATTTGCCAGCATATTGATCAAATTTCACCAGCTTCAAAATTCGTTTTACAGCTAAGCGCGCCACTTTAGCCACTAACCAGCCACAAAATAAAATGACAATCACAGCTAGAAGCTTTGGGAAGAACATGGCCACTTGTTGCCAGAATTGATTGAGGGAAAAAAGAAAAGTATCAATTTGATATTGCATATAGTGCTCCTCGATAGATTTTTTTAGTTGAATCTATAACGCTGAAAAGGGTGTTGCCCCAATAACGGCTAATTTAGATTAGCTCGAAGAATAGTAATATTGCGTACTGATTATCGCTTAATTGGCGATGTGTCGCAATGGCTGGATTAATTTGCTGGTTGCGTGGGCTAAGCTACATATTCAGTCACCAGTTTTAAGGCTTGATGACTGAATATAATAAATTGAAGAGCTAAAAGTATGTGAAACCGTGTTTCGATTAGCTAGTTCTTAAGTTTATAAAACCTATTTTCTAGTGTTTTTCCGTTGGTAATATTATCTAGTTTATTACCAACAGAATCTCCCAATGACGCTAATCTTTCATCAGGCAGAGGGTGAGTTTTAAATAGCAAAGCGACGCTATTGTCATTTGGATTGGTCTGCCCTAATATTTGTAGTACATCGGTTAAGCCAAATGGCTCATAGCCAGCACGTGTCGCGTAGCTTAGGCCTAATCTGTCTGCTTCAAACTCCGCATCTTTATCTAAACTTCTTGCGCTAATTTCAGCGCCACTTCCGATTGCTTTGCTAATGACTTTATTATCTTTAGCTAGTTTTTTGCTGAGGAAGCTAGCACCTATATTAAGTAGTTGTTGCTTTTGCAAAACCTTGAGTTGATGCTTTGCGACTACGTGACCAATTTCATGACCAAGCACACCTGCTAACTGCGCTTCGTTGCTCATTTTTCGGTACAAACCTTTAGTCACCATGACATAGCCACCAGGTGCTGAAAATGCATTTAAATCGTCACTTTCAATTACGCCGAAGTGCCAAGGCAAATCAGGTCTTTCTGATTGTGAAGCCACCCAGCGACCTACGGAATTGACATATTTCTGTAAAGCTTCATCTTTTACTAATGGCGCAGCGCCTAATAAATTACCTGTAATTTCCCGACCTAGTGCAATCTCCTCCGCTTTACTTGGACTTTTCCAGTTGATGGTTGGTTGAGCTTTTTCAGTAGAGTCTGCCGCTACGGTGATGGTCGTATTGTTTGGCGTAGTTGTTGTGTTTTGGGTATCTGTGGGTGTTTGCTGAGACTCAGTTTGTCCCGTTTGTTGTTCAATTTGTTTTTTTACTGCATCTTTTAAAGCGTCATTTAAATCAAATGCCTCGCTATTCATACTCATGCCAGCAAGTATGCTTGCAACTAGCGTTGGAATGAGTATGTTTTTTCTTAGATTTATTGTGCGCGTTAGACTCATTTTGCGCCTCCATTCACTGCTTTTAAGTTAGGAAAAGAAATGGTCTTTAAGTTGCCAGCGTTAGCAAATTGATGACCTTGCTCCGCGCTTTGTGTATAGCTTTCTAATGCTTTCACTTCAGATTCATTAAACTTGGCGGCTTTAAGTTCTTCTGCACTTAAGCCACGTATTCCAGTGGTAGAAACTACTTGCCCTGTACCAGCACGGCCACTTGCTGCCGCCAATATGCCACTTGTTTGGTTGCTGGAGCTAGAGCCGCCACGTTTGACTGAAAGTAAACGTACCCAACCTGCGCTTTTCTTTGATTTCACTTGTAGCCAAGCACCTTTTTTGCTAATAATTTCAAGGCTATCACCACGGTTTAATGTGCCTGTCACCTTGGCATCAGCAAACGGCTCAAAGCGAATGCTGTCATTTTTAAGCGCGCTACCAGCTTCCCCGGCCATGCTAATATTGGCTAGCAGCAGGGCTGGTAAGCTTGCGGCGATTAGCAATTTGGTTAATTTTCTCATCTGCGCTGTTCTCTCTTTATTTAAAGCTAGTTTTCTAAAATATCCAGTTTAATAATGGCCTGCGCGAATAAACCACGCCATTGGCTATCCATTGCTTTTTCGGCATTCAGTACGCCTATATGCTGGATATAACGCACGGTAGTGTCGTTTGGCATACCTGTATTTTGTAGTATGGTTTTTAATTGCAAGCCTAAATGTGTGGCGTCAGCCTTTACTTTCTCGGCTTCTATCGCATTGTCATGCTGGTAAGCCCAGCTTACCGTAATCATGTCGGTAAACAGTCCCCATATGCCGCTTTGCGTGCCTTTTAATATTTCTACTGTAGCGGGTAGGGTGCAGCGCTGTGTGATATTATTTTGCAGCATTTTTAGCATGCTGTCGCTAAATGGCACTTCACTATCTATCACAATCGGCATCAATAATATTGCTGCACCTTTCTTACCAGATTCAATATCATTCGCTAGTAGCCTTTGCATGGCGCGGTCGTTTGCCAGCGCGTATATCTTAGCCACACTGAAATACATAATCGCCCAAGTGATAGGGCCAGTAATATCTAAATAAGTGTTAGTAAAGTTAAGCGCAATGTAAGAAAGTGCAAGTAAAGTAATCTGACTACTACTAAATACCTTGGTGACTTTGTCACGGTCTACGTTGCGGTAAAACGCCAATGCAGTGAGCCATATAAGCAGCAAGCTCATCAACACATACGGCGTCGTACCGCGCCACACATGTAAGTAATCTACGTGTTTTACGTTATCAATTGCTGTGGCTAAAATCTCTACACCTGGAAACTCTTTTGCCATGGCTGTGGCCTTAATGTCAAACAGCGACGGTGCAGTTGAGCCAATAATGACGATTTTGTTAGTAAATTCTTTTGGCGCGCGTTTTTTGACTTTACTTGCCACGTCCGCATATACATCACTAAAGCTCACATAAGGGTAAGTGAACGCCTTGCCGCGCCAGTTAATCAGCATATCTTGTGGCGGTGGGAGTGAGTTCATTTGCGCAAAATTGCCCACTGCCAGCGGCAGTGATGGTAATAGCCAGCCATTTTCATTATGCCAAAGCCTATATTCACGTGCGATACCATCTGCATCTGCGTAAATGTTATGTGTACCGAGTCGCTTAGAATTAAGTGCGGCTTCAAAATGTGGCAATACGATGGCGATAGGCTTCTTAACTACTGAGACAGGTTCGCCATCAACGTTTTTAAATTGACGTTTGATACCGGGAATCATATCTGGTGTGATTTTGCTTAAATTGTCACTGACTGGAGACAGGCGTAGCATAGGGAAAAATGTATTATTAGTGCCCGCAATTACGTCATTAAAATAGGTATCGCTATCAGGGTTGTATACGTCCGCATCACTAAACAAAATATCAAACACAATCGCTTTTGGATGTTGATTCTCAATATTCTCTACAAACTCGCCAAATACTTGTCGCGGCCACGGCCAGCGGCCATATTCCTTTGCCATGGCGTTAAGAGAGGCTTCGTTAATATCAACAATCACAATGTCTGGGTCAACTTTAGCTTTTACGATGCGATTTTTCACCATCAAATCAAACGCGCGGTTACGCATGTTCTCGCCAATGTGAAATAGGCTAGCATCCAATAAAATCAGCACAGAAAGTAGCGCGCATAAGTACAAATAAAAGTTATTTTGTAACTTGCGGGTGATGCTAACTAGCCATTGAGTGAGAATTAATTTGAGTTTAATCATTAATATTTACTTGAGAAATTGGTCTACCTAAAATCATAAATGACCTCATAAATGATTTTTAGATGTCGATGATTTGTTATACTGAAAACTTAAACCAAAACCCGACAAAACGCACGCATTAATTGCAAGGTCATTTAATTAAAGCCATTAAATTTTTAGCCAAAAACTCCTTGGCTGATGCCTATCTGTCTAGTACCTAGGAATTGTACATTGAAAAATAAAACCATTGCCATTTTAGAAAACCGTGCAGGTGAGCAACTTGCCGACTTGGTGAGAAAGTATGGCGGTACGCCACTTTCTGCGCCAGCATTGGCAGAAATTCCTGATATTGACCCTGCATTAATTACTAGCTTAATCAACGACTGGCAGATAAATGCGCCAGACATCTTTATTTTTCAAACAGGCGTTGGTGTTAAAGCTTTATTTGCTACCACTGACACATTAGGCATTACCGAGCAGCTTAAGCAGATTCTTGAATCCTCAATTGTGATTGTGAGAGGCATTAAACCGTCGTCAGCATTGCGCTCATATAAAGTAAGGATAGATGCGACTGCGGGTGATCCATTTACAACAACGGAAGTGCTGACTGAGTTAGATAAATACAAGATTAAAGGCAAACGAGTGGCGGTCCAACGATATGGCGATGTCAACTTGGAACTTCAGCAAGCCCTAGACACAAGAGGTGCTATAGTCACTGAGATTGCCACCTACCGCTGGAGCTTGCCCGCAGATACGCAACCGCTGGTTGACTTAATGGATGCGTTAGATGCTGGAAAAGTTGATATGGTGTGTTTTACTAGTGCATCGCAAGTTTATAACTTCTTTACCGTAGCAGAAGCACTTGGTCGCCACCAAGCATTGCTGGCAGCGCTTAATAAAAGCATGGTGGCTTCTATTGGCCCTGTGTGCACTGTTGCATTAAATAAATTTGGCATCAAAGTCGATGTTGAGCCACAACCTCCCAAGCTAGGTCCGTTTATTACGGCTATTAATAGCAAGTTTGCTTAATTCATTTCCGAGTAAGTCTTTCTTCGATATTTATTCTAAAAACGGAGCAATCCGCATCAGGTATAATCACGCCTTATGATACAAATATTAATTTTAATGGTGGCTGTTGCCATATTGTTGTTGACGATTTGGCAGATTCTGCGCGTCAATCAGCTTGATAAAAACGCGGTGATTTTGCAGCAGCTAGAAGAAAAACACCGCGCGATGTTATTAGATTTTAACGATGGTTTAAACAAACTGGGCGATCGCTTAAGTACATCTTCTAACGAAACCAGCGAGCGTTTACGTTCTAGTGTCGCAGCTGAGTTACAGGCGACTCGTGACGCCATGCAAGCGCTCCAATTAGCACAAAATAACAGCTTATCGTTAACGCGTGAAACGGTGTTAGAAAAACTACATACAACCTTGAGTGAACAGGGTAAGTCGCAGCAAGTGCTTATCAACGACACCATGTTGAAGGCCACTACAACTTTGACGCAAAGCATTGAAAGCTTAACCAAAGCTGTTGATGGACGTCTTGAGCAAATTGGTGGAAAAGTTTCAGAGCGTTTGGATGAAGGCTTTAAAAAGACCAACCAAACCTTTGTGGATGTGATGGCGCGTCTTGCGACCATCGATGAAGCGCAAAAGAAAATTGATGGCCTAACGACCAATGTTGTAAGTTTGCAAGAGTTATTGGGTGACAAACGCAGTCGTGGCGCCTTTGGTGAGGTGCAGTTGGAAGCCTTGGTGCGCAATGTCTTGCCAGTCAACTCATTCGCCATGCAACATACATTTGAAAATGGCACGCGCGCAGATTGCGCTTTGTTTTTGCCTGACCCTACAGGTACTGTAGCTGTAGATAGCAAGTTCCCACTTGAAAATTATCACCGCATGTTTGATAGCAAGTTAAGTGATGCCGAGCAGTTGTTGGCTGAAAAGCAGTTCAAGCTTGATGTTAGAAAACATGTGGATGACATTGCTAATAAATACATCATCTCAAACGTGACGTCTGATGGTGCAGTGATGTTTATACCTGCCGAGGCGGTGTTTGCTGAGCTGCACGCCTATCACAATGATGTGATTGAATACGCTATGAATAAGCGCGTCTGGGTGGTTTCGCCAACTACGCTGATGGCAGTTCTTAACACTGCACGAGCTGTGCTTAAAGACGTTGAAACGCGTAAGCAAGTACACGTGATTAAAGAGGAGTTGGGCAAACTCAGTAAAGATTTTGGTCGCTTTGACCAGCGCATGAAAAAGCTTGCTGACAACATTCGCCAAGCGCATGAAAATGCACAAGAAGTACATATTAGCAGTCAAAAAATATCTAATCGCTTTGCTCAAATTGAGCGCGTAGAATTAGCAAATAAACCGCTTGATGTGCTGGATATTATTGATGATAAAGAAGATGAAGTTTAATTGTTAACTATATGAAAATTAAAATATTATATTTCGCAAGATTGAAAGAAACGCTCAAATTTTCCACTGAGGATTTAGAGTTGCCAGAGGATGATTTTGCGCATACGCTTACCATACTGAAACTAAAAGCTTACCTAGCAAAACGCAACGACACTTGGCAGCAAATGCTGATGGGTAAGTTGAAGGTCAGGGGTGCAATTAACCACGAATTAGTCGATGACAATGCGCCGATTGCCGATGGTGATGAGGTAGCTTTTTTCCCTCCGGTCACTGGTGGATAGGCTGTAATATTCAATTATGACGGTACGCGTACAAACACAAGATTTTGATGCAGGCTTTGAAATAAGCCTACTTCGTAATGCGCGTAAAGATACTGGTGCCGTTGTCAGCTTTATTGGGCAAGTGCGCGATTTAAATGAAGGCGATACTGTATCGCAACTGACTTTAGAGCATTATCCAGGCATGACGGAAAAGGCACTCGAAGCGATTGTGAACCAAGCCCAAAGTCGTTGGGACATATTCGATGCTATTGTGATTCATCGTGTTGGAATTTTGCAGCCGACAGACCAAATTGTATTGGTGGCGGTGAGTAGTGCACATCGTGGAGAAGCTTTTAAAGCCTGTGAATTCATCATGGATTACTTAAAAACTGAAGCGCCATTTTGGAAAAAAGAAGTGACAAGTCAAGGTGAGCGTTGGGTGGATGCCAAGCTTACAGACGATGACGCGCGTGAGCGCTGGAAGTAAAATCAGTTCCAAAAAGTAACACAAATATAACGTATATATGAAATTAAGAAATTAACATTTAAATAATTAGCAAGGCGCCATGTCAACCTCTACTCAATCTCAATCAACAAGTTCGACTTTGTTATCCTCTCAGCAATTAACGCTTAATATTTCTGCTAAGCAATTTAACTTTGCCGATACTTCAGAGCTCATTGCAGCAGATAGTAAAAGTGCGCAGCATCAAGCATGGGTAGCACAATCAGAGGCGAAAAAAGCCGCTGAGTTTGGTTTGAATTTGCAACAAGCCGGTTTTAATCTACTTGCGCTTGGTGAGCCTGGCACAGGGCGCACAACGCTGATGTTGAGCGCCATGCATGAAGCGGCTTCTAAGCAAGTTGCTCCTTCTGACTTAATCGCATTGCATCAGTTTGATAGCAATACTAAGCCGCTGTTTTTAAAGTTAGCTGCTGGCGTGGGTACGCAGTTGAAGCAAGGCTTAGATCAGTTTGTGCGACAGTTGGCTAAAGAGTTGGCGAATCTGTTAGAAGCTAAAATTAAAGATAACGCTACAACCTTAATTCAGGATTTCTTAAATGCTCAGATAGGTACTATCAAAGCTAATATTCCACAAATTCAAGCGGACAAGCAGTTCACCCAATATTTTGAGTTATTGCAAAAAGACATTTTAGATACTTTAGAGGCTTGGCAGCCTAGCGCCAGTGCTGATTCTGATAACAATTTAGATGCGCTGATGAGCGAAGGTTTCTTTGGGCGTTATCGCGTCAATGTGCTTGTGGAGCATACTGCAAACCAACATGCGCCAGTTATTTACGATAATGACCCAAGTTTGCAGTCATTATTCGGCGGAGTTGAAAGTGCTGGCGATTCAAGCACTACGCCAGACTTTATGCGGCTAAGAGCAGGTAATCTCTTGCGTGCAGATGGCGGTACATTGTTGTTGCATCTACGCGATATTTTGGCAGATGAACAAAATGGCTCTCAACTACTTGAAAAATTGCACCGTTTTTTACGCAATGGTACCTTGCAAATTGAAGACCTGACCAGCAGTAGCAGTCAAGGCTCTAGCTTTGTCAGTGCCCAAGATGCGATACCAGTTTCAGTGAAGCTGGTTTTAGTGGCAACGCGAGAAGATTACTATGAGTTGATTGATGAGAAATACGATTTTTTTAGCTATTTCCCTATCAAAATTGAGTTCGCTGAGAAAGTAAAAGCGAGTGCAGAAAACTACTCAGCCTATGCCGCATTTATCGCGCAAAAGTGTCAGCAATTTGATTGCAGCCATTTCACGGCAGATGCAGTCGTTGCCTTGTTGCAAGCTATGCACAGACTAGAAGAAGATCAAACACGCATCAGCACTAAGTTTGCTGTTTTAGAAAAACTCATGCTCGAAAGTGCTGCCGCAGCTGAATTACGTGGTGCAAAATTAGTCGCGCAGGAAGATGTTAAAGCTGCGATTAATCGCAAATATGCCCGCCATAGTTACATTGAAGCACATGCCCGTGACTCTATTGTCGATAACGAATTGATGATTAACGTGCATGGTGAAACAGTAGGGCAGATTAACGGCCTCACGCACATAGACCTTGCTGACGCGAGCTTTGGCTCACCAGTGCGGATCTCAGCAAACTGTTATGCGGGTCGATTAGATGTACTCACCATAGATCGCGAAGTGTCTATGAGCGGCCCCACGCATGATAAAGGCGTGATGATATTGCAGAGTTGGCTACATACTAACTTTGCACAATTCAACCCATTAAACCTCACAGCTTCATTGGTATTTGAGCAAGAGTATAACGGCGTAGATGGCGACTCAGCATCATGCGCGGAGTTGTTTGCCCTGCTGTCAGCATTAACGCAACTGCCCATTAAACAAGGCATCGCCGTCACTGGTGCGCTTAATCAACATGGCGAAGTGCTGCCAGTCGGTGGCTTAAACGAAAAAATTGAAGGCTACTTTAGGGTCTGCAAAGATATAGGTTTAGATGGCACGCAAGGTGTATTAATCCCTCAACGCAATATGCGACACCTGATGCTACGTGATGAAGTTGTCGATGCCGTTGCCAATGGTCAATTTCACATCACCACGATGAATAATGTAGCTGAAGGTATTTTGCACATTACTGGCCATACTCTGCAAGAAATTAATAAACTTGCAGAAACAAAACTAACAGCATTCAAACAAATATTAGAAGCTAACTCGCCTAAAATATTTACTAAGTAAAATAAGTAAATACTTAAATCCAACCATGTCTAAATCCATAGAAAACGATGATGCTAAATGCCGGCTTGATAAATGGTTATGGTCTGCAAGATTCTTTAAAACCCGTAGTTTAGCAACTGCAGCAATCGAAACTGGCAAGGTTCACGTTGACGGCGACCGAGTTAAACCCGCTAAAGAAGTACATATAGGGCAAGTCATTCATATTCGTAACCGAGATTTTGAAATTGAAGTCAATGTTCTTGCGCTATCAAACATCCGTAGAGGTTCCCCAGAAGCGGCACTTTTATACACAGAAACTCAGGCAAGTATTAGCAAACGTGAACATGCTAAGGTAACGGGTGAAGGCGAGCATGCCATTCGAGAGCGTGGCACGGGACGGCCGACTAAAAGGCAGCAGCGTGATATCAAGAAATTTACTGGTGGCATGGGTTTTGAGCCATAACCTGTCTCTACTTACGAGACTAGTGCTTGCTGTAACCATTTTTTAACTAATCAGATTCATGGTCTGCTGCGATGTAATAGTATAATTCTTGCGGGTGTATGATAAACGGCATTAGCGAGCGTTATTGAAATTTTCTAGGTGTCAATCATAATGATACTCTGCCAAGAGATCAAAGATACAAACGACCTTTGGTTAGCTTAACCGCTGTAAATTATTCTCAAGCTGCAAAGACTACTCATCGTCTATTAGGTAATTGGTCTGTATATTCTAGAACAAAATATCTAGTTTTTAGCATGCAGGTTCGACAGTAGAAAACATCTCCTGTATCGTTACTATGATGTAAAAACTATGCAGTGCTAACTTGTTTCAAAACTTACTATATACGTGGACAATTAAGTGACGAGTTAAATGATACATCATCTACCTAATTGCCCAAGCTTATACCCACTATAAGAACAACTTAATATGAACATTAAAATAATTACAAAAACTAACTTCCAGAGTAACAGTAATACTTACATATCGAAAGTAAAGTACCCAAGAAGACTAGTAAAGTTTATTATTGAGTGAGACTATAGGGTTAACGTCATGCAAAAAAATGACATGTCTCGCCCAAAAAAGTTAAACTTCGTCATAAAGCTTCTTTCTATTTGAATCCACGATTGTATGGTTGAATTATTATGTAGGCTAACGTTCCAGTTAATTAGATATTATGCTGGTATTATCGGCTGGATTGTAAGGAATCAGTTTTGAATCTTCGCCCCCCCCTTGTAGTTGACCTTGATGGCACCTTAGTTCGTACAGATATGCTCCACGAATCAGTATTCAGAGTATTGCGTGACAACCCATTTTATGCGTTGTGTATTCCATATTGGTTATCTAGAGGAAAGGCTGTGCTCAAATTAAAACTGGCTAATTGCACCGGTTTTGATCCAAGCTCACTACCCTATAATCATGACCTATTGGACTGGCTAAAACTGCAACGGGCTCAAGGTAGAAAATTAATCTTATGCACAGCTTCTGATCGCTCAATCGCAACGACTATATCGGAACATCTCGATATTTTTGAAGAGGTTATTGCGAGCGATGGCATTGCGAACCTAGCAGGTAAACACAAAGCTGAGGTACTTGTACAGCGTTTTGGCCATGCAGGTTTTGATTATGCTGGTAACTCACGCGATGATTTTGCAGTGTGGCAATGCGCTCGCAGGGGCGTGATTGTCAATGCGTCTGAATACGTTGTCAATAAGTCAAGGAATTGTTGCGAGGTGGAACAAGTATTCCTTTCGCCGGTTTTAGGCTTTACAGCTTGGAGACGAGTCCTACGTGCACATCAATGGTTGAAGAACTTACTGTTGTTTGTTCCATTTTTTGCAGCGCATCAGATTACAAATCTAGATACTTGGTTTGCACTTGTTTTGGCCTTTTTCTCATTTAGCCTATGCGCCTCATCGGTTTATATCGTCAATGATCTATTGGATTTAGAAAGTGATCGGCAGCATTCACGCAAACGACACCGACCTTTTGCTTCGGGTCTAGTTTCAGCATGGATGGGTGTTGTGCTAGTGCCACTATTACTGCTCAGTAGTTTGGGTTTAGCTCAGTATGTAGGTGGCACTTTTGCGCCATGGCTTTTGTTTTACTTTGTTCTGACCTGCGCTTATTCTTGGGTGCTCAAACGTTTAATGTTAGTAGACTGCTTGACATTGGCAATGCTTTACACCTTGCGTATCGTTGCTGGCGCTGCTGCTGCGAGTATGGCGTTGTCATTTTGGCTGCTTGCATTTTCTGTTTTCTTATTTTTGTCGTTAGCATTCGTCAAACGGTATGCCGAATTGGAGTTGCAGTTGCTGAATGGGAAGCAAAAGATGCATGGAAGAGGATATTTAACTTCAGATGCTCCATTGGTTCAGACGCTGGGCATAACGTCTGGTTTCGCTGCAGTACTAGTGTTGGCGCTTTACCTCAATAGTGACGCTGTCGTACAACTATACCGAACCCCAGAGTTTGTATGGGGTACGGTACCTGTTATGTTGTTCTGGATTAGCTGGATGTGGATGAAAGCTCATCGGGGCGAAATGCATGATGACCCACTAATCTTTGCTTTGAAAGACAAATCAAGTTTGCTAGCAGGATTAACATTTACTATAGTTTTGGCTATTGGTTCAGTCGGTTGGCCATGGTAGAGGTCTCGTCTTGGGGAATGCTGGGAAGTTGGGAACATGAAGTTCTAGCTCTGTCTGACCGGCATCACGTAGTTCACCAACTGAAAAGCAGCAGATCAGGTATTGCTCATGGCATGGGGCGAAGTTATGGCGATGTCTGCCTAAATCCAGGAGGAGTGTTGTGGAAGACGACAGAGCTGGATCGTTTTATTAGCCTAGATGAGAGCACTGGTCGGCTTGTGTGTGAAGCAGGTGTGCTGTTACGTGACATTCAGCGACTAGTTATTCCGCGTGGCTGGATTTTACCAGTCACGCCCGGTACACAGCTCGTGACGGTAGGAGGTGCAATTGCTAATGATGTGCATGGCAAGAACCATCACATGTTTAGTACCTTTGGTGATCATGTGCGAGGCATTATATTAGTGCGTACCGATGGCACTATTATTGAATGTGGGCCGGATTTTCAAACTGAGTGGTTTTCAGCTACGGTCGGTGGGCTAGGGTTGACTGGGGTTATTACTGAAGCTGAAATTCAACTGCGCAAGGTAAGTGGTCCATGGCTCGATGCTGAGACCCTGCCTTATGCGAATCTGAATGAGTTTTTTCAATTGGCTAATGCTTCGGAAACTGAATGGGAACATACTGTTTCATGGATTGATTGTCTTTCTGGTAAGAATGCGCGCGGTATATTTATGAGAGCTAACCCTATCAATCTTATCAATCATCCAGAACCAAAAAGTCACAAACGTACTATTCGCTTTGTGCCACCAGTCTCCCTGGTCAATCATTTGACCTTGCGTCCTTTTAATGCCGCTTATTTCAACTTTAAAAAAAGGCAGGCAGGAAAGCGCATCGTTCATTACGAGCCTTTTTTTTATCCGCTAGATAACTTGCTTGAATGGAATCGGATGTATGGCCCACATGGCTTTTACCAATACCAGAGCGTAGTGCCACTTAAGGTTGGGAATGATGCAGTTCAGGCAATGTTAAGGGAAATTAAAAAAACAGGTGAAGGTTCATTTCTGGCGGTTCTGAAAACTTTTGGAGATCGCCAATCCGTAGGTATGATGAGCTTCCCACGGCAGGGTGTGACTATGGCGCTAGATTTTCCAAATCAAGGGGACAAAACACTCAAGCTCTTTGCTAGTTTGGACGCTATTGTGCGTGAGGCTGGGGGGCGAATTTATCTTGCTAAGGATGCTCGTATGTCACGCGATTTATTTGAAACAGGGTATCCACGACTTAATGAATTTTTGCATTATCGTGACCTAGGCATTAGTTCAGCAATGTCACGGCGACTAATAGGAAGTTAAATAATGACAAATAATAAAAAGAGAATCGTAATCATTGGCGCAACTTCGGCCATTGCCGAGCATTGCGCACGTTTTTGGGTCGATGATGCGGCGGTTGACATGACGCTAGTTGGTCGCGATATTAGCAAAATTGAGCGGGTGGCTCAAGATTTGCGAGTGCGTAGCCCTCAGTCTGTCATTCATGTGCTTGAATCTAAATTTACTGATTCAATAGCCATTCGCCAACTAGTCGATAGAGTCATTGCTGGAGGAATAGTCAATATTGTATTGATTGCCCACGGTACATTGCCCGATCAAATTGAGTGTCAGACAGATTTAAGTGCAAACCAAGAAGCATTGATAGTTAATGGGATTTCTCCCATGCTTTTTGCAGAGGCCTTTGTTGGGCATATGCAAAAAGCGAACTCAGGAACATTAGCGATTATTGGTTCGGTAGCTGGAGACAGAGGGCGCCGGTCTAATTATGTATATGGTGCTGCGAAGGGATTGGTCACACGATATGCTCAGGGGCTTCAACATCGCCTAGCAAGTACAGACGTCAAAATAGTGTTGATTAAGCCTGGGCCGACAGATACTCCAATGACCATGCATTTGAAGCAGCAAGGCAGTCATCTCGCTAATGTAGAAGACGTTTCACGGTTAATCGTTAAGGCAATTAATCAAGGTAAATCGGTAGTTTATGCGCCGACTAAATGGACATTAATTATGATGGTTGTTCGCCATTTACCAAAATTTATATTTGATAAATTAGATATATAAAATGCCATCATATGCACAAAGAACATTAATAAATGCCCTCAACTTGGTAAAACCAAGCCAATTTATTGATTATACCTTAAAAATATTTTTACTTTTTACTGTCGTTTGCGTATTTGTTCCATTTTATCCTGCAATGCCATCGGCCGGCTTGGATAGCTCTTGGGGGCTCGGAATGAATCAGGCGGTGGCGCAAGGTTTTTCAATCGGCAAGGAACTAATCTTTACTTTTGGTCCTTACGCATCAATTTACACTACAATTTATCACCCATCAACGGATTTTATGATGATTGGAGGTGGCTTGTATTTGGCCATTTCATATTGGGCGAGCATTGTTGTTTTAATGAGAGGCATTGCATTGCATTGGGCTGTATTTTGTTACGCAATTCTAGTTACTATATTGGTGACTAGTAGTGGACGAGACGCATTGTTTTTTTCTTACCCACTTCTTGTGGCATTGAGCAGTTTCAAAATCATACATGCAGAAAACCGTGCGTCTGTTGTAAGTAAATTTGATTTACTTATTCTTGTACTGCTGTTTTCTCCATTTGGTTTGCTACCCTTAATAAAAGGCTCCATCGGAGTTTTATGTTGCCTAATTACTATACTTTGCTTTCTATTTTTTATTCATAATAAGAGAAAATATATTGCAATTGCTTGTTTGATTTCACCGTTGGTCACGATGATTCTGTTTTGGGCTGCATCGGGTCAATCTCTTGTGAACTTGCCAAATTATTATCTCAATCTTCTGCCTATAATCTCTGGCTACACAGATGCTATGGCGATTAATGGCTTCATCCATGAAGTACTTTTATATATAGCGGTGTCGCTTTTGTTGCTGTTAGTCATAATTAATGAAAGAAAAGTAAGTGGCATTCCAAAAGTATTTTTGTTTCTTACTTTTTCTATTTGTTTATTTTTATCTTTTAAAGCAGGTTTTGTTCGACATGATGGTCATGCAATCATTGCTTCTGACTCATTATTTCAGTTTTCGGTTTTGCTACTTTTATTTGCAAAGAGTGAAAGATGGAGCGTAAAAAGAGTATTTGTTATTGTGATTATAAGCAGTATTTTTTTTGTAGGTACAACTATAACCTATAGCAAAATTAGCAGAATAAGTATTATCAAAAATAAATTAACAGGAAATGGAATTAATGTTAGTTCTCTTCGAGGGGTTAATTTTTATGAAAAAGCTATCAAAATCTATAAGGTTCTTGGGGTAAAAGATATTTTTGAGATATTGAATATTACTACGATGATTGAATTACCTTATTCAAGGGCATTGCAAGGAGTTAAAAAAAGAATTGAAAATAGAAATTGGCCAGAATTTGAGTTCGATGCCGCATTAAGCACCATTAGAAAAAGTGCAAATTTCCCTATACTACAAGGTACCACTGATATCTATTCTTACAATCAAACATATTTAATTGCTTCAGGTAACACTTGGAATCCTCGACCAACATTTCAGAGTTATTCCGCATATACGCCAGCCTTAATCGAGACAAATAGAAAACACCTACTAGGGGTGCATGCACCGGATAATGTTATTTTTAGCGTCGAGCCAATCGACGTAAGAATGCCCTCACTTGAAGACGGTTCAAGCTGGCCGATACTATTGCAAAACTATAAGCCAAGTATGATGAAAAGTAATTTTCTATTTCTTGTTAAAAATAAAAATCCTAACGAAAATCGTGAACCTCTGCTAATTAGTAGCAAAACCCATTTATTTGGAGAGGTAGTTAAGATACCTAATGCTGGAAAAATAATATTTGCAGAAATTAAGATTAAACCAACTTTTTTTGGTAGGATTGCCAATATTTTCTTTAAATCTTCAGAGCTTCGAATAACTCTTGAGTTGAAAAATGGGATGCAGAAACAATATCGGATTATTGCCGAGATGACGAAATCAGGTTTGATCATATCACCACTGATTGAAAGCACTACTGAGTTTGGATTGCTGTATGGAAACCCAAGTTACTTGACCGATAAAATAGTTAAATCTTTTTCAATAGCTCCAATAGGCGGTATAAGCAGTTTATGGCGTAATGAATATGATGTTACATTTAAAGTAATTAATTCTCCGCCACCGGTAGATATATCGCAGCTTTACATTTTTGATGGGATTGCTGATCTTACGAGTTACCGAATTACCAAAGCAGAAAGGTGCGATGGAAATATTGATGTGATTAATGGCTTCTCAGCTATTCCAGAGCGGCTTTCGACTTCTCGCTTGCTGAGTGTTAATGGATGGCTAACTACTTCAGTAGATAATGCGACTTTACCAGAGGAGGTTTTTATGGTGTTGAGTGATCATAAGGGAAGTAATATGTTTTTCAAAGCTAGATCTACGTTACGTCCTGATGTGGGGATGCATTTCAATAAACCAGAACTTAATAAGTCTGGGTATGCTGCAAATTTCGATGTATCAGTACTTGATGGGCAATATATACTTGGCCTTGCTGTAAAACAGTCTGAAAAAATTGAAATTTGCCCTCAGTTCAAAATTCCAGTCACAATTAACAAAGTAGCGCCTAATGCAGAAAATTAAGTTAGTTTTACACGTAGCTGCCAGTTTTATTGATTAAAATCTTGTCTTCCAGCTAACGCCAAGGGATACACCAACTCAATCGTAATTGATGTAGCAGTCACTTTTAAGCCTCATAATGGACATAAGCGCTGGAAATTTAAATAAGATATCTAAATTATTTTATAGATTTATTCGATTATAACTTTTTTAATTTCTAGTTTTGAGATATTAGTCATTCGCACCATGTGGCCGGATAACTTAGTGTTCATTATAAATAATTTTCTTTGGATTTATTTAGTGATGTCAATTATGCGTTACTGCATTTTGATGGATTATTCGTATGAATTACAATGCGTGTGTTCCCAAAAAATCGGGACAATTTAATGAGAAGTGCATGTGATAAAGAAAAACATAATTTGGAATTTTATAGGTAGTCTACTTCCACTTCTTGTCGGAGTAATGGTGTTTCCGTTAATTATTAAAGCATACGGTACAGAACGTTTTGGCATTCTTACAATTGCATGGTCTTTAGTTGGATATTTCAGTCTTTTTGATATGGGGTTGTCGCGGGCTTTGACTCAAATGGTTTCAGAAAAAATATCAAAAAATACTAATGATTATGAAATCGTAGAAATGATACATACGGCATTTCGGATAATGTGGTTACTGGGTGCAATAGGAGGATTTATTCTGTGGCTAATATCCTCTTGGCTCGCTCACAACGTACTTTCAGTTTCACCTGGAATTGAACAGGAAACTATTCATACATTTTCTATTTTAGCGATATCAATCCCGTTTGTTGTCCACACATCTGCTTTAAGGGGCGTGATGGATGCTTTACAGTTATTTAAGCAAGCCAGTTTGATTCGGATGCTTTTGGGAATTGGTACATTTTTAGGGCCATACTTTTCGTCACTTTATAGCAATTCTCTCATATATGCTGCCTATGCATTAGTTTTGGTGAGATTTGTTGGCTGGATAATGCATTTGTATGCTGTAAACAGTACGAGCTTATTAAGTAATGAATCAGCAAGCTATAATTGTAAATGGTTAAAACAATTATTTACTTTTGGGGGCTGGATGACGATTAGCAATATTATTGGTCCTTTAATGATTTATTTGGATCGTTTTGTAATTGCAGCCATGCTTGGTACTACAGCAGTAGCATACTATGTAGCGCCCTATGAGGTGATTACTAAATTGTGGGTAATTCCAGCAGCTTTTTCTGGAGTGTTATTTCCTTTGTTTGCTCAGGAGTGGAGAACCAACCCATTGACAGCAGCAAAAATGCTTAATCAAGGCATCAGCTATGTTCTCATTCTAAGTTACCCAGCAGTTTTGTTAGCGGCACTCTTCTCAAATGAATGGTTAGCGTTTTGGTTAAGTAAAGAGTTCGCGGTTAAAGGATCACATTTAGTGTGTTGGCTAGCGGCTGGCGTTTTGGTTAATAGTGTCGCCCAAATTATCTACGCAAAAATACAAGGTGCAGGCCGAGCTGATTGGACTGCAAAATTGCATTTAGCGGAGTCAATTCCGTATTGGATTTTTTTGTGGTTAGCAATTAAGCAGTTTGGCATTGAAGGCGCAGCCATGGCATGGTTTTTCAGAGTAAGTGTTGATACATTGGGCTTAGCATATTTTGCAGGAAAACTAAATGTAGCAAATAAACACTCAATGAAAGCGCCTCTGGTTTTGACAAGTCTATCTGTAATTCCACTTATATCATCTATTTATATTGAAGATATAATCTTTCGCTCAATATTAGCGATGGTAATCATGTTTTTATATGGCTTACTGGCATTGCGTAGACTACATCGCGATGATGCCTTCATGTATCTTAAAGGTTTTTTTAGTTAGTTTAAATTATGCAAAATAAAATACGTACTCAACCTAAGCCTAATTGCATGTGTTGCGGGTCGGATGGAATTTACTTATATACGTCACTTCAGGATAGGTTATTCGGGGTTGAAGGGGAGTGGAATTTAAAGCGTTGCAAGAGTCAGCAGTGTGGGTTAATCTGGCTTGACCCAATGCCAATTAATGAAGATATATATCAAGCGTACGAAAGCTATTACACACATGTCGATAATGTACCCTCTAAGCATTCAATTATTTCAAAAATAATTTCCGGGTATAGAGCATACGAATATGGGTATCTGATTGATCAAACTACATTATTACACCGCATTTTAGGGAAAGCACTTAGCTTCTTTGGTTTTATAAAAGAGCATATGGATTACCCATTTATATATTTTAAAGATATGCCAAAAGGTAAGTTGCTGGAATTAGGTAGCGGCAATGGAGATACACTCAAATTATTTAAGGATTGGGGCTGGCAGGCAGAGGGCCTAGATTTTGATTCTAAAGCAGTTGAGAACGCATCAAGTAAAGGTTTAAAAGTACACCAAGGTAATATTTTCGCGCAAAATTTTACATCAAATACTTTTGATGCAATATTTTCCAGCCATGTTATGGAGCATGTGCCAGATCCGATTGGGTTAATGCAAGAGGGCTTGAGAGTATTGAAACCTAATGGATGCTTTGTAGCCGTTACACCAAATGCCTCCTCTAGATTACATGAAAAATTCAAGATAAATTGGCGAGGATTGGAGCCGCCAAGACATTTGCAAATTTTTTGCCCTAAATCAATTCTGTATGCGGCACAACAGGCTGGTTTTAAAAAAATTATAATAACTACAGGAAATTATAGTGCCATTAATATTTGGCTTATGAGTTATAAGTTGTCTAAGGAGGGGGCTATTCAAGAACAACATAGCACATATACTCGATATTTTGCTCACTTAGTTAGATTTTTTCTCAATGTGACGCATCGTTTTTCGCTATTATCTGGCGAAGAGATTATATTGATTGCCTATAAGTGATGGGTTTCAATAATTTTGAGAGTAGAAGACATATGATTGGCGGTGTAATTGTTGCTTATTACCCTGATAAAGAACAGTTTTTAAGTGTAGTGCAGGCTGCACTAAATGATTTGGACTTTTTGCTGGTTGTTAATAATGGTGAGGCTCCAATTACAATAATCACTGATATTTTAGCAATGTCGATAGATAAAAAGAAATTTGAGATTATTGAGAATAGTCAGAATCTTGGAATTGCAAAAGCTTTGAATATTGGATTAAAAATTCTTATTGAAAAGGGTTGCTCATATTTTTTGATGTTAGATCAAGATAGTCTAGTGCCTAAAAATATGGTTTCAACTCTTTTGAATTCTTTAGAAAAGTTAAATAGTGGTGATACTAAAGTTGCAGCAATAGGCCCAGCTTACTTTAACTCTCGTTTGAATAAATTTGCGCCGTTTATCCAGTTTGGAAAAATGAGTCTAAAGAAAATTGAAATAGATCAAAAAATCGAAGTTACTCAAACCCATTTTTTAATTACTTCAGGCACTTTGTTAACACTTGATGCAATCCAAAATATTGGGTTAATGGAAGAGGGGTTGTTTATTGATTATGTGGATACAGAGTGGTGTTTAAGAGCCTTGAGTAAGGGTTATAAGCTATATGGTGATAGTGGCGTAATTATGGAGCATTCACTAGGTGATAATCCATTGGTGTTGTTAGGATGGCGGTTTCCAATGCATTCGCCTTTAAGGCATTATTATTTAGTTAGAAATGCTATTCATTTAATAAGAAAAAGTTATATACCTTTAAACTGGAGATTTATTATTTTTTGGCGGATGTTGCGGTCTTTTATCTTTTATTCATTAATTCCTGAAAATCGATCTGAGCATTTCAAAAAAATGAAATTGGGTCTTAGTGATGGTTTAGCGGGGGTGCTTGGACGGATGAATGAACGTGCATAAATTATTTAGAGTTTTTAGTGTTAATCTCACAACATACTACTCTATAGGGACCTTTCTTTTAACACTGATTGTTTTTGAGGCAAGCTTTGGGGGCGGTGGTCGGTTGATTGATATCGGTTGGTTTAGCCCTAGAATGTATTTATTTTTATGCGGCATTTCTTATTTTTTATATGGTTACGCTAAGTTTAAAATAAAGCCCCGGTATGAATTTTTGATGATGATCATGAGTTTTACTGGTCTGACTGCTTTATCACTTCTTGTTGCAATAGGTAATGAAATACCATTACATGCTATTGTCAGTGATTTAAAGCCAATGGCATATTTTTTTAGTCTACTTTTTTTTACGGTTGCTATTCGTGATATCAACCAGATTAAGTTAGTTATCAAATTGATCAAAGCGGCTGCTTTGTTACTTTCCATATTGTTTTTATTAATAATAGTGGTATGGAAAACCGACTTTGTTAGTACGGAACAGGTGGTAGCATGGTTTAATCCGCAACATGACCCTCAACGGGAATTCATCTTTAGAGGAGATACGACATTTTTTTTTAAAGCAGTTGTTTGCGTTGGCACTGGAGTTTTTTTTTCCATGAATGAAAAAAATAATTTTGTTAGATTGAGTTATATGACTATTTTTCTTCTAACAATAGCATCTACTATGACGCGAGGATTGTGGTTATCAGTATTTATTGTTTTGGCAGGGTATTCTTATTTCAATATTACAAATAAAATCTACGCTGTATTATCAGCACTCGCATTAATTATTTTAGGTGTTCTTGGTGTAATCATTATTTCAAACATACTTCCTAGTGCTCACGACTCAAATGCAATTAGAATTCACGATCTATCAATGTTCTTGAGTCTATTTGATCTTAAAGGTGTTTTGCTCGGAAAAGGTTTTGGTGCGGATGTTCTTGGGAGGAGTCAAATTGAGATTACATACGTTAATATATTATACAAGCAAGGGTTATTGGGCATATTTTTTTGGCTGACCCCCTTATGCTATATTTGCATGCAAGCCAGAAAATTAAATGAGTGCAACTTAGCTCTTGCAATGCCATTTATTCTCTCTGTAATGATGGTATACCTGGTAAGTTTAACAAATCCATTTTTGACTAATCCAGTAGGCATGACCATAGTGCTAATTGCTATGGTTGTTATCAATCTGTTAATAAATATCAATAATGGATTGCAACCAAAAGTTGAGTTAGAGCTATACACAGACGAAAACAAATTAAGTCATATATGAACTTGCCAAAAATAGCTATTCTAATGGCGAGTTACAATGGTATGTCATGGCTTCCAGCACAAATTAATAGTATATTAAATCAAACTGGAGCTGTAGTTTGTATATATGTTTCTGATGATTTTTCTCAAGATGGTAGCTATGAGTATCTAAGAGGATTATCTGAAAATAATCCTAGGGTAAAGATACTTACTAACAAAGTTAAGTTCGGCAGTGCAGGTAGAAATTTTTATCGATTGATTAAAGATGTTGATATTACAGGATTTGATTATATTGCTTTTTCTGATCAAGATGACATTTGGGAATCTGACAAACTGATTCGCCATGTAATGATTGCTCAGGAGCAACAAGCAGACGGCGTGTCTTCAAGCGTCATGGCTTTTTGGCCAGATGGAGATTTAAAGTTAATTGTTAAGTCTCAACCACAAAGAACATGGGATTTTTTGTTTGAGTCTTCCGGCCCCGGATGTACTTTTTTAATGACCCCATGGTTAGTTGGTAAAGTTCGTGAGCAATTAGAAGATAATTATAGTCGAGCGTCAGAAGTAGATTTACATGATTGGCTAACTTATGCAATTTGTAGGGCAAATGGACATAAATGGGTGATCGACTATAGGCCTTCAGTACAATATCGTCAGCATCAAAGTAACGTAATTGGCGCTAATAGTGGATTAAAAGCAAAATTATCAAGATTGGAAAAGTTGAGGAAAGGTTGGTATAGGTCTGAAATTGTCAAGGTATGCCAAGTATGTGCTTTCATTTCTAATGATGCTCAAGTCAAGAAAATCTATTCATTACTGATGAATAGAACAATTACTACGCAGCTTAAACTGTTGTTATATGTCACACAGGCAAGACGAAAATTTTCAGACAGATTGATTTTGTATTTTTTAATTTGTATCTTTTTATTTTAGTTTAAGTCACCTCGAATTTCCCTCCATTTTATGATTCTTCAAAAGGTCATAACCAAACGAACTATTTAATGAGATATTCTCGTGCTAGAGAAATAAAGCGCTATTAATATTTTGATTGTTGGAATATGGAGAACCGCTGAGATAAGAAAAATTAAGATTTACTGCTTACCGTAATTTGGAGTCGACAATGAATGAATGTAAAATAATCCTTCCCGGTGGGGCTGGCCTGGTCGGTCAAAACCTTGTTGCATGTCTTAAAGCCAAGGGATACAAAGATATTGTAGTACTTGACAAGCACCGTTCAAATTTGGCACTTCTGAAGCAGGTTCAGCCTGATATCATCTTAGAGTATGCCGATCTTGCCGAACCCGGTGACTGGCAGCGGCATTTTGAAGGTGCTAAAGTAGTAGTGATGCTACAAGCTCAGATTGGCGGTAATGATTATCAAGAGTTTGTTCGTAATAACGTAGACTCCACGCGGCTTGTCCTCGAAGCTATCAAAATCAACAAGGTTCCCCATCTTGTACATATCAGTTCCTCTGTAGTGAAATCTGCGGCCAATGACTATTACACTCAAACCAAGAAGATTCAAGAGAATATGCTATTGGATAGTGGTATTCATTGCCCAATATTACGCCCAACATTAATGTTTGGCTGGTTTGATCGCAAGCACCTCGGCTGGCTCTCACGCTTCATGAAGAAGGTACCGGTTTTTCCTATACCTGGTCATGGCTGCTATATGCGTCAGCCTCTTTATGTTGGGGACTTTTGCAACATTATCATCAGTTGTATTGAACATAAAGTCGATGATGGCATTTACAATATTTCTGGCCACGAGAAGATTGATTATATTGACATCATTCGCGAGATCAAGCGTGCGACCGATGCAAGGGTACTAATCATCAAGACTCCATACGGGTTATTTTATTTATTGATTTGGATCTGGGGGCTTTTCGATAAAAATCCACCGTTCACCACCCAGCAGCTTGCCGCATTAAGTACCAAAGATGAATTTGAAGTGATTGACTGGCCCGCTATTTTTGGCGTGTCTTACACGCCTTTTGCTAAGGCAATCGATGAAACCTTTAACGATCCACTTTATAGTAAAGTGGTCTTGGAGTTTTAAGTATGGAAAGTCAACGTATTGCGGTACTAGGCGCAGGACCGATGGGGTTAGCTGTAGCCTATCAATTAGCACGTGACGGACACAAACCGATCGTCTTCGAAGCTGATGACAGGGTGGGGGGGATGACAGCTACGTTTGATTTCTCAGGTTTGACTCTCGAGCGTTACTACCACTTTCATTGCATCTCCGACCATGCTTTTTTGACGATGTTGGACGAATTGGCCTTAGCCGACAAGATGCGCTGGGTAGAGACGAAAATGGGCTACTGGTATCAAGGGAGATTGCAGCCGTGGGGTAATCCCATAGCGCTTCTCAAATTTAAAGGGTTAAGCCTTGTTGCCAAGTTCCGCTACGGGCTTCACGCTTTCCTCTGCACCAAACGCAACGACTGGAAGCCACTGGACAATGCCGAGGCCACTGGTTGGATTAAACGTTGGGTAGGCAATGAGGCGTATGAGGTCTTGTGGCGTCGGTTGTTTGACTACAAGTTCTACGATTATACCAATAATCTGTCGGCAGCTTGGATTTGGAGCCGGATTCGGCGAATAGGCAGGTCTCGCTACAGCCTTTTTCGCGAAAAGTTAGGCTATCTTGAAGGAGGCTCAGATACACTGCTTCAAGCAATGCGAGCTGAAATTGAAGCGCATGGCGGTGAGATTCGCCTTAAATCACCAGTTAGTAAGGTGCTTATAGAGGATGGAAAGGTACATGGTTTGGTGGTTGCTGGGCAGATTGAAGCTTTCGATAAAGTGATCAGTACTATTCCTTTGCCCTATGTTCCGAGGCTTATTCCTGATCTGCCGAACCATATATTAGATTGTTACCGGTCGATAAATAATATCGCTGTCGTCTGTGTGATAGTGAAGCTACGTAAGGCACTGACAGAGAATTTCTGGTTGAATACCAATGATCCTGAAATGGACATCCCAGGCTTGGTCGAATACACTAACTTGCGGCCGCTTGATCAGCATATCGTTTATGTGCCTTTTTACATGCCGGGAGAGCATCCTAAATTTAATGAACCTGATCAAGCCTTTCTCGATAAAGTTCGGCGTTACTTAAAAAAAATTAATCCTACGCTGGTTGATGATGATTTTATTGACTTACGCGCTAGCCGTTACCGTTATGCACAGCCTATTTGCGATCCTGGCTATTTGGATAAGCTACCCCTAGTTGCTATGCCAGTTAATGGTTTATGGGTGGCTGATACCTCATACTATTACCCAGAAGACAGAGGTATCTCCGAAAGCATTGATTTCGGTAGAAAAATGGCTAGGGATGTAGTGTATGATAAATCAATTTAGGTCACGGCAATTTCTTGTTTTTTTGTTGACGGGGGGTACTGCCGCTTTAGTTAATTTTGGATCAAGAATTCTTTACAGTACGAGATTTAGCTTTTCCACCTCAATTGTAATTGCTTATATTACTGGGATGATTACAGCATTTGTACTTGCCAAGCTCTTTGTTTTTAAACAAAGTCAGCAAACTCTTCGTCGTTCGATCATTTTCTTTATATTAGTGAACATAATTGCTGTGGCGCAGACTTGGTTAATCAGTATCGCATTGGCTTATTATCTTCTACCTAAATTGGGTATTATTTTTTTTGTTCGTGAGATTGCTCATGCTGTTGGAGTGATTGTACCTGCCTTTACAAGTTACATAGGTCATAAGAAATTTTCTTTCAAGTAACTTCATATGCTCTAGTGGTCACTGTTTGGATCATAGATCCTACTGGTTAATGAGCCAATGGTTCTTGAGATTGTCTAGCAGCATAGGTGAAGTCCAGACCAAAGGAGTCATGCACTGCCGAGTAGCGCTTTACCATAGTTCGAACTTTGAACAACGCCATACAGGAAAAATAAATTGAATTTAGTCATGACCATAACATTTTTTCTTATATCATCACTCATCTTATGGTTGGTATCTATCGATACTTCATTTGCATGCCAGAGGAAACCTTCGATCATTCTGCTGATGTTAGGTTTTCTATGTTTACTCATAAGCAGATGGACTATTCTAGAGTTTGATCAAGTCATTAATCCAGACGAAGCGTTGATGGCCGCCAACGCGATGCAATCACATTATGGGTGGTTAAACTGGAATTTTGCGGACACTCTGACGGCTGGCCCTCTTGATTCAATGGTCTTAACTTGGCCCTATATTTTTAGCGGTGACATAACCCTTTTCTCTACTCGACTAACTGGAGTTGTATTGTTAGGGCTGGCTCTCACTAGTCTTTACGGTACAATTTGCTCTTTAGGCAATAGCAGGTTAGCACTAATATCCATCATTCCAATATATACCTATTTCATAGCTACGAACAACTTCGACTTCATACACTACACAAGTGAACTTTTACCAGTATTCTTGATTTCTGTTAGCCTATACTTCTATTCACTTTCGCTTCGCTCTAGCAGTTTTTTTCCCTTAATTATAGCCGCTCTTTTTTTGGGGTGTATACCATTTGGAAAGCTTCAGGCGACGCCGATAGCCATTGCGTGTGGTGGCTGCGTACTTGTCAGTACTTTCTTATTGGCTTCAACAACTGTTAAGCGTATTACACATGTCGTAATCATAGCCATTGCTGCTTGTGTACCAGCATTACTTTTCCTCGTTCCCTTGACTATTGCGGGAGGGTTGGATGATTTCATGAAAAGTTATTTTTTCCAGCAGAGCTTACGCATACAGGGTGAAGAATGGGCTGACAAAGTTCCGTTGTTGGTAAGAACGACTTCAAATTTTTGGTTGATTGTTTATGCGTATGGGGTAATTGGATTGATTAGTGTGGGAGCTTATTTATCGAATAAGTATGTTAATCAGATAAAGACTGACGCTTCTACACTTCGAATGTTTAATCTGTCGGCAATTCTTCTACCCACTTCATACTTTGCTATTTCGTTGCCAGGGCGTCCTTTCACACATTATCTTCTTCTCAGTATTCCTGCAATCGCAATTACAGGCGGTGCGTGTTGCGCAGCATTTGCAGCTTTTATCGAGTGCAATAAAAAAAAATTCTCATTGTCCTTCGCAAGGTTTGCAGTAGTAGTATTTCTAGGAACTTTTTTTGGGATGCTTATTATTTCAAGCAATGAAGCCGACCCCAAATGGAAAAACTATCTTTTTTTGCAGGGGAAAGCATTAACCTCTCCTAGGTCTTTATCGTGGCTACTCCCGTTAGAATCAGATCGGATTATTTGTTGGGGGTGGCGCTCAGAGTGTTATGTAGATTCGGCAATACGTTCAGCAACACGCGAGGCGACCAACGAAAATCAACTCTACAACACAGCCCTTCGTGGTTACTTTCGCAGCCGATTCCTGCAAGATATGAAAAAGACCCAACCAGCTTTTGTTATTGATACTGTTGCGCCTGGAAGCTTTCATTTTGTTGATCCAAAAACAGAAGGCATTCAGGCTTTTCCAGAACTGCAAAAATTAATTGAGCAAGATTATCAAATGGTTTCATCAGTCAAATCTCCAGATAGCTGTCCAAGGGTATATGTAATAAAATCACGCGCTGCATTAATCGAAACTAAACTTGTTCACTTCCAATCAATAACTGCGAAAGAATCTATGCCTGGTTTTGATCCCTCATCCTTGGATGATGGAAGTGTATTCGAGTCTTGTCAAGATTACTGGCTTGCACCCGATGGAGTCGGCGGTACAGTCAATGTAAAGTTTGCTTCTATATCCGCTACGTCGATTAAAAAAATTGCAATTTTAAATACCCGTAACGGTATGCTTGGGGATAGGTCGAGTAAGAAAGTGGTCATAAGACTGATGCTTAAGGGGCTGGTTGTGAACTCTTTCGAGATGCAACTGAATCGATTTCCAGAGTGGACGGAACTTTATTTTTCTGAATCCGCTATGCCCCACGCGGATGCAATGAAAATTGACATTATTTCATTCGATCAAAAAGGGGGAGGGCTGAACGAATTAAAAGTCTATCGGGAATGATTACTTATAGCTATCGTTAAGGCGTAGATAAGTCTTATAAGTAAAAAATCTATGACCAAAATAACTAGTGAAAAACATGATTGCAGACCCAGTCATTGCACTGCCCATTTCCGCTATTTTTAGGGGTATGTCATATTGGGAAGTGAAATGTAAAACAATGTTAGCTGCAGTAAAATTTAATAGTAAACCCACGGCATAAACGATAATAAAAATCGTAGCCTCCTGCCCTGCTTTATCCCAAGATCGTTTTTGGAAGGTAAAAAACTTTGAGAGGCTAAATGATAACGTAAATCCAGTAGCTATTCCCACGAACAATGCTAATTGAAATGATATAAAGAAAAGAGCAATCCAGACAGCAATCATATTGCCGATGGTAGACATAACGCCCGCAAGGATAAATCTCACTAACTCTTGCATATCAACTACCATTTTTTCTGTCATATTGCTCCCCAATTTTTTAACATAATATCACGTTGTCTTTTATGTTAATTACAACTTTAATTCTCTATGATTTACTCATGCGCTATTCGCAGGGTTCTTTTATAATTATCGAATATAATGTGAGTGTCGAGATTCTAGATCTTTACACTCCAATAATGTTGGTTTTGCAGAAACAATACTGAAATCCAGGTCAAGGTGCATGAATATAATTATGAAGTCTTAACGTTAGATATTCTAGTTGAGTAAATTAAACAAACACTTAAGTCCTGACAAGTTAGTTATTAATTGGACAAAAAAGAGCGAGATATTGCACACAGATACTGTTGCAATACTCATGGCTACTTTTAATGGTCAAAAATTTCTGGAAGAGCAAATACATTCAATCGAGAGTCAAAGTTATCAGAATTGGAAAATTTGGATTTCAGATGATGAGTCGAAAGATGATACTTTTAAAAAGTTGCTCGCCTTAGAGCAGCGTATAGGTAAATCCAAAATTTCAATCAATAAAGGCCCACAAAAAGGGTTTTGCCAAAATTTTTTATCATTAATCTGTCATGCGGATATTAAAGCAGACTTTTATGCATTTGCTGACCAGGATGACATATGGCAGACCAATAAGCTTAAACGTGCAGTTGATTGGCTTAAACCAATACCCAAGGAATTGCCTGCCTTATACTGTTCACGTACAGAAATTGTTAGCGATATTGATAAGAGTATTGGGCAATCACCTTTGTTTAAAAAACCTCCATCTTTCGCTAATGCATTGGTGCAAAATATTGCAGGTGGCAATACCATGGTAATGAATGATGCAGCTAGGTCATTATTAAAAAATGCAGGTGAATTCGTACTAGCAGTTAGTCATGATTGGTGGGCGTATCAGCTTATCACTGGGGCTGGTGGAGTTGTCTTTTATGATCCAGTATCAGAAGTCAGATATCGCCAACATAGCAATAATTTGGTCGGATCAAATAACGGCTTGCACCAAAAGCTTCAAAGAATCGTATTGTTATTTAAAGGTCGATTCCGCAGTTGGAATGCTGTAAATATAAAATCATTAAATGAAGTAAGCTTTTTACTAAATGAAGAAAATTTGAAAATACTTCAAGTACTTTCTCACGCAAGAGATGGCAATCTTTTAGTCCGTTTATTCGGCGTATATAGATCTGGAGTATATCGTCAAACCTTATGTGGCAATCTTGGTTTATTTGTAGCTACTATATTTAAAAAGCTATAGGGTCGATCAAATTGCAAAGTTTCCAAGTCTCTCTACGTGTAATGTTCGCCAGTGTTTGGCGTAATCACGAGTTAATTTTTGCACTGATTAAGCGCGATATTCTTGGACGTTATCAGGGATCCATTTTTGGATTATTGTGGTCAGTCTTTAATCCTTTTGTAATGTTAATAATTTATACCTTTGTTTTTAGTGTTGTATTCAAAGCACGCTGGACAGGGTTGTCAGAATCTAAAATAGAGTTTGCATTAATACTATTTTCTGGCTTATTAGTTTTTAATTTGTTTGCTGAATGTATTACCCGAGCACCTAGCTTAATTATTAATAATGTGAACTATGTCAAAAAAATATTGTTCCCATTGGAGATTCTTTCCTTGGTGTCTCTTGGTTCAGCAATGTTCTCAGCACTAATGAGTTTCGCTGTATGGATATTATTTTATTGTATTTACTTCGGCATCCCGCCAATAACAATATTGCTTTTACCTTTAATCGTTTTACCGTTACTTTTTTTAATAATTGGTCTTAGCTGGTTTATGTCTGCATTAGGAGTATATTTGCGAGATATTACTCAAATTGTTAGTATTTTTATAACGGGTTTAATGTATATCTCTCCAGTCTTTTATCCAGTTTCCTCTCTACCATATGAGTATCAATTTATTTTGAAAGCAAATCCGCTGACTCCAGTAATTGAACAAGTACGTGATGCGATGATTTGGGGTAAACAACCTGACTGGCAAAGCTACTTCATTCATTTACTCATAGCGATTATTTTCGCTTGGCTTGCTTTTGTATGCTTCCAAAGGGTAAGGCGAGGGTTTGCAGATGTTCTCTAATATGCTTGTGAAAGCTGAAAATCTCTATAAATGTTATCGGCTATACAATAAGCCAATTGATCGTTTAAAACAAAAACTATCATTTGGTCGCAAAAAATATTATGAGGAATTTCAGGCTCTGAGAGACGTGTCATTTGAGATAATGCGCGGTGAAACAATTGGAGTAATCGGTCCCAATGGGGCTGGTAAATCTACACTGCTCCAGCTTATTTGTGGAATATCAAACCCGTCGTCAGGGAAAATTATAATCAATGGAAAAATCGCTGCATTACTAGAATTGGGATCTGGATTTAATTTTGAATTTACAGGGCGTGAGAATGTATATTTGAATGCGGCACTTCTTGGCCTTACAAAAGCTGAGATTGATGAGTGTTATCACAGAATTGTCTCTTTTGCCGATATTGGTGAATTCATTAATTACCCAGTAAAAACTTACTCTAGCGGCATGATCATCAGATTGGCATTTGCAGTTAATTTGATGACAACTCCAGACTTAATGATTATTGATGAGGCTTTAGCTATTGGTGATATAAATTTCACAGCTAAATGTATGAGCGCAATAAAGGAGATGCAGAAAAAAGGGACCTCAATTATATTGGTTACCCACGATATGGGAACAATAAGAAATCTATGTAATCGTGTTATTTACTTAGAAAATGGTCGGTTAATAGAAGTAGGACCGCCAAATGTCGTTGTAGAAAAATACATTAAAATGATGCGAGAAAAACAAAATTTACGCCAAACAAATCCCATATCTGAAGAGCTATCAATTATTAGTGAAAGAGCGTTTGATAGATCAAACGAATTTGAGCATCGAGTGGAAGTTTTTCGGTATGGTACAGGCGCAGTAAAAATAAAAAATATTGAGTTATTAAATGAAGAGAATCAAAGTATTAACACAGTTGAGTTTAATCAAAATATTAAATTCAATGTATATCTTGAATCTAGCGCAAATAAAAAGATATCAGTTGTTTTAAACATTCTCGATAATAAGAAAAACAGTATCACTGGATGTAGTTTTACCAGCGCCAATCAGCCATATTTGGAAACCACAACAGGTGGGAAATACCTTTTGGAATTTGAATTTAAACTTCCACTTCAAGAAGGGCATTATTCTGTGTTTATTCAAATCGCTGCGCCTTTAATTGAGGATACAGTTTATTACGATGTAGTTACTGACGCACTTGTGTTCGAAGTGAAAAAATGGAAAACTGCACCTCTACCAGCTAAAGTTTACTTATTTCCAAAGTTGAATGTAATGAATCTCTAATGCCTTCAATTTGCCTAAGCTTAAGTAAACTACTATCCTGTTTCTACCTACAGAAAATGTAAATCGAATGATAAATATAGAAACCTTTATTAACAGTAAATTGAACGAATATCCATACAAGTGGGCGTTTCTTGAAAACATATTCACACAAGAAGATGCTAAAAATTTAGCCGATCAATTTCCGAAGGATAATTATAAAGAAGTGAGCGGTTATGATGGCGAGAAAGGGTATTTGTATAATGCTAGGTCTCTGATTCATATGGGAAGTAAGAATATCTCTAATGAAAATAATTTAAGCTTTGCTTGGAAGCATCTTGCAAATGAACTACTTTCAGATAACTTTAGGGAGTTATTGGGCAGCTTTACTGAAATTGATACAAAAGACTTACTCCTTGAGGTTAATGTAATCGAATATGGAAATGGAGCATATCTTGGACCACATCTAGACCTTAAAGAAAAGGTTCTTACAATGATTCTTTATTTTAATGCACATTGGGATGAGGAAGGTGGTTGTCTTAGTATTTTAAGCACTAAAAATCCAGAGGACTCCATTAAAAAAATTTCACCTAAAGTTGGTAACGCATCTATTTTAGTTCGCTCCAATAATTCTTGGCATGAAGTGACTAAAGTAACGAAAGTTACAGGAAATCCAAGAAGAAGCTTGAATGTAATTTTTCATGCTCCAGGTTCTAAAAGTACGATGTGGTAATCCATTGAAAAGTAAATTTATCTTGTTGAGTGCTTTAATATGATTCGTATTGCCCAAATTGGTACTTTTGATTTGGATAATCTGGGCGACCTGTTATTTCCTTACGTTTTTAATTTGATAGTTTATGATATAGCGAAGAAGCTTTCCATTGAGATCGATATAAAATGCTTTAGTCCTGTTGGTAGTTCTGAGTCACTATTTTATACAGATCAAATTGAAAGTTACCCACTTAATAAATTCATGGTAATTGATCAAGAGTCACCGTTTGACTTAATCTTTATTGGCGGTGGCGATATTGTTCGAGATGATGATACTAGTTTGTACCCAATCTACAACAAAAGAGAATTGGATTTAACATTTTCAAATCTATTCTCATTGAGCGAAGATATCAAAAGGCGGATAGTTTTGCTCAGTCCAGGTGTTCCATTTGATATTCAGCCAGACTTTCAGGTCTTTCTAAAAAACACTTTTTTAAGAGTAATTCAAGCATCTTCTAGAGATAAACAATCACTAGAAAAAATTAAAAGCATATTGCCTAAAGATGCATATACAGAAGTAATCCCGGATCTGGTTTTCTCTCTCCCTAACTACTTTAATTATAAACAGGCTCAAGTAGTTTCTCAGAAGCTGCTATTGCAATTTGAAATACAAGGTGGAAACTATATATGTTTCCAATCACATGCTAACTACTGTCCAGATCCTGTTGAAACGGCGCAGTATTTATTAGACCTTGAAAAAGCAACTAATTTACGAGTGGTATTGCTGGAAATAGGCAAGTGTTTAGGCGACGATAACTTGCTAGAAAAGCTTCATGCAATAGGCGGATTCGTTTACATTAAAAATAGACTGAGCCACTCTTCAATTTCATTAATAGATAAAGTCGCAATAATAGGTGGGGCTAAGGCTTTTATTGGTAGTAGCCTACATGGAAATATTCTTGCAATATCTTATGGAATACCTCAGTTTTGTATCGCATCAGAACTTTTAAAAATTGAAGTCTTAAGGGAAGCTAAATCAAATAGCAATTGCTATAAAAACCTTTCGGCTTTGATTGAAAATCGTCAGGATGTATTGGATCTAATAAAAAATCATGATTACGAAACTAATTTAATTCAGACAACAAATTTTCACTTTAAGATTAAAAGCTTTATTTCAAAAGCAATAGCTTCTTGTTTTGAAAGTAAATTTAGAGACCTCTCATCCTTTTCTCCAGAAATAGATCACTTATTCAAACTATCTCATAAGCGATATCTTAAAGATATCTGGCAGTTGTCAGAAGAAACGACCTATTTAAGAAATCGTGTTGCAAATCTTAACACCTCATTGAACGAGCGAAACGCTCAAATTGAAACAATATATAGTAGTACTTCTTGGAGATTGATAACTGTACTTAGAAAGTTAATTGCAAAAGCTCCCCGTTTGAGCTTGGTGATTCGAAAGTTAATTCAACTCACCTATAGATTGCTGCGTAAGCTATCTTTAATAGATGATTACACTTTTGCACGTAAGATTGAGTATGCCATGCTAGTGCCGTTTTCTTACCAAGTCGAATCACCACAAAATAATCCTTCCTTAGCAGTTATATGCCATTTGTTTTACCATCAAATGTGTGAAGACTATAAAGTTTATTTATCAAATATACCTTTCAACTTTGATATATACATCACAACTGATACAGAGGATAAAAAAGCATATATTGAGAAATCTTTTTCAGGTTGGCAAAGAGGTAAAGTAGAAGTGAGGCTTGCAGTGAATCAAGGCCGAGACATTGCCCCCAAACTCATTGCATGTCGTGATATATACTCTGCGTATGAGTATATTTTACATATTCACTCAAAAAACTCCCCTTACTCCTCAATACATACTGGGTGGCGAGATTACATATTAGACACTTTATTAGGTTCCCAAAAAACTGTATCTAGTATCTTTGAAGCATTTCAATTAAATAGTAATCTTGGAATAATCGCGCCGCAGCACTTTAAAGCTCTCAAGCTTGATATCGGATGGGACCGTAATTTCAAGATAGCAAAGAAGTTAGCAGGTCGGATGGGGTTTGATATATCACGAAAAGCGCCAATAGATTTCCCATCTGGCTCAATGTTTTGGGCACGTTCTGCTGCCTTACTGCCCTTATTGAATTGCAGTCTTTCCTTGCAGGACTTTCCTAGGGAGGATGGGCAAAAAGACGGCACAACAGCGCATTCTATAGAAAGATTATACTTCTTCATATGCGAAAAGGCAGGTTTTAGCTGGATTAAAGTTGCACCGAATATTCTGACGGAAGATGACTTTGGAAGTGTAATAAAAATTGACAGTCAGATTAAATTCAATAATTTTTTTGATGAATTCAATATTAAATTACTAAATAAAACGAGTCACCTGTTATGACATAACTCACTAGGTAAGGATACAAATCATATTTCTCTACGAGAAGCCAAAAACTAAAAACCGCTACTTAATGCTTGTGGTTTACTTGTTCTTATGTTCCCTTAGGGTTGGCTGCACCTAAACGCTTGGATGCTTAAACTACCCATGTCCACATTCAGTGAATTGTCTGAGTGCTTCAGCCTTAAATTCTGCTGCATATCTGATATGCCTTCATTATTTGTCAATGCTTGTTTAGAAGCGCACCACAGTTTGCGTGCAAAAGTGCACCAGTTTAAGACCTATTTTTAAAGCGATAAGAGTCATTTCCTGTTTCAACAATATCGCAGTGATGCACAAGTCTATCGAGTAATGCTGAAGTCATTTTTTCATCTGCAAATAACTTACCCCATTCCGAGAACGCCAAATTAGTCGTGATGATGATACTGGTCTGCTCATGCAATTGACTGATGAGATGAAACAGCAAGGCACCACCTTTTTGGCTGAAGGGTAAATAGCCCAGCTCATCTAAAATCACCAAATCATATTTTGCGAGTTGTTGCGCTAGTTTATGTTTTTGCTGATCTTTGTCTAACTCTAACTGATTGACTAAATCCAGCACGTTGTAGAAACGCACTCTAGCACCCTTAGTTGCTGCATCCACCCCAATTGCACTGGCTAAGTGGGTTTTACCTGTCCCTGGACCACCCACAAAGATGATATTGCGCTTTTGTTTGATATAGTCACCATCAAGCAGCAACTCAATACTGGGTTGATGCACAGGAGACTGTTCAAACTTAAATGTCGTGAGTGATTTATGTTGTGGGAACTTGGCTTGCGTAATGCGATATTGCACACTGCGACGCTGACGATCCGTTAACTCTGTTTGTAATAATCGGCCAATAATGTCTGGTGTTGATCGTTTGCGTGCAATCCCATCAGTCACGATTTCATCCCAAGCTTCTGCCATGGCGCCTAGCTTCAACTCTGCCAGCAAAGCAATACACTCATGCCGCTGCATACTGCGCTCCTAAGCTAAGTAAGCTGTCATAACGGGATAGCTGCGCTTGTGGTGGTATGCGCAGCGGTACATCGTAGCTGATGATTGTGGGAATCACCGGTTCGGTAAGGCGATGAATAATGTTGAGCACGGCTTCAACCGTCGGCATTTCATTCTCTAATGCAATGGCAGCTGCTTTGACGCCTATTTCCTCGCCATAATCAGCAATCAAACTAAGTAGCTTCACCATGGCACGATCACCCTTGGGTTGTTTGAGCAAGTGACTTTGCAGTGTTTTAACGGGTTGCGGCAAAGGCTAGTGTAAGAATGGCTCGCCATTACGTAACGCCCCTGGTTTGCGCTCAAGTGCTGAGAGATAATGCCAAGGATTATAAGTCGTTTGTTGTTTATCAAAGCTGCGAGGATGTTTAGCCACTTCACGCCCTTCAGCAATCACTTTTATTTCGGTTGCGCTAATATGTAGCTCCACGTTACGCAGAGTGTAATTGCAAGGCACACTGTATCTATGTGCATCAAAGCTGACCAGTGACAGCGAGTTAACCCGCACCCATTCAACACGGTAGCCCTGATATTGCGTACATGGAACGAGTACGCGTTGCTCTTGTACAAAGCGTATTGCAACCGTTACCGTCTTATCTTCTGGATGCGATGCTGAGAGAATACGGTCTTGGCATTGTTGCAATAAAAACGTATTAAACTCTTGCCATGTGGCAAAGGCTAACATTGGCTCAAATACTTGCTTTCGCAAGGTGCGCACTTGCCGCTCAATTTGACCTTTCTCCCAGCCGGATGCAGGTGTACAGGCTACGGGTTCAATCATGTAGTGATTCATGAGCGCTAAAAACTGTGCATTAAATTCACGCTCCTTGCCAACACCGATGCTTTTAACAGCCGTCTTCATGTTGTCGTAAATGCCGCGCTTCGTGACGCCACCAAAGTAAGTAAATGCGTGATTATGGGCGTCGATGAGCATTTCCATTCTTTGATTGGGGTAAGCGCGCACAAAGAAGGCTCTGCTGTGACACAAGCGGAAGTGTGCAACTTGAGCTTTATGCACGACGCCAGCAATCTTGACGGCTTCCGTACTCCAGTCAAACTGATAAGCATCACCTATCGGGAAATGCTGAGGGATGAAGGTGACGGATGACGCATTACTTTGATCAGCAAATTGCCGTATATAAGCCGATACAGCGCTGTAGCTACCTAGGTAACCACAAGATTGAAGCCATTCATAATGACGACACGCAGTCATGCGTTTATTCTTAGGTTGTGTTTGTGCTTCTAACAGGCGTTGGTCGAGTTGAGTTAAAAAGTCTCCTAGCATCGGATAGCGCTTAGCAGGTTTCTGGTAAACAGGAATCTGCGTTTGTTCGATGTGCTTTTTAACCGTTCTACGATTGATGTTGAGTTTTAATGCGATGGCACGAATTGAAAGCGACTCTTTGTGATAAAGGCGCCTTATCTTGGCTATGGTTTCCATACAGATCATCCTAGGTGAGCCTCGCAAAATTGCGAGAGTTTAACAACTCCTAGGGTGGTGCACTTCTACACGCAAATCCCTAAGAGATCTGGTGCATTTTTGCACTGAAATTTACAATAGTGCATTACCGTATCCGGCTTAGTCCATCGACCGCGGTTCATTATTATTGGCAAACTGGCACCAGATAATAGTAAGTCTTGCGCAGCACCTACACGAATGGAGTGGCCGCTGATTTGTTTAATGATGCTAGGGTCGAGGCTGCTTGTCTTAGCAAGACGCTTATAGATGCGATTGATGTGTGAGGAGTTTAGTCCATCTGACAGCTCTCCTTTTTTCCTAATGCCCCTGAAGATTTTCCCACTTTGAATGTCTGTTGCTTTCAACCAATCATTTAATGCTTTTTGTGTCTCATTGCTAAGATATAGCCAGCGGCCTTTTGCATCTTGATCTGTCTTGCTCCTGCGTAGTCGCAGTTTAAATGATGGTTCTGGTAGAGTGTCGATTAAGGTGAGGTCTTCCACCTGTAACGATACCAGTTCACTTCGTCGACATAAGCTGTCATAAGCAATTAATAATAGGACTCGGTCACGTATGCCACGTAAATTTTTGTCAGTTGCTTTTAGCATCTTTTGCAGTATGATATTTGTAATTCCATACGCTTGTTTACACTCACGCCCAAGCGTTCTGTACATACGCCTTAACTCAAGCTTTACCTCTGGATGATCAGTAGGGTCAGGAGTTTGATTGAGTTTATGAATTGTGGCGATAGCAGCTACGGCAATTCGTATGCTATTAGACTTCAGGTGGCCACCGGTGAGTAACTTGATATACTGTACGACTAAGTCGCTTTTGGCTGGTAAAGCGCATTCATCTAACTCATCGCAGAAGATGATAAATTTTTCGAAATTAGTTTTGTAGGCACGGATAGTAGCAGGTGCATAAGCCCCTTCAATTTTTTTAATAGTATGTGTTAATATATTTCTTGTTATAATATTTTTCATATCAAAAACCTTAGGAAATCGATCGATAAATTGATTGTATTCCAATCAAAAATGATTGTAAAGAACTTGATTACTAGTGAACAAATACGAGCTGGAAGAGCTTTAATTAAATGGTCTGCAGATGAGTTGGCATTGTCTGCTGGTGTAGGCGTGGCTACTATTCGTCGTTTTGAATCAGTTGCAGGCGTCCCATTGGGGCAACTTAGAGTTCTTGAGTTGGTTAAGAAGTCTCTTCAAAATGCAGGAGTCGAATTCATAGGCACCCCTGACGACAGGCCTGGCGTTCGATTGAAGTAAGTTATGGCGGGAATTCCTAAATCAACTCGCTCAGGTGGACCAAAGACTGAAGCAGGTAAGATTGCATCCTCCCGTAACGCTCTGAAGACTGGAGCTTACTCCTCTATGGCAGTGATTCCCGGGGAGTCCGAAGAAGATTTTCGGGGGCTGCATGAGGAGTTCTTGGTGAGCTTTAAGCCCAGCGATGTTGCTGAAAGTTCAATGGTGCGTGAACTTGCCGTGTTGACCTGGAAAAAGTTACGCCTAGAAAGATTAGAACAGGCGGCCTTTGTGAGAGCCCTTAAAATTCCAGTTAAAGCCTTGGATATTTGTTCTATGGTACCCGTAGAGGAATGTCACGATTGGTTAATTCGTGACATTAGTATAGTCACGGAGGAGTTCATAGCGACTTATAGCGAAATGCTTGAATTATTAAGACCCGGTAGTGAAAATATTGAAATTAACGAAAGATTATTTTTGTTTTTTTCAAAGAATCCAGAGTTCACTGAGTTACTTAGAAAAGAGCACTTACTTGATGAGTCAGATCGGATTTCCATAGAGCATATTGGTCATAAACTTGATAATCAAGTCTACAATGATCAGCTTGCAAAGGGGTGGACCTTGCCAGAAGTAAGGCAATGGCTCAATCAAATACAGTGGGTGGCTGAGTATCTTGATGATATTAAAGCTGCAATCGCCCTGATCAAAGAGAAACGATTGCTTGACCTGATGCAAGACCAAGGAATTGTGCGAGCACACGACGATCTTAGCCGTGCTTTTTATCGCACATTAGGTGAGCTGCGCCGTCAGCAGTCATGGCGGCAGAAGATAGGCATTATCGACGTTACGCCTGAATAATTGGGGGTAGGGTTGTTTTCACAGAACGGACTCATTCTCATTTGGAGTGAAGAGGGATGCTAATGCCCGTTATCATGCCGCGCAGAGGTGAGCGTTTGCATCTGTATCTACAAATCTGATGGATCTATCTGACTAGTTTATAATATTAATGTACGTATATACTTTTTGAGAATATATAATACCTGTATCAGTGTTTTGGCAACCCAACATAATATTCATGAGCACAGAAATCCTGAACATAATTTCTCAATGATGGCTGCTGAAGACTTAGGCAAGACTATGAGTAAGGCTATAAATCGAGATCGGCAACAATGAAGATACTTGTCACCGGCGCTAATGGTTTCGTCGGAAGCGCGCTCTGCGCTGAACTACTTCGTCAGAAGCATGTGGTAGTGGCGGTAGTGCGCAAAGAGAATACAGAACTTGGGATTTCGATACAGACTACAGCCGTTTGCTCTATCGATAATAATACTGATTGGTCAGCTGCCTTGCGCAATGTCGATGTGGTTGTCCATCTCGCGGCACGGGTGCATGTAATGAGTGATCATGCTGCTGATCCGCTTGCCGAGTTTCGCAAGGTTAATGTTGAAGGTCCTTTGAATCTTGCAAGACAGGCTTCCAAAGCCAGTGTTAAACGGTTCATTTTCATGAGCTCAATTAAGGTCAATGGTGAGCATACAGCGTTCGATTTACCATTTACCGAAGAATCCGCGGTCAATCCGCAAGATCCTTATGGCACTTCAAAGTTTGAGGCTGAACAGGGTCTTATGTTGATCGCTCGGCAGACGGGTATGGAGATTGTTGTTATTCGCCCACCATTGGTTTATGGCGCTGGTGTAAAGGCTAATTTTGCAAGCATGATGCGTATGGTAAAACGTTCTATACCACTGCCACTGGGCGCTATTCATAATAAACGAAGTTTTGTTTATATTGATAATTTGGTGAGCCTGATTATGAAGTGCATTAATCATCCGGCAGCTGCAAATCAAGTTTTTTTAGTATCTGATGGGAATGATTTATCTACAACTGAGTTGTTGCGAGGTTGCGCTAGTGCGCTGGGTGTCAGGTCTAGGCTTTTGCCTATTCCACAAAAGTTGATAGAGTTTTTAGCAGCCTTAATTGGTAAAAAAGATGTCGCCCAAAGGTTGTGTGGTAATTTGCAAGTGGATATTACAAAGGCGCGTAGACTGCTTGATTGGAAACCACCAATAACGGTCGAAGAGGGTTTGAAGGCAACTGCAATAGACTTTAATAAGGTGTAAAAGTGATTAAACGTTTTTTTGATTTTTTGCTGGCATTTTTTGCAGTATTGTTTTTAATCATTCCGATTTTAATCGTTGCGGTAATGGTTCGGTTGACTTCAATTGGCCCAGTTCTGTATTGGTCTGACCGAGTTGGACGTAATAACCATATATTCAAAATGCCAAAATTTCGCACGATGCGGGTTAATACACCTGCAGTTGCGACGCATCTATTATCAGATCCACAGCAGTATTTAACACCTATAGGTTCTTTTTTGCGGAAATCTAGCTTAGATGAGTTGCCGCAACTTTGGAGCATTATTAAAGGCGATATGAGTTTTGTGGGGCCACGACCTGCGTTGTTTAATCAGGTTGACTTGATGGGATTAAGAACGGAATTTGGTGTAGATAAGTTGTTACCTGGTTTGACGGGTTGGGCGCAGATTAATGGTAGAGACGAGTTACCAATTCCAATTAAAGTAAAGCTGGATGTAGAGTATTTGCACAAGCAGTCTTTTTTGCTTGATTTAAAAATTATCTTTTTAACGTTTTTAAAAGTATTGCGTAGGGATGGTATTCAGCATTAAAGTGGGTGTTACCTATATGCTGGAGTGTTATGTCTACGGGTATGTTGATACAATACGACTCAGTTGAACTTACAATATAAATTTAGGCTAGCCATCTCATTAAATGACCAAATCACTCATTAATCCACTAACGTTTTTGGCTTTATTGCACGATATTGCAGTGGCGGCTTTTGTTTGGTTTGCTGCATACTTGCTGCGTTTTAATTTTACTATTCCTCCTGAGCATCTTCAGTACATGTTGCAATCAATCGTCTGGGTTGCTCCAATGCAAGGTGCTGTTTTTGTACTGTACGGTTTATATCGAGGCATGTGGCGCTTTGCCAGCGTATCTGATTTAAAGCGAATTTTATTTGCAGTTAGTTCAGCTGCCGTTTTAGTTGCGGCTTTGCTATTCATGATGAGAAGCTCACTTGTCATTCCCCGTTCTGTATTGATTTTAGACCCACTCTTACTCATGTTAATGATGGGTGGCAGTCGCTTTGCTTATCGCGCGTGGAAAGAGCACTCGCTTTATGGAGTTGCAAAATCACTTGGTAAGCCAACGATAATATTAGGCGCGGGTGATGCCGCTGTTGCTTTGCTTAAAGATTTATCGCGCAGCACTCAATGGCGCGTTGTTGGTATGCTTGATGATGATAAAGCTTTACTGGGGCGTGAGATATTTGGCGTTAAGGTATTAGGCTCAATTGCGACTTTAGCTGATATGCAAAGACGCTTAGGCGTTGAGCATGTGATTGTTGCGATGCCATCTGCGCATCACCAAAAACGCCGTTCCGCGATAGATTTAGCTAACAATCTAGGCTTGGAAGTTCTGACTGTGCCAGCTATTGATGATTTGATGAGCGGTAAAGTGAGCGTTTCACAAATTCGCAAGGTGGATGTGGAAGATTTGTTGGGCCGTGACGCAGTATTGCTAGATAACTCTGGCTTGCGGCATCTAATTGCGGAACATGCGGTAATGGTAAGTGGAGCGGGCGGCTCTATTGGCTCTGAGCTTTGCCGCCAAATATTAAATTTTAGTCCTAGTGCATTGATTTGTTTTGATATTTCTGAGTTTTCTCTTTACCAGTTAGAGCAAGAGCTTAGCGCATTAAATCTTACGACTAAGTTGCTCTTCATGACTGGTGACGTAAAAAATAAACAACGAGTTAAAAGCTTACTTGAGCAGTTTCAGCCTGCGGTGGTGTTTCATGCCGCGGCTTATAAGCACGTGCCGATGATGGAAAACGGGAATGTTTGGGAGGCACTTTCAAATAATGTGATTGGTACGCACACCATAGCCAATGCGTGTAAAGAAGCTGGTGTTGAGAAATTCGTGCTTATCTCTACTGACAAAGCTGTCAATCCAACAAACGTAATGGGGGCTAGTAAGCGCCTTGCCGAAATGGTTTGCCAAGGTTTGCAAGAGAAGCTTGCACGTGAAGCAATGGGAACACGTTTTGTTATCGTGCGTTTTGGTAACGTGCTAGGTAGTAGCGGTAGCGTCATTCCTAAGTTTAGAGAGCAAATAGCCAAGGGTGGTCCAGTCACGATTACTCACCCTGAAATTACCCGATATTTCATGTCGATACCTGAAGCTGCACAATTAGTGTTGCAAGCTGGGTTAATGGGTAAGGGTGGCGAGATTTTGGTGCTTGATATGGGTGAGCCAGTTAAAATCGCAGCATTAGCAGCTGACATGATTCGGCTTTCTGGCCTTCAAGCGGATGAAGTTAAAATTGAATATGTAGGACTTCGACCAGGCGAAAAGCTATATGAAGAGTTGCTCGCGGATGATGAGCACACCATGCCAACTCCGCATGAAAAGTTACGTATAGCCCAAGCACGTGAAGTTGATATTACGTGGGTAAAGAAACTATTGAAATGGATAGAAGGCACAGAAAGTGCAAATGAAGCGATGATAAAAAATGAATTGAAGCTTTGGGTTGAAGAGTACAGCCCGCAGCATCAAGCGAGTGTAGAAAAGCATTTTATATTAGATGTTGAGCAAGTGACTTTGCATTAATTTATAAACATTCATTAACTTTTATCACATGCAATTGAGCTAAATTGAATACACAAAATCCACAGTCTTTGCTAGATCAAGCGCAACTTATTCATACTGCGGAAGCTGTTCAAAGTGCAATTAGTCAGCTTGGTAAAGACGTTACTTTGCAATTTGAGCATGCATGTCCAATAGTGATTTGCGTAATGGGCGGCGGAATTGTTTTTGCTGGGCAGTTGCTCACACAGCTGGCATTTCCACTCGAATTAGACTACGTTCATGCTAGCCGCTACCAAAATAACACGGTAGGCAATGCGCTTATCTGGCAATCTTTACCAAAGTTAGATTTAAACAATCGAACAGTATTATTAGTGGATGATATTTTGGATGAGGGTATTACATTATTGGCCATTAAAGAAAAATGTCTAGCATTAGGCGCTAAAGATGTTTACTCCGCTGTGCTGATAGAAAAGAAATTGCCACATTCAAAACCGATTAAAGCTGACTTTGTAGGCTTGGAAGTGCCTAATCGCTATGTGTTTGGTTGTGGCATGGATGCTTATGGCTGGTGGCGAAATCTGCCTGCTATATACGCATTACCTTAAATCTAGGTTTTAACCTAAATCAGATTTAGTCTTAATTTGACTTCTTTTTAGGTTGATTTCCATTTTAATTTAGCTGCTTTTTACATTTCTAAAATTCAACTTTCACCTTATCCGGCATAAAAATTTGCAAATGGTATACACATCTGTATACTTTAATTTTTCAATGCTATTGATGAGTTAAAGGAAGGTTGTATGCGCAGTCTTTTAAAATGCAAGCAGTTGAGCAATACTGGTTTACTAAGTTTAGTTTTGTTAAGCAGCTTTGCAATGGTTTCGTGTAGCAGCTCGCTTACCCAGCAATCGAATGTTCAATCTAGTATTTCAGATAAAGAATGGCCTAGTTTTGGTCGTGACTTTACTAATCAGCGACTTTCTCCGCTTACGCAAATTAATCAACAAAACGTTAAAGATTTGAAGCTCGCTTGGCAATTCAAAAGCGGTGTTGTTGCAAGTTTTCAGGCTACGCCTATCGTTACTGGTGGCGTGATGTATGTGGCCTTACCTTTTAATCATGTAGTTGCCTTGGATGCCAAAACGGGTAAAGAACTTTGGCGTTATAAGCATGAGCGCAGAGCAAATTGGAAAATGTGCTGTGGTCCCGCAAATAGAGGCGTTGCCGTGAGTGATGGTAAGGTATTTATTGGTACTGTTGACGCTCGTTTGATTGCGCTTGATGCTAAAAGCGGGGCAAAAATTTGGGATATTGACGTTGCTGATGACACGGCATTAACTGAAAAAACCAGCTCATTAAGTCAGGCAGACGCTAAGAGCCATAAAGAAGCTTATGGAGGTACTGGTGTAGGCATAGCAATGGCGCCTGTCGTCTATCATGGAAAAGTGATTGTTGGTATCACAGGAGTGGGTTATGGGTTACACATTGATCAGCCGACAGCCAATGCGCCATTGGGTGCTGTTGTTGGTGTAGATGGTCGCTACGGTCGCCCTGGTTTCTTAGCTGCATATGATGTTGCCAATGGTAAGCGTATTTGGACGTTTGATACCATTCCAACTCAGGGTTGGGAGGGCGTGTTTGCTGAAACGACTTCCGATGGTATCTCACTGAATCGCGATGTTGCGGCTGAAAAAGCTAATATGGTCAATAATAAAGACGCTTGGCGCTTTGGTGGTGGCTCTGCTTGGAGTACGCCAGCCATAGACACTAAAACCAATACACTTTTCTTTGGCACAGGTAATCCTTCGCCACAAATGAATGACATTTCTCGTCCAGGTGATAATTTATATACCGTCTCGTTGGTTGCGCTAGACACTGAAACAGGCCAACTTAAATGGCATTATCAGCAAGTACCGCATGATGTCTGGGGTTATGACTTAGCAAGTCCACCAGTGTTGTTTGACTATAAGAAGGATGGCAATACCATAGCCGCTGTTGGTCAGGCCAGCAAAACTGGTTGGTATTATGTGAACGATAGAGCAACGGGCAAGCTGCTGATGAAGTCTGATGCATTTGTCCCACAAAAAAATCTATTCGCTAAAGCCAGCAAAGAAGGTACTGTACTTTACCCTGGGATTTTAGGAGGCTCGAATTGGAGCCCTAGTGCTTTAGATGAAAATAATCAAACCAGTTTTATTGCTGGGATACATGCGCCTATTAAATACACCCTAGTGGAAGAAGCTGCAGCAGATGGTAAACCTGCCGTTCGATACGCCTCATCAGAACCAACCAAAGACCCGCGCTGGGGTGTAATATCGGCAATCAACCTCGCTACAGGTAGAATGCGATGGCAAGTTAAAACTGAGCAGCCTTTGATGGGCGGATTGCTAGCTACTCAAAGTGGTCTGTTATTTATGGGCGAGGGTAGTGGTAACTTTAATGCATACAACAGCAATACCGGTGACTTGTTATGGCAAACCAAAGTCGATGCGGGTGTTAACGCGCCGCCTATTAGTTATGAAATTGATGGCGTGCAGTATGTAGCAGTTGCAGCAGGAGGCAATTCTATATTTGGCTATACTGCTGGTGATAACATTGTTGTTTACGCGCTAGGGAAGTAGCGCGTATGAGTGTATTAGCGGTGCTTAAGCTTTAAAATAAGCACAGTACATGCTAAAACCAAGGTGATGCCGTTTGCCAGAATTACGGGCCAGCTTGTAATCATTAAGCCGTATATGAACCAGCCTAATACGCCCAAGCTAAACAAGCTGTACATGGGCAGTGAAATGCCTGATAAATCTCGTGATTTCCATGAGTGCAGGGCTTGTGGCACAAAAGAAAATGTGGTTAAAAAGGCTGCGGAATAACCAATCAAGTCTGTAGATGTCATGTAGGCTTTATATTTTTATAGGCTGAATACTATTTATTAACCTGAAGTAAATCAGTCAATTTTAAGATAAAAAAATAGCCCAATTAAGGGCTATTTTTTTGAATTCCATTAACTGGATTCTAGTTAACTAAGCTTTTTGGATGTTTGAAGCTTGTTTACCTTTTGGACCGTCTGTAACGTCAAAACTTACGCGATCATTTTCTTTTAAGCTTTTGTAGCCGCTATCTACGATAGCTGAAAAATGAGCGAACAAATCGTCGCCGCCTGCATCAGGAGTAATGAAACCAAAACCTTTTGAATCATTAAACCATTTAACTAAACCTGTAGCCATATCTTATTCCATACTTTTAAAAAAGGGAGGCACCCTAAATGATTGGGTTTTTAACAAATAATCAGTCTTGAGAACTTAACCACTTTAAACATCCAAACGCCGAAATTACTTTTTACTTGTAAACAATTGTTGTGTCAAGCATTATTTTACATTAATCGTGATTGACAATAAAAAGACTCATTAAATTAAATTATTTGTTGGTATTTAGCAATTAAATTAGATAAATAAGCGATTGATTAATTTGAGCTCCAGCGCTATAATGCGCGCGAGCATTGTATGGGTGTGTCGCAAGTAGTTTAAGTGTTAGTGGTGTTTTTGCTAGTACTTTCATTTTAAGCTTCAAACTCTATAGAGATTGTTGCTTATTAAAGATTGCTACAAAAATTACTGGAGAACTAGATTTGGCTAAAGAAGAGTTGATTGAAATGAATGGTGTGGTAATGGAAATATTACCTGACTCACGCTATCGTGTAACGCTAGACAATGGGCATAAATTAATTGCTTATACTGGTGGTAAAATGAAAAAAAATCATATTCGAATCTTAGCTGGTGACAAAGTTACTCTGGAGCTTTCTCCGTACGATATCAATAATGGTCGTATTACTTTCAGGCATATCGAAGCTGGTGGCGCTACCTTCACGCCAAGAAAACGCACCTACTAAGCGCCTTCTGACTACATTCGCAACAAAAACTGATTTTCTTGCGAATGCTAAGTTTGTTCAATTTAGCTCTCATTTATTCTTGTCATCAATAGTTTTTTAAGTACCTTCTAAAGTTGATGCCTTTTCGCTTGATTATTTCCATGCTTTAAAGTGATGCCATTGCATGTAAATTGTTGTTAATTTGCTAATAGCCATGTTGTATTTAATTCATTTAAAGCCAATTCCAAGGTAATGTAACTATCATGACGATTTGCCTATTTGGATTGTATGGATAACACGACGCAAAATAAGCATTGGGAAAAAATATTCTCAGTGATACAAAGATCATATGCAATAGAAAATCACCTTGAGTTCTTTAGCTGGTTACAGAATGGCGTTAATGAATTTTTACCACATGATGTATTAATTGCCTGTTGGGGCGACTTTGAAAAAAAGTTGGTAAAAAGTAAGTTAAATTACGATGTTGCTTCTAATTTAAGCGAGATCAATACACAAACTGTATTCGATTCTAATAATGGCTATGATGTGTGCATGTTGCATTTACATCAACTGTGGTTAAACAATAATCGTTGCTGGTTCGTTATTAACAATCTAAATCATCATCAGGTTGAAAGCCAGTTTCAGATCGTTTTACCAAAAAAACTTGATCAGTTAAATTCATTGATGGTTTATGGCGTAAGTGATGTACGCGGTAGCAATGTCTGTTTGTATGTTTTTTTCAGTAAAGAAAATGTATTTGATGTGCCTAATTCGGTGATGGGCTTAATCATGCCACACATCGATAATGTACTAAGAAAAATCCAGCATCTTAAACCATTAAAAACACCTACAGAATCTGCCATTATTTTAGATGGTACTGGGCTAAGCGTGCGTGAATTAGAAATAATTCATTGGATAAAATCAGGAAAGACCAACCAAGAGATCGCGACAATTCTAGACATTAGCCAGAATACTGTCAAAAGTCATTTAAAGCGGGTTTTCCAAAAAATGAATGTGACAAGGCGAGCGCAAGCGGTTGCTATTTTAATGAATAAGCTAAATTGAAAATAATTATTTAACGTTAATCGTTTGATTACCAACTACAACCGTTTGACCTGTACGAATTTTAGCTGTTTTTCTAGTTTCGGTTAAGCCATCAACCTTCACTAATCCTTCAGCAACCATTGTTTTACCGCGACCACCACTATCCGCTAATCCTACTAACTTTAGTAGATTGCATAATTCTACGTATTCTGTAGTTAAATCAAATTGTATGGTTTGTGACATAATGAGTCTCGTTGAATGGAGTAGAATAGAGTTTGATTTGGTGCCCAAAAGAGGACTCGAACCTCCACACCCGAAGGCACATGGACCTGAACCATGCGCGTCTACCAATTCCGCCATTTGGGCAATTTCATATTTAGCCATTATACCGCTGAGATTTAGGCTCAGGCTAATAATTGCGGTGAATCTTATATTAAAGGTAAGCTTTGTCAATGACAAAAAATAGCAACAAAAACAAAACTAGCAGAAGTTCTGATCCGCACGCTGAGCGTGAAGCAGGTCGATATGACACACCTTTGCCGAGTCGTGAGCTTATTCTCACTACGATGAGCGATCAAGGCATTCCACTCAGTGTGGAACAACTCTATCTATTGTTAGATATTAGTGAAGATGAGCGAATCATTTTCAATAAGCGATTGAACGCAATGGAGCGCGAAGGCCAGATTATTAAAAACAGAAAAGGCGCACTTTGTATCGCCGATAAGCTGGATTTGATTGCAGGCGTTATTCAAGGCCACCCTGATGGCTTTGGCTTTTTAATTCCTGATGACAAAACAAAAGTAAGTGGCGAAGATATATTCCTAAGCCCTAAAGAGATGTCGCAAGTAATGCACGGCGACCGCGCTATGGTGCGTATGAGTGGCTTAGATAGAAAAGGTAGACCTGAAGGTAAGATCGTTGAAGTCCTTGAGCGTCGCACGCAAAAGCTTGTTGGACGCGTGATGCAGACTAGCGGCGTGACAATCGTTGCGGCTGAAGATAAACGCATCAACTTGGATATTTTGATTCCGTATCACTTAGACATGGGCGCTAAAGCTGGGCAAGTTGTGATGGTTGAGCTAACTGGACAGCCGTCATCGTTAGCGCAGCCTATGGGTAAAGTGGTTGAAATCTTAGGTAACTATGCCGATAGTGGCATGGAAATTGAGATTGCATTACGTAAGCACAACTTACCGCATGAATTTAGTCGTGAAGCAACAAATCAGGCTGAAGCTTATCCGCGCTTAGTTCAACCTGAAGATTATAAAGGTCGGATTGACTGTCGTGAAATGCCGTTGATTACCATTGATGGTGAGACTGCACGTGACTTTGATGATGCAGTTTATGCAGAACCGCAAGGTAAGGGCTGGCGTTTGGTAGTGGCGATTGCCGATGTGAGTTTTTACGTTAAGCCTAATGATGCTTTGGACAAAGGCGCTTATGACCGTGGAAACTCTGTATATTTTCCGCGACGCGTGATTCCAATGCTGCCAGAAGCGCTTTCTAACGGCCTGTGTTCGCTTAATCCTGATGTTGAACGTCTCTGTATGATCTGTGACATGCAAGTTGATGGCGCGGGTATTGTGAAGCAATACAAGTTTTATCCTTCTGTGATGCGTTCACAAGCACGTATGACTTACACCAAGGTGCATGAAATATTGCAAAACCCTGAAGGCGAGCTTGCGCAAGAATACGCATGGTTGATGCCACATTTGCAGCATCTCAATAGCGTTTACAAATTGATGTTGGTGCAACGTCAAAAACGCGGCGCAATTGAATTTGAGACATCAGAAACTATTATGGAGTTTAATGAGCAAGGCAAAATCGAACGTATTGTGCCAAGCACACGTAATGAAGCACATAAGCTAATTGAAGAATGCATGTTAGCTGCCAATGTTTGTGCGGCGGATTTTTTGAAGGAGCACGAGCATCCTGCTTTATATCGTATCCATGAAGGACCAACACCTGAAAAACTAGAGCTATTACGTGCGTTTATGGGCGAGTTTGGCTTTGGGGTAGGTGGTGGTGACACACCACATGCCAAAGACTATGGCAAACTATTAGAGCGCATTAGAGAGCGTCCTGATGCGCAGCTGTTACAAACGGTGTTGCTGCGTTCTATGCAGCAGGCTGTTTATAGCCCAGATAACGTCGGGCACTTCGGTTTAGCTTATGAAGCTTACGCCCATTTCACTTCGCCGATACGCCGTTACCCAGACTTGTTGATTCATAGAGCGATTAAAGCTGTTTTAAATGGTGATAAATACAAAGCTGGTAGTTGGGCTGACTTAGGCGTGCATTGCTCTATGACAGAGCGTCGTGCTGATGATGCAACGCGTGATGTGACCAATTGGCTCAAATGCTTCTACATGCAAGATAAGATCGGTGAAGTGTTTGAAGGAACTGTGGCTGGCGTGACCAGTTTTGGTCTGTTTGTTGCGTTGGATGGCGTGTATGTAGAAGGTTTATTGCATGTGACTGAACTAGGTAATGATTACTTCCATTTTGATAAAGCGCGACATGAAATGGCGGGTGAGCGGACAGGTGTGCGTTATCGTTTAGGCGATAGACTAACCATTAAAGTGGCACGCGTAGATTTGGAAACAACCAAAATTGACTTTGTTTTAATGAATAAAAACAATACATTGGATGATGGTATTGAGGTCAATTCTGCAATAGAGGGAGCGAGTAATAAATTGCGCGGTGGTGATAGAAAGCCTGTAAAATCCAGCACGCAATTTGGTGATAAGTTTGGCGATAAACCGGCTACAAAAAACACGCCTAGAACTGCATCAAAAACAGGTGGAAAATTAACTTTGGGTGTTAAGCCTAAGTCAAAATCTAGCTCAAAAGTGGTGAGTAAGACGGCGGGAAAGAATCCAGCTAAGCCGACTAAGTCAAAAAAGGCCAGCAAAAAAACAAGTAAGCGTTAATTATTTAACGTTAATAAACATACAGTAAGAATTAATTGTTAAGAATTAACTATAAGGTAAAGAAATGAGCGATGCCCGTATTTTATTTGGCTTTCATGCCGTATTAAGCCGTTTGCGTCAGCATGGCGCTAGTGTGCAAGAGATTTTGATTGATCGCGACCGCATGGACGCACGTATGAAAGATTTGCTGAAGATGGCAGAGGCAGCAGGCGTGCGTACGATGGAAGTTGAGCGTAGCCGCTTGGATGGTATGGCAGGTATGAATGGTCGCCACCAAGGTGTGATTGCACGTGTGGTTGATACGCCAATTCCATACAAAGATATTCACGATATTTTAGAATCTGACCTCACAGAACCACCATTCTTCTTGATTTTGGATGGCGTAGAAGATCCCCATAATCTGGGTGCTTGCTTGCGCGTGGCTGATGCGATGGGTGTGCATGCAGTCATCGCCCCTAAAGATCGTGCTGTAGGCTTGAATGCTACTGTGCGTAAGGTTGCTTGTGGTGCAGCAGAAACCGTACCGTTTATTGCTGTGACTAACTTAGCGAGAACGATACGTGAGTTGAAAGAGGCTGGCGTATTCGTCATTGGCACTACTATGGACGCGCCAAGTACATTGATAAACACTAAGCTGGATGGCCCAATTGCCATCGTGTTAGGTGCTGAAGGTGATGGTATTAGACGTTTAACCGCAGAAACCTGTGATGCGCTAATGACAATTCCAATGTATGGCTCAGTTGAAAGTTTAAACGTGAGCGTTGCGAGCGGAATCTGCTTATATGAAGCTAGGCGTCAGCGTAGCCTGCTTGCGGTATAAATTAAGAGTGATTAAGCGCTAAGCTTTAAAGTGCTTAGCGTTCTTTTTCTAGTGCTTTGTAATAATGCGGCATCGTTGATAAGTGACTCGCCGTAGCTTGGCACTAAAGCTTTCATTTTTTGTTGCCAAGCATCACTCTTCATTTGTTGGCTAAAACAGCGCTCAAGCACGTCAATCATAGCTTTAACGCTGACCGATGCCCCTGGTGATGCGCCTAGTAAAGCCGCTAAAGTACCATCTTTGGCGGCTACTATTTCAGTGCCAAATTCTAATTTCCCCCATTTTTCGTTGCATTGTTTAATAATTTGCACACGTTGGCCTGCATTTTCAAGCGTCCAGTCACTATTTATCGCATTGGGCAAAAAGTCGCGTAGCGCATTCATCCGTTGCTCATGCGTTTGGGTAGCCTCTTTCAAGAGGTATTTAGTAAGTGCTAAATTGTGCCTACCTACGCCTAGCATGGCTTTAAGATTATTGGCTTTGACAGATTTTGCTAAATCAAATTTAGAGCCTGCTTTTAAAAACTTAGTGGTAAAGCCAGCAAATGGTCCAAACAATAAAGCACGTTTGCCGTTAATCACACGTGTATCTAAGTGCGGTACAGACATTGGTGGTGCGCCAAGCGCAGCTTTGCCATACACTTTGGCATAATGTTGCTTGATGACTTCAGGGTTGTGACAAATTAGCCATTGGCCACTCACAGGAAAGCCGCCATAGCCTTTGCTTTCATCAATATTGGCCTTTTGTAGCAATGGCAGTGCGCCACCACCAGCACCTAAAAACACAAATTTAGCGCTAACGGTTTGTGTATGCTTGGTGGTGAAATCATGCAATTTGACATGCCAGGTGTTATCTTTGGCACGATCTTTTATTTTGCTTAGATTTTTAACTTGCGTATTGGTGTGCAAACTAAAATTTGACTGTTTTTTTAAGTAGTCAACTAAATGGCGTGTGAGTGAGCCGAAATCTACATCTGAGCCGTTTTCAACATAGGTTGCAGCTAACTTTTCGTCTGCATTTCTGCCAGTCATGATAAGCGGCATCCATTGTTGCAGTTGAGCAAAGTCCTCACTAAATTGCATATGTTCAAACAAATGATGCTGTTTAAGTAGGGCGTAGCGCTGTTTTAAGAACGCACTATTTTTTATACCCCAAACAAGGCTTAAATGCGGAATTTTGCTAATAAATTGACTAGGGTCGGGTAGGGCTGAGGTTTCAACCAAATGCGACCAAAACTGTAGAGAAACTTCGAATGCTGCGTTAATTTCTAAAGCACGCCCAATGGCAATGCTACCGTCAACATCTTGTGGCGTGTAATTAAGCTCGCAATAGCCCGCATGCCCCGTACCGGCATTATTCAGTGCATCTGAGCTTTCTAACGCCACCTCTGATAACTGCTCCACCATCCTGATTTTAAGAGTAGGGTCCAACTGAGTAAGCAGAACGCCTAGCGTTGCGCTCATCACGCCGCCACCCACTAATAGCACATCAATTTTATTTGCCGTTGTCATTCAGTCGTTATCAATTTTCTTCAAGATTTGGTCAACAAAAAAGCCTGTAGTCGACAGGCTTGAGCATTTTGAATGTAGGTTTAAATGAATCGTGCACCTGCACAACTTAATTACCATGATATGAATTTTACAGTAAAAAATTTGATTTTTGTGGAATATTAATGCGCTGGCAAGCGGCTAAAATAAAGGCAAGCCAATCAAATCGGCATTGATATTTTTATAAGCAAATATTGAGCGTTTCAGGGTTGAATTGTAATGAAGCAGCATGGTCTTATATAAGACCATGCTGTTGTAGATTTTAGGTTATTTTTAGTAATACGTTTTACTTGCTTGCTGAATTTTGCAAACGTTGATTAATTTGCTTCAGTTGTTGATCTATAAATTGTGCAAGTTCTGGGCTAAGTGTCGCAACAGATTGGGCACGTGTAAAGGCTTCTTGCGCGTTTTCTAGTTTACCAGTCGCTTGTAATGAAATACCAAGACCTACTAGTGAGTTTGCTGAACTGGAGTTATTCGGTGATGCATTCATAGATAGCGCAGTTTTATAGTGACTAATTGCTTCATCATGGCGATTTGCGCGTTGTAGCAAGGTGGCTAAAAAGCTTTGGTAGTCTGCGTTGTTGTTTGCATAGGCTTGGCCTTGTTCCATTGTAGTCAGCGCAGCAGATTTGTCACCCAACTCAATCTGTAATCGAGCAAGCGCCATACGAAAATTTGTTTGCTCTGGCGCAATTGCAAGCCCTGCAGCAAGTGTGGCTCTGGCTTCATCATTGCGATTATTGTCTAGCAATAAGCCTGCAAGTGTTTGTCTAGCTTCCTGATTCGCTGGATTAGCTTCCAGTGCTTGTGCTAAGTTGCTTTGTGCTTCGGCCACGCGACCTTGTTGCAGATTAGCCAAGGCTTGGCGATATGAATTGCCTGATTTTTGTTCAGGGCTAATTTGTTTGAGTATGCTGCTATTGCTTGAATGTGCGGGTGATTTTGCTGCAACAACAAGCTTTGTTGGTACAACTGAATTACCAGAAACCACTACATTGTTTGCAGGTTCTACAGGTTGTGAGCTTACTGGTTCAACTGGCTTAGTTGCTTGATTGGTATTGGCAGGACTACTAGCTAATAACTCAGCAGGCATTACATTTGCGATGACTTTATCTTTTTGAGGATACTTTTCAAGCTTGTTAGTTTGTGCGGCTATCGGGGTGTATCTGAGTGTGCTTTCAAATAGCGGAGGTGATGCTGAATCTGTAGTTTGAACAGCAGCAATAGTTCTAGTGTCTTCTGCAGGTTTTGTAGCTGCTTCTGAATCAGCATGCATCAGCACTGCTTGTGGCGTTGCTTGTACTTTTAACTGATCAATGCTGTGAGATAGCGCAGGTGCGCTTTGTACCCACAAATAAGCGCCACCAGCTAATAATACCATTAGCCCACTAATCTTAAGAAACGGCACGCCATGCTTAGCTTGATAGTGCTGGCTCGTATAAGGTGTGATTACAGCTGGCTGTAGCGCTTCGCTTGGACTGGATATAATCATTTCTTTCGCGTCATTAGACCCAGCGCCGCGCTGTTCCAGGTCTTTTAGCATTTGATTAATTAAGCTCATGTTCAGTCTTCAATATTAATAGGTTTGTTAACTAAATTTTGGTAAAACCAAAAATGCACTGCCGCAAATACATAAAAATAGAGATAAGCTAAAGCCGTGTAAACGCAATCTTCTCCATGTTGACTCTATCGATTTAGTATCAGAAATGGCTGCAAACGCTTCGGCTAAGCCTACCTGTTGCTTACCTTTGCCATAAGCGGCTAGTAGCGCTTTGTGAGCCAATATATTGACCAATCTAGGCACGCCGTTAGACTTGAAGTATAAGAGTGTAAGCGCGGCACCACTGAACATGCGGCTACCTTGGTAACCTGCAATGATTAACCGGTGATTTAGGTAATATTGCATCTCATCGCGACTTAATCTATCTAATTGATATTCAAAAGTAATGCGTTGTTTTAGCTGTCTGATAGACGCATGGTTTAACTTAACTTCAAGCTCGGGTTGACCAAAAATCACCACTTGCAGTAGCTTTCTTTTTTCAGTCTCAAGATTGCTGAGTAAGCGCAAAGCTTCAAGTGTTTCTATAGGCATCGCTTGCACTTCATCAAGGCAAACGACTACTTTGATGTCTTTGCGAGCAAAGTCTAGCAAGGCATGTGTCAGTGCGGTTAACAAGGCGTGCTGTGTAACCGCAGTGGGTAGTGCTATGCCTAACTCCTCGGCTAATACCATCAATAATGATTGTGGCTCTAAATAAGGGTTTGGTACGTAAGCCACTTTAAAACTGCTATCTAAGCTGGACATAAGCTTGCGACATAGCAGCGTTTTGCCGGTGCCAACTTCGCCTGTAATCTTGATAAATCCTTCGCCAGAAAGAATGGCGAATAATAATGTATTCAAGCCTTCTTGGTAGCTATGCGATGCAAAATAGAAGCTGGTATCAGGCGTGATGCTGAAAGGCGCTTCGCTTAAGCCAAAATGTTTTAGGTACATCATTTATTCGCTCACAGTCGACGTTTGTGCAACGTTGCCAGTGTTTTGCATATATTCGCTACTCTGCATATTTTCTATACGTTTTTCGCTAGATAAAACATCGTTACTCCAGCTGTCTTGGCCTTGCACAACGGTCGCTTTTAGTAGGATCACCAATTCAGTCTTGCTGGATGTTGAACCTTTTTGGCGGAAGGCATTGCCTACGCCTTTAATGTCACCTAAGCCTGGCACTTTAGATTTATTGCTGATTGAGCTCTCTGTCATTAAACCGCCAATGGCAATCACTCGCCCGTCATGGGTGCGCACGATGCTGTCGGTTTCGCTGACGTTGCTTGAAGCAAGCGGAAGGTTAATATTGCCAGAAACGCCGCCAAGGTTCAGCTGTTTATTTACAGTGGTCACTTGGCTAATAGAAGGGTGCATATGCAAGATGATGTTGTCGTCTTTATCAATTTGCGGTGTGACATCCAAAGCTATACCTGAAAAGAATGGTTGTAGTGTCACTTCGGGCGATGTTGTTGTTGCGCCAGTTGAAGCGGTCGTGTTGGATGAAATTCCAGTCACAAAGAACTCATCTGTACCAACTTTAAGCACGGCTTTTTGATTGTTGATTGTCGCAATTCTAGGGCTAGAAAGTACTTGTACATCGCCTTGTGTTTCTAAGAATGAGAGCAGGGCGGCAAAGTTAGCACCTTGTAGGGCTACAGCAAACAACGGGCCGCCAAGTGCAGTGGTGGCTGTATTAGCAATCACGTTGCCAGATGATGCACTTAAATCACCACTAGTAACGTCACCATTACCGGCGCGGCCTAAAGTTGTTTTGGCATTCAAGTTGCCAACAATGCCAGTATTCGAGCCGCTTTTGCCAAATACTGACCAGTTCACTCCACTTTGAGATTGGTCGTTGAGTTGCACGTTCATAATTTTTGCTTCTAATATGACTTGGCGTTCTATGGTGACTTGCATCAAACGTAAGAATGCTTCCACATTGCGTACTTCAGCTGGCATGGCGCGTACCATAATCACGCCAGATTGCACGTTGACGACTACACGGTGACCATTTTCATTACCAACAATACCATTGAGCGAATCAGTTAAGTCCTTCCAAAAGTCATTATTAGTGGTTGTAGCAATGCTGCTGCTAATCATAGAAGCTCGGTTAGCAGAGCCGCTTGAATTAGTCGTTGTCGTTGAGCCAGTGCTTTGACCAGAGCTTGACCCATCGCTCACCGAGCCAGAAGTCACGCGAGTGTCAGATGAGCCCTTACGTTGACCGACAATATAGTTCACTTGAAATACGCGAGTTTGCATCGCTTGCGGCTCGATAAAAATACGAGTGCCTTCTATTTTGTATTCATAGCCATACAACTCACGTAGCGAATCAAGCGCTTCAAATACAGTGACATCTTTAAGGTTGACTGAAATCAGGCCAGTTAAATCTTGAGAAACTAACATGCTGTAACGCGTGCCGCTCACAATGCCCATCAATACTTGGCTGGCAGGTGCGTTGCTGATGACTAAATCAAAACGTTGTTCCAGTTGTTTAGCTGAAGCTTTAGGCATGGCAATTTTTAAAGGCGGTAATAGCGCGTCATTAATCGCTTTAGGTGTAGCTGCAGGTGCTTTCACTTCTGCAGCCTGCTTTAACTCGCTTTTAATTTTATTGAGCGTGGCGTTATGTTGAGGTTCAGTAGTTGCACAGCCACTTAGCAACATTGCCTGACTCAGTATTAAAGTGAGTAATGCTGATAATCGTATTGGTAATTTTTGCATGATGTTGTTCTCAATTACTTCATTCAATTTTTAGTTGTAGACGATGCTATTGGTTTACTCTGAACCGCTGGTCTAGTCTTTTTTACCATTGCATAATCCATTGCCAGAGTCTGTGTAGACATATCAGAATTACGTAATACAGCCTCACGTTCGTTGATTTTAATCAAGGTTGCACTTTCGTACTTACCACCTAACATGATCTTTTGGCCGTTAATAATGGCTGCGCGATATTGCGAACCAAACATCACAGATTGCAACACTGGGCCAGCTGCCTGACCATTTTCATTGGTAACTTCACCTGATAATGAGGCAGGTGGCTGAGTAGGGTCTTTTAATGCCTCAGCATTCACATCGCCTTCCATCATCAGCAGAAACATTCCGCATGAAACGCTAAGTAATAGTTTCAGTGGATTATGCGCAGGATGCGCTAAGTGTTTGTCGGTATTTAATGTCATATGCTTAACCATGTTTTATCTAAACTTAAAGTGTAAACCGTGAGTTTTAAACGGTTGGTCGGCCAAACATTGCCGATTGGCTGTTCTTCATTCAATGCCGCTTTGCTCCAAAGTACATGCCAAGGCATTTTCTCTAAATCAGAAACATACTCAAGCAGATCTAAGTAATGACCTTCAACGGTAATCTCTACGCCATGTTTGAATACAGGTGACTCTTGCTTACCTGTATCTGCTTTGTTTGTGTTGTTATTTTCAGTTGGAGATACTGTGGGTGCGGCAGTGTTTTTATCTGCAGATTCAGCTTCAAGTAAGCCTTTAGCTGGTAGTGTTTTTAGTTCAACCAATTGGAGTTTGCCATTCTTTTTCAACAAGCTGCGAAGCAATTCAGGCATTTTGTCTGGGCTGATGAGCGTGTTTTGTAAGCCACTTAATTGGGTTTCAAGGGTTTTTAGATGGCTATTTAACTCAGTAATACGTTGATTGTTACTCGCATCCGGGTCAATCACAGTCTGGTTTGTATAAACGCTGATTTGTTGAGTTAAGTTTTGAATCTGTGCTTGATCAGCCGCCAATTCGGTATTTATTACTTTTTGACGAGCTAACACTGGACTGATTAACAAGCTATTAATCGCGGCAAATACGACTGCAAATAGCGCACAAGCCACCATCCAACGCTCACGTCTATTAAGCGCATCAAACTTAGCAGTTAAGCTTAGCCATGTTTTTTTCAAAGCTTGCCTCCAGCCTTGTTATCCGCGTTAGTTACTGCTGATTTATCGTCTGTAGATTGCAGTGAGAATTCAATATATTTAGGTTCGCTATTTTGAATAGTCGCTGTAGGGGTTGTGATATTAACTGGCATAGCAGAAACACCATTTTTAATGATATAGGCGGCGGTGTTCGCTGAAGTTGTTGTGGATGCTGCTGCAACTGGTGCTGTGTTTGTTGTAGCAGTCGCTTTGGGCAGACTCATATTTAAAGCAGAAAATAACTTACCTCTTAATGCAGGTTCATTACCTAATCTTGCAATGTATTCTGGTACAAGGTCGCCTTGTAGCGTGCGGCCGCTGATATTAAGCTGTTCAGACGCACTATCAATGCTAAAACTAGTTAACCATAAACCATCCAGACTTTGTTTTGCAAAGGCACGCATCAAAGCCGCGTAACCTTTTTCAGGTGTCGCTGAACTTTGGTTCACAGTCTGCAAAATGTGCTGTTGCATGGCTTCTTTTTGTTCCAATTGTGCAATTTGATCTACTAAGGCTTTGTTCGCCGCATGTGGCGTATGTAACAAAGTCGTTTGCTGCAATGTTGTTTGTGTTGCCTGTAAATCTTGTGCTATTTGGCTGTGCTGTGTGGTTAACACAGACAATTGTTTTTGCGCATAGCCGTAATATCCCAACATGCATGCCAATAAAACCCCAAGCGTTATCACTATAGTATTAGGATTTAGAAAATCCTTTTGTTTAATAAGAGATGGATTTAGTAGGTTAATCTGCTGACTCATGATGACGAACCTCCTCTCAATGCCGCCCCCAGCGCAGGTAGCAGGCTGGCTTGCATGGATAAATCACCTAGGTTGGCTTGGTCTTTAAATTCAAATACGTCGGACAAGTCAAACCGATCTATTGGTATGTAGAGATAAGCTTTTAAATAATCGTAGAAATCTTCACGGCCCATAAATGGTGCCAGTACAAGGCGATTGATGGTGATATAGGGAAATTGTCGTTCAAAATTATCTAGCGAACGTTGAATCTCAAGTGATAAGCGTTCAAAAGTGCTGGATTTAAGCTCACTATTATTCTCGTCTTGTATTTGCTTGGTATCTATTTCAATTCGTCTGGAATGGTAAAGCTCACCACCAGATGTAAAGGTAAGCAGGCCACCATGGTTGTTGATGGAAAGCATGGCCAACCCACGACCTTCTTGCTCTAAATATGCTGCAACATTACGCTGAGCCAGTTCCGGAATATCAATGGCTTCTAGGCCAGCACCTGCATGCTCTATGAGTCGTGTCATATAGCCGCCAATCACACTGTTTTTCGCTGCAACTGCATACACGTATAATTGCCGATTCGCATTATGTGGATCGGCTGGAATATCAATTACATCGACTGTGGCTTGATCTACAGGATAATCAATCATGTCTTTAAGCTTCCAGCTAATGGCTTGTTTTAGCTCTTCGGCTGGCACGTTAGGCTTTTCAATTTGAAATAGCTGATATTCATTTTGCTGGAGTAATAATGAGCAATGCAGATTCGCCATGCTTAAATTTGCAGCCATAGACTTAACGGCATTGTCGTCTTTTAAGCTTTCTTGCTGAATGGCGCTGAACTCAACGGTGGGTTTGGCTTCTGAATTGATGACATGCGCAACGCAAGTGCCGTATTCAGAGCTACGAACTGCAAACCAGCCTGGTGATTTTTTCTTGGAAAATAGTCGCATAGTGAGTATCTCTATTCGTTGCTTAAAATTACTATTAAAAATTTTCACGAAGGTAAATAACCGGTGTTTTATATATACCGAATGTTGCCCGCGATGTTGTATTGGTGCCAAACCACGATAATCCGCTGGCGACGGCATTAGTTTCTGCGGCGCCTGTACAGGTTTTATTATTTGGTGCAGCACTTACACTGCCAAGATTTAAGGTTAAATCTACCGTTCCATTGTTACCAGAACCGGGTCTAGTTAACCGTAGTTGTTTGGAGACTCCGTTGACTAATGCACCACTACCGCTGCTATAACCAAGTTGCGTTTCACAAGCCGTTAGATTGTTTCGGTAGTTACTCATCGAGATACTAGCGGCGGGAAGAATAGTGCAGCTATCTTGCTGATTTCTGATGTACGACGTGCCGTTCCAGTATTTGGCTTCTACAGGCACCGGTAACGCCAGTAACTCTGATCCATACACATTTGGTAAGCGCAGGAGACCACTACGAATATTAGCGGTGCCTTCGGTAGCTAAAGATGAGTTGATGTTATCGATGTCTGTAGCGCGAAGTTTTATGGCGGTTGGCACTGTAAGTTTGCTAGTAAATGTGTAGCTAGGCGTTACTGATGTTGCTATTCCCGCTGAATATGCGCTTAAAGAAATTGCGGCATTATTCAAGGTGCCTACAGTAGCGCCGCTTGCATCTGAAAGGGCGGTTGCTTTTGCAAAATTTGGGCTAGTATTACTTGATCCGTCATAGTTTATGGTGACTGCGCCAGCAGCATTTAAGGCAATTGTTTGCACCGTAAATGGCTGTGCAGAATAAGTATAGCTACCAGTGTTACAGCCTTGCGTGACTACTGTATTAAAATGGTCAGGTGTAAATCTGCCAACATTGCCTGCGCTGTTGCACATTGTACCGCCAGTACCTGTGTTGCCAGTAGCCGTTAGCCCAGAACCAAGGTAATTAGCACTAGTGAGTGTGGCGGAGAGGTCAATATTACCTACTTCACTCCATTTGAGCGTGTTACTGCTTGCGACACCATTAGTAAATGCACCTAAAGCGCCAGTGAAGTTGCCATTCACAGCAGCAGAACCAGTAGGTTGGCATTTAGTAAATGTTAAATTGACACCTTCAGCAACATTCTCTTTAGCAAAGTTTGGCGTAGCAGCGCCAGCTGCATTCTTTGCCGTGACTGTAGCGCTAAAGTTATTGCCAGCTTTAATTGGTGCAGCCGTAACACCAGTAATAGCAAAGCTTGCTGGTGCCGCAATAAAAGTATCTGTACCTGCCATATTGAGTCCACCGACTAAATATTTTGCATTCAATGTCATATTGCCTACGTCTGCATATTGCAGTGTTGCTGTTGCGCTACCTGTCGCATCAAATGCCACACTAACAGCTCGACCAGTGCTATCACAAGCAGCACCAGTGCTATTGCTACTGTTAAGTGCATTGCTATTGATTCTAATAGGTAATGTACCAGTAGTAGGGTTGGTATAAGCACACGTAAAGCTAATACTTTTACTGACGCTGGCAAATGCTGGGGTGCAAACTAGGCTGTTATCGGCCTTTTTTACGGCTTTAATAGAAAGTGTTTGGCTTGTTTCTGATACATGATTAGGAACGTCAAGCAGAAACCCAGCTTCTAAAAAGTTTAGATTGCTATCGCAAGTCGTGCCTGATGTGTAATCAACTGGTAAACAAACAGCGCCAGTACCAGTTTTTTCTGTAATTGAGCCTGATAAAAGATTGATATTCAATGCCTCAATGAATCCATTGGTGAGTCCTAAAGTGATACTAGATTCATTACTAAACGTGTAATTACCAGTACCGCCACCAGTGTCATTGACAGGGTTTATGGAGGATACGCTAGACCATGTGCCATGATTCGTACTGGTAGACATCTGCATGGTTGTACCTGCAAGACTGAATAAAGCATGTGTCGCATCGTGTGCTTCAATCACTATATTTGCTGCATTGCAGCCTACCACTTGCCCGGCATGCATGATGTGGAAATGATCTAAACTGGTGCAAGTCGTGCGCGTAATGGCCATATCAGCGGCGGCTTGGGTTGCATTTATCTCTTTTGCGTAGATATATATTTCATCAATAAAGCCATTTGCACTATTGGGTGAGCCGTTAGCAGGTGTGATGCCACTACTGCGGTTGTCGCCGATATAAATGGTACTTAGCGCAGCAATACTGCCGCTAGAAGTTGTACGAAACGGGGTGGTGGTATTGGTAGTGACTAATGCACCATCCAGAAAAATTTGTTGTACAGTTTGATTGGTACCAACTTTGATATTCCAGCTAACACCTACATGATGCCATGTACCTGCTGCAAATGTACTGGCAGTGGTTGCCTCGGCTATACGTACAGCGCCAGCACTATCTGTGAGTACAAAGCGTAACTTACCACTGGTTAATTTCTCTAAGAAAAATGGTTGTGCGGCAACTTTGGTTGCATCAAACAACATCGCGTCTGACGACGCTGCATTCCAAGCCACATTAGATTTATACCAGAAATCAACAGAACCTGTACCTGCGGGCGTGATAGGCGTAGCAATTGCATCTATCACTGTGTTTAATACATTGCTGGTAAAACTTCCGCCACGGCAAAGCTTTCCCGACGCTGTACTAGTTGGTGTTCCCACGCGCGAAGCATCTTGGCTATTGCCTGATGTGTCTTTAATTTCGCCAGCTACCCCGAGCCAAATGCTCTCATCCAACCGATATTCTGCAGTTTTAGCCGCTAACTGATTGGCGGGATACCATAAAATAGTAGTGCCGTTTGTCGTATCAATAAAATTTTGTTTAAAAGCATATTGGGTTGAATCTGTTGTCGTGAGTTGAACCCCAACGGTTGCGGCTGAACCATCACTACTGCCTGTGGTGTAGTTGTATTTAAAGTTACCATTCACGCCAGTGTTACTTTCAAACAGAGCAATTTGAAAGTTGTAGCGCGCCGTTTGGTTGTAAAGTTTGACATTACTCCATGAAATAACAAATCGCTTTTTACCGTCAGAATCAGTGAGTAGTTCATATTTAACGGCTGCGCCTGTTGTGTTATCTGCCGTACCTGCCACGATGTCAGTCCAGTACGCTACCATTAAGTTTTTAGGGGTGCCACTAGTTGTACATCCTGTGTATGCTGCGGCCGCAGTGCTAATGGGTAAAGCTACGTTCGTATAGGTACGATGATAACCAGAGGTATCTGTACCAAATGCCAGCATGCCGTTTGAGTAAATACGTACGCTGGAATAATTAACGCTACCAAATGTAAAGGTAAATCCCGTAGGAAAAGTAACATCAGCCCAGTCATCATCCCCCGCAGGAAAGTCCGTACATGCTGGGTTTGGACTAGTGGTGTGCCAAGTAACACTGGTTGCGGTAGCGGTTGGTGTGTCATAGCTAAAGTTATCATTTAGATAGGCGTAGGTAGCGGCATGGGCAATGCTTACGACGAATAGCGTACTCACTATCAATAGGACGGTACACCAATATAAAACTGGTTGTCTGTTTAACCTAATGTGCCACAAAGCCTTCATTAATACCCACAATCCTTCATATAAATTTCCCACTACAGGTAGAGTATGTAGCGTTTTAATAAATTTAATTGTTGGATTAAAGGTGGTTTTAGGCTTTATTTAGCGCGCTTATTGGATGCTTTCGATTAATTACAGTGGCTTAATTACATTGGTAGTTAGGCACTTCATCCGTGCCTAGACATTTGCTTACGGTGAGTTGTATTTGTCGCTGTATGTAATTAGCTGTACCAACTGCACCGAAACTTGCAGTAGCACTAATGTCATACATGGCAATGGTATGGTCTGTGCCTTGTTCGTTGTAATCGGCAGATCTACCACACGTAACGCTTACTACAAAATTATCGATACTCAGCGCAGTAGGGCTAGCGGGGCAGTTTACTAAGGCGGTGCTGCCCGGATTCAATACTTGGTAGGCAGCCCATTCAACCCCAGCTCGAGCGGCTTGATAGGCCTTGGTGCCTTGAGTGTCTTGCAAAGAAGTATTTTGCTGTACGCTGGTAATATTCAGTGCATAAGCGCCCAGAGCCGCTAAAATTACCAATATAAATATTGCGGCAGGCAGAAGAAAACCTTGTTGTTTAATTGATTTCATGGCGAGTTCACCACATTGACTTGATGCATTAAAGTCACAGTTGCAACATCTTGTGTAAAACCTAGATAGATTGTGATGACGCCACTTCTTTGTAAAACGCCGGGCACATAATTCACTTGGCATGTGGTTAAGCCATTTGCCAGTATTCTAGCTGTTGCAAGACCGTTGAGAGCTGCAACAGTGGATGGCTGGTTAACTTGAGTAGCATAGCCGCTATACCTTAAAAGCACTTTATTCGTCATATCACAAGCATACGAAACTGGCGTGGAAACGATAAAGAAGCGGCTAGAGGGCGACTCTTGTGGAAATGTACCACCGCTAAAGCTTAATACGCTGAGGTTTCCCGTTGTTTGTAAGGCACGACTATTCGTACCTTCATAGACATCAGAACCTGGAATGCCTAAATTGTAAATTACTAATTTATCACCAGCAGATACCGACACACTTGGCCCGAGTACATCAAAAGTATCTGCTGAAAGAGAAAAGTCCAGTGGATTGTCGCTGGAGGAAGCGCCAACAGACGCGCGATATCTACCAGCTGAGTTCACGGGAACGAATTCTATGAAGCTGTCGGCACCATTAACATTTGTGCGTACACTGTTTGGCAAAGCATTACGAATATCACGCGCCATACGACGCAAAGCTGTATCGGCGCGATCGGTTAAATTAGCACGATTTTCGCTATCAATAAATGCTTGGGTAGGGTTGCGAATAAACAAAGCCGCACCTGCTGCAAGAATTCCCACAATAGTGATGACCACGACCATTTCGACTAATGTGAAGCCGGCATAGCTTTTTGAGTTCGGTTTAAATATTGGGCGCATATCTAAATCTATAGCCTGTTAATGTCACATCGGTATTCGCTGGTCCCGTTACACGTACTGCAATTTGCAATACCGCACTTAGTGGAAAACCTGCAAAGGGCGCTGCGCCACCTACACGGGTAACAGTTACGGTTGCACTGTAAGCGCCTAGCCCAGCTAATGGAGTACTGTTACCTGGGCTGCAAATGCCAGCGCAGTTAGCATCTGGCATGGCAAATCCACCATAATCGGCCACGTTGTCAAAAGGATTGATGGCGCTGTAACGGCTTTCTGAATTGGGGCTAGGGCTGGTGAGTGCTGCACCGCCTTTATCTTGAGATGAAGCTGCGCCACCAGTACAGTCAGCGGTTGTTACGGCGGTTGCGGCATTGGGGTCTTCTGGGTCGCATAACGTAAACGATTGTTGTTCTATTTCTAGTAAAAGTGATTCTGCAATTGAAATAGCTTGTTTACGTACTAGCGGATCGACGCTGCCTTTATTAGTGATTTCAAGCACTTTAAGTACGCCAACCAAAGCTACGCTAACAATGACCATAAACACGACCAGCTCGACTAATGTGACGCCAAGTTGAAACCGTTTTTCTCGATTAACGTACATAGCCAGTTTCTGCTTCTACAGTTATCACACGTATTGATTCGCCTGGTACAACGGCATTTGTAATGGTAAAGGTAGCCGCAGCGTTTGGCACTGGTCTGCCTAAACCATCAAAACCTATGGTGCTAACAGGTGCAGTGATAGTTACATTATTCGACAATGTTTTTGAGTAGGCTGCTTGGGTAGCAGGATCAGTCACTGTGCCAGTTGAAGCTAAACTGCAATCTGCTGAATTACGATAAGTTAAAGTCACAATTTTTGTTGTTGTATCAACACTCATACATACCGTCGTTCTCTGCGCGATTGCGGTTTTTTGTGCGTAACGTAAAGCAGAAACCAAGGTACTAAAACTACCACGTGCATCGAAAGCATCTACGCCAATAAAGCGAGGCGCTGCAATAGCGGCAATAATGCCCGTAATGACTATCACAGCGACAAGCTCGACTATGGTGAATCCAGATTCTCGCTGCATAGCGTTTTTTAAGTGTTAGCAGCCAGATGATGTTACTACAACCTTACCTGCATTTGCAGCTGTTGTAGTGCCATCATCATAGGTTAAAGAGCAATTCGCTACCGCAGTTGTAAAGTCATATTTGATAACCCCAGCTGCAGCTGTACCAGGAGTAAACCCATCGGTTGATTGAAGCGCTTGTGCGATACCAGCCGTGGTTGGAATGCCAGTATTAGCTGTAACTGTAACTGATGTTCCGTCTGCCATTGTTGCTGTTGTACCAGTACCGCCAGCAGCAAAATAACGCGCTTGAACTACACCAACTGCTGAGCGCATTCCGCCAGCTAAACCATTGATAGACGCTGAACGAGCGCTATTAGTCAAGTTAATAAATCTTGGCAAAGCCGTGGCCGCCAAAATACCCAAAATCACAATTACCACTACAAGTTCAACTAATGTAAAACCTGATTGCCCTGCACCTGATTTTGAAAAACCAAATTTTTGCTGTTTCATTTTAATGACTCCTTAAAAAATATAAAAATTAGACTACATTTACGCGTTAAATCTAAATCAACTAAAAAATCTGTAACATTAACAACCCGTTGTCACAGCTGGCGTAATGACTGGTGATGTGTTGGCTGAGGCTGGCTCTGTATAAGTGAATTGGCAATTAGCTGGAGTCGGTGCGCCTTGAATTTGGAAAGTCGCAACTGTGCCAGTTTCTGTGTAGTTATAGCCATCGCCATTCAGTTCAGCCAAAGTTGGGTTAAATGAAGTAGTTAGACCTGCAGCCGACAACAAGCCTGCTGTGCCGATAGTGGTTACATCTGGATAGCTAAATACGACGCCAATTAGTCCTGCTTCAGTACAAACATTAGTGGTGTTGTCTGCAGTACCGCCACCGCCAGGGCAAGCAGCCGCATCAGCTAAATTGTTTCTAGCCAGTATGGTGGCATGCACTAAAGCTGAAGAGGCGGCAACGCTGCCTCTAGCGGCATTAAGTTTTGCAATCCGCGCATCTTTTTGTAGATTAGTAAATCGTGGTAAGGCGATGGCTGCCAAAATAGCCAGAATTAGAATCACCACAATCAATTCAATTAAGGTGAAACCCTTGGCATGGTTAATCTTTGTTAGATTAAATGCGCTAAAGTGTTTAGTGTTGTTCATTATGGTGTGTCCTTTAAAAATAAAAATCTATCAATTTACTTCTGTACGTTTTTTACTAAATCTAAACCACCTACTGTTAATAATGAGGCTTTTGCCTGCCCAGATGTTTTGCTGAAGCTATATCTAGCAAGGCTGCCATCATTAAATACATAAATCAGTTGTTTCTTTGTGGTATCAAAATACCAAATTTCTTTCTTGTTACTCGGCGCCTCTGAAAGCTCTCCTATATAGTTCTTTGGCTTTTCAGCCATTAGCAACATTGGGTTGCTATTTTGTAATGCTGCGTTGTCCATAGACTGATTTTTGATGCTTTTGTGCACCCAAGCCTCAGCCAAACTTAAGCGAAAACTATTTAACTCTGTTTCAACAACCAGTCTTTCAATATCTTGTTGCACCTTGTTTAAATAACCTAGTAACAAGGTCGCCAGTATCGCAATCACAGTCACCGTGACAGCAAAGTCGAAACGATGCGTACTTGGGGCATGCCTTGATAAATGTGCAGCCACCTTAAATCTTTACAGTTTGAGCTTTAGCCTTTGTGTAGCGCCACATTGCCCAAATCCCAAATCGGTAAGAAAATACCCAGCGCTAATATCAGCACCATTACGCCTAAGAACACTATCAATATCGGTTCAATCTGCGCCCCTAGTGTTTTAATCTCGTATTCAACATCGCGCTGATACATATCGGCGACTTCCTGCATCAAGTCATCTAGCGCGCCAGACTCTTCGCCAACGGCTATCATCTGCAATACAATTGGGTTGAATACTCCGCTGTTCGTTGCAGTACGTAAGATGCTTTCGCCGCGCTCGACACCTTCTCGCATTTGCTCAATCTTACTTGCGATATAATCGTTATCGGCAGTTTGCGCCACTAACTTTAACCCGCTGGTAATAGGCACGCCACTTTTGCTGGCTAATGCAAAGCTTCTGGCAAATCGAGACATGGTGGCTTTATGAATAATCTTGCCAGCAAGTGGTGTACCAAGTTTAAATTTATCCCATTTGAATTTTCCGACAGCAGTCGCGATATAAGAGCGGAATAAAAAGACGGCGCCGATAATGCCCACCAATAAATATGGCCAAGCGGCGACCATAAAATTTGAAAATGCTAATAAAATTCTGGTCATTAAAGGTAGTTCAGCACCAAAGCTCTGGAATACTTTGGCAAATGCTGGAATCACAAATAGATTCACCACAACGATAGCAATACCCATCGCTATGACGACAAAAGTAGGGTAGCGTAGAGCAGATTTTATTTGGTCGTGCATAAAGCGCTCGAACTCAAGGTGATCGAATAAGCGTAAGAACACGGTATCTAACATACCTGTAGTTTCACCCACGCGTACCATGTTGATATAAAAGCTAGAAAATACTTTTGGATGCTGTGATAGGGCGGATGAAAGCTCGCGTCCGCTGCCTAAACTTTCACGAATATTACCAATGACACTAGCGAAAGTCTGGTTGTTGGTAGAAGCCTGCAAGCCGTTCAGAGCATTCATAATGGGAATGCCAGCTTTCAGCAAGGTGTAAATTTGCCGACTAAACAACATCACATCTATTGTTTCGATTTTCTCTTCAAACAGTTGAATCGAAATATTTTTTGAACTTGAAATGGATTCTTTAGCCAGAATTTCTATAGGCGTAATATTAAGGCCAAATAGCTGGCTTGCCAGCGTGCTGCTGTCTGGGCTTTCCAATACGCCTTGCACTAAAGCGCCTTGTTTATCGCGACCTTTGTATGTGAAAAATGGCATCTAGTTTTCCTAAGCCTATTCTTCAAACTGATTGCTGATGCGCATGGCTTCGGCAATGGTTGTGCGTTTTGCAATCACTAAATCTACGGCACTTTTACGCAGCGTTTTATCTGCCATATGTTCTCTGGCAAGCTTAATAAAATGATTAGGGTCGTGGTTGCTAGCGGCGTCAATCAGTTGGTTATTCATTTCTAGCAGCTCGTAAACACCTACCCGACCTTGATAGCCTGTACCGTTACACATGCTGCAACCTTTGCCATGCACATAACGATGTTGTTCTACAGTATTACCAAGCTCATGTTTTAGCCATGCATGCTCGAATGGTTCTGGTGTGTAAGTTTCGGCACAGCCTTCACACACTAATCGCAACAGGCGTTGAGCCACTACAGCTAATATCGACATCGCCACCATATAACGTGGTGCGCCCATATCGATCATACGAATAGGCGTGCTAATAGCATCATTCGTGTGTAGGGTAGAAAGCACCAAGTGACCTGTCATGGCGGCTCTTAGGCCAATTTGTGCGGTTTCTTGGTCGCGCATTTCGCCGACTAAAATAATGTCAGGGTCTTGCCTTAAGGTTGAACGCAGCACACGTGAGAAAGTTAAATCAATTTTGTCATTTACTTGTACTTGGTTAATACCTGACAAACGATATTCAACTGGGTCTTCAACGGTGATAATTTTGTTTGAAGTTGAATTTAGTTCATTCAGCGCTGCGTAAAGTGTAGTGGTTTTTCCGCTACCCGTTGGCCCTGTGACTAGCACCATACCGCTGGGTCGATGAATCAGCTTGCGGAAGCGTGCCAGCATATCAGCAGGCATACCGAGTTTTTCTAAAGAGAATCCGCTGGTATTTTGTATTAATAAGCGCATTACAACCGCTTCGCCATATTGCGTTGGCATCGATGAAATACGCACATCAACTGGCTGATTTTTCACTTTGACTGCAAAGCGACCATCTTGTGGCAAGCGCTTTTCTGAAATATCTAATCCAGACATCAGTTTTAAGCGCAATGCCAAGGCCGATGCGATTTTTAAATCTGCCTCGGTTTGCAAATGCATCACGCCATCAATTCTAAAGCGGATATGTAATCGTTGCTCTTGTGGTTCGATATGAATATCAGAAGCGCGAACTTGAACGGCATCTTCAAAAATGGTTTGCAATAGCTTAACAACAGGCGCTTCTTCAGCACTGCCACCCATGCCCATCGCGGCAAAATCAATCGCTGACTCGCCTAAATCCTGCCCTAACTCTAAAGCTAGATTTGAAATTTCATCAGTACGTCGATAGTTACGATCAATCAGAAGTAGTAGGGCGCTTTCTTGAATAACGGCTAGCTCAATATCTCTGTGTAGCAAACGTACTAATTCGTCATAAGCAAATAGGTCGGTAGGGTCTACCATGCCGACTAAGTAGCTACTGCCTTTGTCTGCAAGCACTGCGCAGCGTAGGCGGCGCGCTTGCGCTTCAGGTAGTTTATTGATGACTTCAGGTTTGGTGCTGAACTGCTGCAAGTCTATAAATGGTACTTTTAACTGACGCGCCAAAGCCTCAGAAATCTGCATTTCTGTGACGTAGCCTTTATCCACAAAAATACGACCCAGCTTGCGACCGGTGCGTTTTTGCTCATCCAGTGATTTTTCTAGATCATCCGCAGTAATTAAATTTTGCTGAACTAGGATCTCACCAAGGCGAATCTTTTCAGGACGTGCCATTTAAACCTCATTTATATTCGTACAGGCTCAAATATAAACGGGCTGATAACAATTCAATTGTGAGAATAAAGAGGGGTTTTGCCTTGAAATCTAAGTTGCTGACTGGTGATGGTAAATTCCGACTCCGTTAAGAGCCAGGTTGTTGCTCATATTAAGTGAACAAACGCGACGCTACTATTTACTGCTATTCCATGCGCGGTCTAACAGCTTTTGTTTTTGCTCTAGTAATGCTTTTGCATTTGTTAGTTTCACTTTTTTTGCGGCTTGTTCATCTTGTAGCTCTTTTAAACGCGCCTGCTCATCTTTGATGCGACTTTCTTGTAAATTGACCGCATAGCTCACGTCATCATAAGCTGTTTGAGCTTTATCGTAATCCTGTCGTGCTGCCGTGACGCTGGCTTGCTCTAGAGCAACATCCTTGGCCAGTACTGGGATTGAGGTCATTAGGCACAGCAAAATGAATAGGGGTACTAGTGTTGATTTTAAGCTTATCATCGGTCTTTATCCTGCGGCTTGGGTTGATGTATCAAAACATCAATAATATGGATAATTATGCTGCAAAAAGCCTATGGATGTAAAACAGATTGTTGTTTTAGCTCGGGTTATAATGCCAACAAAACCAATGTTAAAGTGAATATGAATCCCGACGACTTACAACGCTTAGTCACAACAAATATGCCGTACGGTAAATACAAAGGCAGGCTGATTGCAGATTTGCCTGGACAGTACCTTAATTGGTTTGCGCGTGAAGGTTTTCCTAAAAATGAATTAGGTCGATTGTTGGCTTTAATGCAAGAAATTGACCATAACGGTTTATCACCATTACTTGAGCCTTTACGCAAAAGTTAAGGTCAAATTCCTGCAGTTTTTAATCATTAATTAGCTCAAATACCTCTGAATGGAATTACTTCGAACCATTATTCGCTTTTCGTTTTACCCCAAAGCTTTCAGTAATTCTATCTAACATAATAGCTAGCAACACTACGCCTAAGCCACTTTCAAATCCCAAGCCAATATCTAAGCGTGAAATGCTAGATAACACGTCATTACCTAAGCCTCCAGCGCCTACCATAGAGGCAATAATCACCATAGATAATGCCATCATAATGGTTTGATTGATGCCAGCAAACAAGGCTGCCATCGCGCTTGGTATTTGTACTTTCATAAGCAATTGTGTTGGCGTGCAACCAAAAGCAATACCGGCTTCTACTTGCTCTTTATTTACCTGACGAATACCTAGTGACGTGAGTCGAACCACTGGAGGCATCGCAAAAATAACGGTGGCAATCACGCCTGGTACTCGACCTAAACCAAAGAACATTGCCGCTGGAATTAAGTAAACAAATGCTGGCATTGTTTGCATAAAGTCTAAAACGGGTCGAATAGTGGCTTCAGCTTTATCATTCCTGCCCGCCCAAATTCCAAGCGGAATACCTACCGTTAGGCTAATTAATGTGGCGGATATGATGAGCGCAAGTGTAACTAATGTTTGAGCGGTAAAGCCCATATTGTCGATTAACCACAGTGATGCCGCGCAGAATAAACCAAACTTCCAGCCAAGTCGCCAATAGCCTATTGCTATAAATAGGATGGCGAACAGCCAAAAAGGGATGGCTTGCAAGCCATTTTCAATACCTGCGGTTGAGCTATTGATAATGGCACCCATGCCATTAAATAAGCCATGGTCATTAACTTCTAGCCAGCCTACCGCACCCGCAACCCATTCACCTAGAGGGATTTTATAGCTCATGCTTTTTTCTCCTTATATAGTTTGCGCAGTAAGACTGTTTTAGTGATTGCACCCAGATACTCGCCGCTGTAACCAATGACTGGGAGCGGGCAGGCGCAGCCAACCACTTTATTCAGGACTTCATTCACAGGCGTTTTCCCAGGAATAGCAAAGTCTCCTGGCAATAACGCGTCACGCAGTTTTTTACCTTTTTGATTCATACAGTTGGTCAACGACTCTGCAGAAACTACCCCTACTACTTTTTGCAGTTCATCTAGTACAAAGGCGTAATCACGGTTAAATAAACGCATGCGAGCAAGTGCTGCACTGAACCCCGCTACCAAATCATCAGGGCGATCAAAAATGGTGACTTCTTCTTTTTGTGCCACATCTTTGGCTGTGAGGTATTTGTTAACATCCACACCGGTAAAGAATGCTTTTACATAGTCATCTGCTGGACGTTGAAGGATGTCTTCTGAAGTGCCGACTTGCACGACGCGGCCACCTTCCATAATACAAATACGGTTGCCGATGCGAAGCGCTTCATCAAGATCATGAGAAACAAAAACAATGGTACGTTTTTGTTCTTGTTGAAGCTTCATCAGCACATCTTGCATTTCAGTGCGGCGTAAAGGGTCTAATGCAGAAAACGCTTCATCCATTAACATGAGTGAAGGGTTTACGGTAAGTGCGCGTGCAAGTCCAACACGTTGCTGCATGCCGCCAGAGAGTTGAGAGGGTAAATGTTTGGCAAAAGTATGAAGACCAACTTGCTCTAGCACTTCCATAGCGCGACGCTCACGCTCAGCCAGATTGATACCAGCGATTTCCAGTCCAAATGCTGCATTTTCGACTACAGTGCGGTGCGGTAGTAAGGCGAAAGACTGAAAAACCATGCTCATGTCTTTGCGACGTAAATTAAGCAGTTTGTCTTTGCTCATTGCTGCGACGTCTTCGCCATCAACAATAATATTGCCGGCAGTCGGCTCGATGAGTCGATTAAGTAGTCGAATTAAGGTGGATTTTCCTGAACCAGAAAGCCCCATAATGACAAAGATTTCACCTTTGTTAATTTCGAAAGAGGCGTCCTGTACACCAACTACTTGTCCAGTTCTTTTGAGGATTTCATCTTTATGCAATCCTTCTTTCAACATCTGTAACGCAACTTCAGGTTTATTACCAAACACTTTATGCAGATTTCTGACGACCACTTTTGCTTCAGTTGTCGGTGTATTTGCAGATTGTATGACCCCCATCTTATTTCCCCTTTACTACAAAAATGAAGCTATTCCTAAAATGCTAAATAATGGTTTTAACCTAAAATTTATTTCTCGATTATCTATTCGGCTATCACGCTACTTTTCTATCACTAAATTACTTAAAGGTTTAGAGCAGCAGGGTAGAAACATGCCCTGATCTATCTCACGCTGACGAATCCCGCCACCATGTTTCATATCCACCTGACCTGAAACTAACTTACTTTTACAAGTACCGCACAAGCCTTTACTGCATGATGATGGCAGCCTTAGGCCTGCTGCACGTGCAGCATCTAGAACAAACTGGTCTGGTGCGCACTGAATGGTCGTGCCGCTTTTGCTTAATTCAACTGAAAAAGTTTGTGCATTATTGTGGTGTGATTCAGTCTCTTTATGATGAGCGTTTTCTTCAGCTTGAACAGCTGCTTGCGTTTCAACTGGCAGTTCGTCAAAAGTAAAGCTTTCTTCATGGTAATGCGCCATGTTGAAGCCTGCAGTAGCGAGTAAATTCCGCACTGAAGCCATATACGGCGCTGGGCCACAGGTAAACACTTCACGTTCTAGAAAGTCTGGAGCACTAAGTTTTAGGTTCTCTGTAGTCAGCATTCCCTCAGTGATAAACTCAGGCTGTAAACGCCAATTGGGCGATTTATCGACTTTTGCGCAAATATATGCTGGTTGGAAATGCGTTTGATTGAACGCCATTAAATCAAGCTCATGCTTAAAAATGATGTCTATTGGTGATCTTGCGCTATGCAAAAATACAACATCAGCATCTTCGGCTAGCTCATGAAAAGAGCGTGCCATCGACATAAGCGGCGTAATACCAGAGCCGCCTGATAAAAATAGATACTTCTGCGCAGGGTGAAGCACGCAAGTGAAATCGCCCGTTGGCCCTAACGCCGATATTGGCGTGCCAACTTTCATATTGTCATGTAACCAATTTGATACGATGCCATTAGGCTTACGTTTAACGGTAATCGAAATCACGTGTGGGCGATTTGGGGAAGATGAAATCGTATAACTACGATTGATGATTTCGCCATCAATGGTAAGTTCTAGGGTGATAAATTGCCCAGGTAGAAATTTGAATACGCTGGCTTCTTGCGGCGTAAAGAAGAAACTTTTAACGTCATGCGTTTCTTGCCTAATCTGGCAGCAAACTAGAACATTGTTCTTGTCGCTATCCCATTGTGGCAAGTTAGCGTCCCAAAGCTGAGGCGTATTCCTTGAGTTCATTAGCGACACACCATAATCGGCACGGTTTTAGAGTTAGCCGCGGCTTGTTTCTTAATGAATTCAGGTTTTTCCAGCGTTGCTTCTAAGCGTTGTATATACCAATTGGTAAACTTCTCTACTAATTCTTCTGTATAAGGTGAGTAAGGTCCTGGCTCATACCATTCACTATTTGCACCACGTTGAGTGCGCTCAACCAAAGTTGAATCTTGTTTGTTAGTTGCCTGCCAAACTTCAGTGATTTTTTTCGTTTCGTAATCTACGCCTTCAACAGCATCTTTATGTACTAACCATTTGGTGCGCAATAAGGTGTGTTCAGCATCAATCGGCAATACGCTAAAAGTCACAATGTGGTCACTCATAAAGTGGTGCCATGAGTTAGGTTGTGTCCAAAACGACAATCCACCTAAGTTACGCTGGGTTAAATCGCCCAGTAGTTTTTGACATGCGACATTACCATCCATTGTTTGTGATTCACCTGCTTTATCAAGTGGCAGGCGCTGAGTGCGATAAGCGGTTGCGCAAGAGTCCAGCAGATCAATTTCAGCAGAGGGTAACCCGCAGGATTCCCAACGTTTACCTTCTGTCTCAATCAGGTCGCGAAACTCTTGTACTTTTTCTGCGTTAGCTGGCGAAGGCTGATAACCAAAGCCATACTCATAAAGTGAAATAGTGAGTTCAGGGTGATTTGCCACACAGTGATAACATTCGCGGTTATTTTCCATGGTCAACTTCCAGTTGCCATTTTCTACAATATCTTCTTGCCAAATCACTTTGCAATCTGCAACTCGATGAGGTGCGATATACGGCTCCATTGCAGCGCGCATTTCTTCAAAATCGGCAGGCGGTTCGTCAGCTAAGCAGATGAAAATCAAACCAGCTACGTTACCCACATGCACAGATTTTAGGTTGTGGTCATTCGGGTTAAAGGCTTCGCCCATGTGTTCGGTATAAATAAGTTTGCCAGTTAGATCATAAGTCCATTGGTGATACGGGCACACTATATTGCCTACGCTACCTTTGGCATCGTCACATAATTGTGAGCCACGATGGCGGCATACATTGTGAAACGCTTTAATGTTCATGTCATCGTCGCGCACGATAATCACTGAATTACTGCCCACATCAACCGTAATGTAATCACCTGGCTCTGCAATATCTGGTTCTACTGCTACATAGATCCAATGCTGGGAAAAAATCGCAGCGACATCTAAATTAAAAATATCAGAGTTCAAATAAAACGGCGCATTGAGTGAATGTCCTTTGAGACGATTTGTAATCATTTTTTGGATGTCTGATGAAATAGTCATGAAATTTCCTAGCTTAATTTTCGTTCAATTACATTAAAAGTTGATAAGACGATGTTCACGCAAATAGCCCAGAATAACTTGTGCTTTTTCGACAGAATTTCCATTATTTACGACAGCGCCACCTTTGCTTTCACTCGAAATGGCTGACATCATGCGGTCATGTCCTGATTTATTTTCAGGTGCTTTTAGTTTGATTGGTTTGCGTATCGACGCTAGTGTTTGCCACTGCGTCTTATGGACACTTGTTGAAGTTGAGGTGTAAGGCACTGGCAATGTTTTTATTGCACCTGAAATCTGACGCGCATATGAAAACTTCAAACTAGCGGGTGCTAGCGGGTGAATTGCAATAATTGCTGGCAACTTCACTGTGACATGACGGCGTTTTCCCTTAGGCAAGAATTGAAGCACCTCAATAGTGTTAGCCTTCACTTTAATGGCTAATGCATTTACTACTAACGGTATGCCAATTTTTTCAGCTAATAAATAAGGTAATAAGCTACTATCCTCACCACTTTCCGCACGACTGCCTGTTAAAATTAGGTCGGCGTGGTTTAATTGAGTCGCTAAGCAATCTACGACATCAGTATCGTCTGAGATGGGAATCACATCGATTTGACCAGCACCAAGCGCTAAGTACTCGCTTAAGGCTTTGTTGTCTGGGTTGCCTGCATGCAGTACATGGTGTTTTGCTGAGATTGATTTTGCCATGTCTAATCCGATAGTCATAGCAAGGCTATCGTTATGGCAGTGGCGTGGCTCTCCGCTCACAGGATGTCGGCCAGCTGAAACCAATGTTGTAATGTGCTTAATAATATTCATTGAATAGAACTCATATCGTTAATTCACTGGATTAGACATAGTTTGATTAGACGTGGCTTGTTTAGCCTCAGCGATAGCTAAAATGAGGCTTTGCATGATTTCTTCCGCATCACCAATCACCGTAAGATCTGCACGCTTCACAATGGGGGCGCTGTTGTCACGATTGATGGCAATCACATGACGGCAGTCTTTTATGCCCTGTAGGTGCTGCACTGCGCCAGAAATGCCAATCGCCAGATAAGCGCTTGCACTGACAGTTTTACCACTCGCGCCAATTTGCTTGTCACGCGGAAACTTTCCGTCATCCACTGCCACCCGGCTGGCGCCTATTGCAGCATCTAGCGAACGCGCTAAAGTTTCTAATGTCGCCACATTGCTCACGCCATTACCTGCAGAAACGATAAAGTCGGCTTCCTCTAAAGCGATCGTCGCTGAGGCGACGGGTAGCATGCCTAAGTTTTTATAGTCGCTGTTTGACTCTTTAAATGTGTAGCTTGTGGATTTTAACTGTTCGTCAGGTATCGCCGATGCTACAAAAGGTAAGTTGATTTCTGTCGTATTAGCGGCTAATAATATAATTTCTGGTAAATCAGCAAATGCTAAACGACTGCCGCCAGCTTGATAACTCGCCACATGCTTGTTGTCAATTTCAATGACATGTGTGGCTGCTGATTTTGACGGTTGAGTGGCAATTAATCTTCTTCCTAACTCTCCGTCACCAATCATATTATCAGGCGTGAAAATCCGTGAAGGCTTTACTGAATCAATCACCTTCAGTACACAGGCCAACTCTGCATCTGGCTGAAAAATTTGATAATCAAACTCAGGTCTTACTATCACTTTATCTGCTCCGAGGCGGGCAATATCTTCACGCAATTCACCCAATACTAACGCCACAACGGCAGTTTTTTTGTCAGCTAAAATCGCTGCGGTGGCAATTACTTGGTGGGCATGGTCATCAAGCATACCTCTATCCGCATGGGTCACAGTTAAGAAGAAGTTTTTGGGCTTAGTTGGTGTACGAAGCGGCTTAACTTCTGGAATATTTTCCGCAACTTTAGGTGCTGACAAAGTAATGCGTTTAATACCATTTTGAGTGGTATTAAGTATGCGATTTGGGTTAATACGCTTTGCTTTGCTGGTGCTCATGATTCCAGCTCCAAAGTAGACGCAAGCAGTTGTGCAATATCTAATATTTCAGGGCGGTTGCCGACAACACCCTCTAGCATAGCCGTACATTGTGGGCACCCCACAGCAACAACTTCCGCACCTATGGTTCTTGCATCAGCGATGCGGATGTCAGGTATACGTTGCTTGCCCGGAATATCTGTTAATGGTGCGCCACCGCCACCACCGCAACAGCGACCACGCATGCCAGAACGCTCCATTTCGTTAACTTGAATACCAATACTTTTTAGTAAGGCACGTGGCGATTCTGTTTCGCCGTTGTAGCGTCCTAAGTAACATGGGTCATGGTACGTCAGCTTGCGCGTTTCATCTGACTTACCTAGTTTCAACTGACCGCTAGCAGCCAGTTGCGCTAAAAGTGTTGAGTGATGTAATACCTCGTAATTTCCACCAAACGCGGCATATTCATTCTTAAGGCTGTGAAGAACATGTGGGTCTGCGGTGACGATGCGTTTAAACGAGAGTGAGTTCAATGTTTCAATATTGAGTTTCGCTAGTTTCTGGAACGTTGCTTCATCACCAAGCCGCCTTGCGGTATCGCCTGTGTCACGCTCATATTCACCCATTAAGGCGAAATCAACTTTTGCGGCTTTGAGCAACTTGACTAAAGCGCGTAAAGTACGCTGATAGCGCATGTCAAAAGCACCTTCACCTGCGACCAGTAGTATGTCAACAGGCATGTTGGGTGCAATCGTCTTAACATTCAAATCGACCGCCCAATAATAGCGAGCTTTACGGTCGAACCCGCCCACTGTAGCTGTTTGCCGTAAATTTTCCAATGTTTGAGGTGCGCTACCCGGAAGCTCACCTTTTGTCAGTGTGAGGTTGCGCCTTAAACCGACAATTGCATCGACGTGTTCGATGAGCATCGGGCACTCTTGCACACAGGCTCGACAAGTCGTGCATGACCATAAGGTTTCTGCTTCAATTAATGAGGGCACAATGGGTGCGTGTATGCTGCCAAAATGATCGCCAATAGGCATGCCCGGATAAGGACTGCCTGCAAATTTGGCGTCTGAACCGTTGGATTTTTCATCATGAGAAAATCCAACGACCAAGTCTTGAATCAGCTTTTTAGGGTTAAGTGGTTGTCCAGCAGCAAAGGCGGGGCAAGCTGCTTCGCATTTACCGCACTGTACGCATGCATCAAAACCTAATAATTGGTTCCATTTGAAGTCTGAAGGTTTGCTGATGCCGAATTCTTGGTTTTCTAGAGTGATAGCTTCTAAAGCGATTGGTTTAAGCGCGGTAGATAACTCACCCCTAAAACGCTGCTGACGAGGATGAAAAGCTAAATGCAGCAACCCGGCAATCGCGTGCTTCATAGGCCCGCCTAAACCTATGCCTAGCGCCAACTCTGCTGAGCCCGCCATTAATAATATCAATGCAAATACTGCAACACTGCCTGCTAGAACAGATACGGGTAAACTTATAACCAACAAGCCAATTGCAAAGGCAGTAAGTGAGTAGGGTAAACGACTCCAAGCGCCACGAGATAGTCGGCTAGGCGCATTGCGACGGCGCAACCATACAAAAAACACACCTACCAGCATGATGGCTGTAGCGATTAATATTGCCCAGTTTAGCGCATTCCAATACAGCATTAAGCCATAGTTGATAGCTACTAGAATTAACGCAGCTACAGCGCCACCAGCCGTGGCAACATGAGTGCGTGCAATAAAAGGTTCACGCGATACTACATGATGCAAATCGACAAAATAGCGTTTAGGAATCGCAAGTAAATTGATCCATGAAAAATCCGCAGACTGACCTTGACGCCATAACTGCGAACGCCGCCATAGCCCAATCAGCAATGTTGCCGTAGCTAGCCAGAAAAGTAAGGTGATGAGATGTTGAATAGACACTATTAAAAATCTTTGCTAGAAGTCATTGCTAGAAATCTTTACAGAGGCGCAGTGCGTCGTAAATAGCCCCGTGAATATTGTGCATAGACACGCAATCGCCAATGCGGAAAAGTAGGAACTCGTCATCATTCAACTTTTGCCCAAGTGCAGGTTGAGGTTGAGCATCAAATAGAGTTTTAATATCTGTTTGACCGTGATTCTTGGAAAGCTCTTTTAATGCCCAATAGACTTCAGTATTAGGGGTAGAGCCATTCTCTATGACCACTTGATCGACTTCGCGCTCTTCCAGCGTTTCAGTGTATTCATTTCGTAATACAGCGATTTTTTTATTTCCTTCGGCATACACGCTATCTAGCCAAAAATTTGGAGTAGGGATGATGCCTTGAGAATATAAACGGCGATAAAAAATTGGAAAGGTCGTGCCGCCTACATCGTCAGCCACTTTGGGGTCTGGTGTGACGATTTCTACTTGACTACCGCGACTTGCCATAAAGTCTGCAGTGCCAAAACCAGCGTGTGTGCCTATGCCATCGTAAATCAGTACATTTTTGCCAGGCGCCACACGTTCAGACAAAATGTCCCATGAGCTCACAGCCAAACCTTCTGCCACGCCCCAAGCGGGCACTTGTCCGCTATGACTGCTGCCACCTGTAGCCAATACGACAATGCTTGGCTTTTCTGCAAGTATCATTGCTGCATCTGCCGCAACACCTAGTCTGCGGTCTACGCCTAAACGTTTTGTCTCCATATCAAACCAGCGAATAATACCGGCCATTTGTTCGCGTTGTGGTGCTTTTGCGGCTAGATTAACCTGTCCGCCTACTGTTGCATTGCGTTCAAATAGAATGACTTCATGACCACGTTCAGCTGAGACTCTCGCAGCTTCTAATCCAGCAGGACCCGCACCAACGACTATAACACGGCGTTTTTCACCTTTGTTTTTAGTTACCACTTGCGGCATGGTAGATTCACGTGAAGTGGCAGCGTTCTGTACGCACAACACATCCTGTCCTAAATATTGTCTATCAATACAATAGTTTGCGCCCACGCATTGTCTGATTTGATCTTCACGACCATCGCGTATTTTCACTATCATATGCGGGTCAGCAATATGGGCGCGAGTCATGCCCACCATATCCACTAAACCATTGGCGATAATACGCTCGGCTTGCGTCACATCACGTATGCCTTGTGCATGCAAAATAGGCACTTTAGATACAGATTTGATGCCAGCCGCCAGATGGACAAAAGGCTCAGGTGGTAGCGCCATAGAAGGCATGCAGTTAGCTACTTTGTTGTGCGTATCTGCGCCTGAACCAATCACGCTAATAAAATCAATCAAGCCACTTTCAGACATGATTTGCGCGATGTTTTTAAGGGTTTCTGGGTCTAAGCCATCATCATGAAATTCGTCTGCGCACATGCGTAAGCCTACGCAAAAATCGGCACCTACTGCATCACGCACTGCATTTAACACTTGCATACCAAATCGCATGCGATTTTCTAAACTACCACCATATTCATCGGTACGTTGATTAGTACGTGGACTCCAGAATTGATCAATTAAATGTTGATGCGCCGCAGAAATTTCTATGCCATCCATGCCAGCAGCTTGTACCCGTTTTGCCGCCGCTGCAAAGTCGCCAATAATGCGGTGAATATCTTCAATCTCGATGGCTTTTGCGTTACCACGATGCACAGGCTCGCGCACGCCGCTTGGCGAAACAAGGTGCGGCCAAGGGTCGCCTGCGTAAGCTGAGCGTCTGCCCATATGCGTGGCTTGAATCATGATTTTACTGCCATGGCGATGCATCGCTTCAGCCAAGCGAGAAAGCGGCTCAATGACGCGATCAGTAGTCAGGTTAACGGGTTTCCATGAGCCTTGAGGCACATCGATAGACACCGGGCTAGAACCGCCGCAGATAGCTAACCCTAAGCCACCTTTGGCTTTTTCTTCGTAGTATTTAATGTAACGCTCACCCGGCATGCCGCCAGCTTCTGCATAGACTTCGGCATGAGCTGTACTGTAAATGCGGTTAGGCAACACTAGTTTATTGAGGGTAATCGGTGTAAAAAGATGCGGGTAGCGCATAGATTTTCCAGTCAGGCTTTTTGGTTTGTAACTGCTAGATTTACAGCTGCTAGATTTGTAACTGATGGTTTGATGGTGAAAATGCAGAAGCTTTCTGAGCTGTCGCCGCATTTTGATTGCGAGCAGTATTGGGCTGCGCAATCAATACCTTCACAATTGGTATAGGCATAATGCCCTTTACGTGTGGTGCACCAATCCATTGCGCCGGCAAACCAACCAGCAAACATATTGCAGAGTTTTCCAGGTTTTTCAGGTTGTGACAGCACAAAAGAAGAGTATTCAAGTTTTACTTCAGCATTGCCAGTATCGGCATTCACAGATTCAAAACTAAACACTCCCCAGCCGCGTTGAGACAAGCGATTTAAGTAATGCTCAAAAACAGCGATACCAGATAAATGATTTAATTTGGCCTCTTTTTCACACCAGTGGTATGCAGATTTATAGCCTGCTTCGTAGAGCACTTCAGCATACTCATTAAAACCAATCGCATCTTCTATGGCTAGATGGTTATTCGTCAAAAAATCACGCGGAACATAATTCCTCGGCACATAGCTCATAGTCGCTACGTTAGCATCACTCATGTTATTTTCATTATTGATAGGAGTGGAATGTTTCATTTAATTTCCCCTGTGCATCAATCAATTAACTATAAACTTTTTAACTGTACGTTTGCGCTGAAATCAATAAATTGGAAACTGTTCGCAAAGCGCTAATATTTTGCTGCGCACACGTTTTTCTGTCGCTTCGTCACCGTCTGGATTGTTTTTCAAGCCATCGAATACTTGTAAAATTAACTCACCAACCTGACGAAATTCAGCTTCGCCAAAGCCTCGTGTAGTACCAGCTGGTGTGCCTAAACGAACGCCAGAAGTCACGGTTGGCTTTTCGTCATCAAATGGAATACCATTTTTGTTACAAGTAATACCTGCACGCTCTAATGCATGCTCAACTTGGTTGCCTTTCAATCCTTTAGGACGTAAATCGACCAAGACTAAGTGGTTATCTGTGCCGCCTGTCACGAGGTCAACTCCACCTGCAACTAATACTTCACCCAATGCTTTTGCATTAGCCAACACTCGGTCAATATACGTTTTGAATTCAGGTTGAAGGGCTTCACCAAAGGCAACAGCTTTACCAGCAATCACATGCATGAGTGGGCCACCTTGCAGACCTGGGAAAACGGCAGAGTTTATTTTTTTAATCAAGTATTCATCGTTCGTCAGTATCACACCACCACGAGGGCCGCGTAGAGTTTTGTGTGTGGTCGATGTCACGATATGCGCATGTTCAACTGGATTTTGGTGACGGCCAGCTGCGACAATTCCAGCAAAGTGCGCCATATCCACCATCAAAGTTGCGCCTACGCTATCAGCAATTTCACGGAAGCGTGCAAAATCCACGGCACGCGGATAGGCTGAGTAACCAGCAATAATGACTTTAGGTTTATGCTCGTTCGCTAGCGCTTCAACTTGTTCATAATCTAAACGATAGTCTTCGCGACGAACGCCGTATTGCACTGCATTAAACCATTTACCTGAAAGGGCAGGTCTGGCGCCATGGGTTAAGTGACCACCAGCATCCAATGACATGCCTAAAATAGTATCGCCCGGTTTTGCGATGGCTAACATGACTGCACCGTTGGCTTGTGCACCAGAATGTGGCTGCACATTGGCAAACTTAGCACCGAATAGTTGTTTTAGTCGGTCGATTGCCAAGGTTTCAACTTTATCCACAAACTCGCAGCCACCGTAATAGCGTTTACCAGGATAGCCTTCTGCATATTTGTTGGTGAGCACTGTGCCTTGCGCTTCTAGCACCGCACGCGAGACTATATTTTCAGACGCAATCAACTCAATTTGTGATTGTTGTCGATACAGCTCTTCATTGACTGCAGATTGTATTGCAGGGTCAGCCTCGGCCAATGATGCTGAAAAGAACGGTGCTTTAGTCTGGTTCATTTTGACTCTTTCTAAGTGTATTTTCTAATACAGTAAGATATGATTTTGGCAGGACATTGACTTAATTAATGACTAGCAAGCGACGACATTTATAGCTAATCCGCCAAGCGCTGTTTCTTTGTATTTTGATTGCATATCCACTCCCGTTTGGCGCATGGTTTCAATCACGGCATCTAATGAAACAATGTGGCCGCCTTCATGCATCATCGCCAAGCGTGCCGCATTAATGGCTTTAACTGCGCCCATGCTGTTGCGCTCAATACATGGAATTTGCACCAAGCCACCAATCGGGTCGCAACTCATGCCTAAATTGTGCTCCATGGCGATTTCAGCAGCATTTTCAATTTGCTCATTATTGGCACCAAGTACTGCAGCTAAACCCGCTGCCGCCATCGAGCAGGAAACGCCAATCTCACCTTGGCAGCCCATTTCAGCTGCTGATATTGAGGCATTCTTTTTATAAAGCATGCCTATGCCCGCTGCGGTGAGTAAGAACTTAATAATGTTGTCTTCTATTTCAGTTTTGGTTCTTTGCTGTTGGCAAAAGCGTGTGAAGTAACTTAACACTGCTGGTATTACGCCAGCAGAGCCGTTGGTTGGCGCAGTAACAACGCGGCCACCACAAGCGTTTTCTTCATTCACGGCAATAGCAAAGGCACTTACCATGTCCATTGATTGGAAATCTGACGATAGTTTGCCACCTACAGTGCTGGCTTGTTTGTAAAGTAAATGTGCTCGGCGTTTTACTTTTAATCCACCTGGTAACATGCCTTCTGTCACCAGTCCACGTTCGATGCTAGCATTCATGACATCCCAAACGCGAAGCAGCTTGCTGCGTGTTTCTTGTGCGTTTTGGTATCTTAATTCATTGCCCCACACGATCTCGGCAATTGATAGATTCTTTTCATTTCCCATGCGCAGCAAATCTGCAGCGTTATCAAACCAGAACGGCGTAGAAGCTGGTGTTTCTTTAACGATGGCACTGGTTTTTGAGGTGCGGAGAATCTCTTGTTCATCCAACACTGCGCCGCCGCCAATTGAAAAGTAGGAGTTGCGATGCAGTGAATCTCCATCATCATAAAATGCCTGCAATATCATGCCATTAGGATGTTGCGGTAATGATTGATGATTATGAAAAACCAAATGCTTATTGAAATCAAATGGAATTTCAATGGTGTTCATTAACATTAAACGGCCAGTTTCCTTAATAGATTCAACTAGCGGGATGATGCTTGCAGGGTCAACTTGGTCCGGTAATGCGCCAACCAAGCCCGCGATGACGGCATAATCAGTCCCGTGGCCTTTACCAGTAAGTGCCAGTGAGCCAAATAAGTGAATTTGAACTTCAGAGACTTGTTTAATGAGGCCGCGTTTTTCAATCTCTAAAAGAAAACGGTTTACCGCAATCATCGGCCCAACGGTGTGTGAGCTTGAGGGGCCTATACCGATACGAAAAACTTCGAATACGCTGTAGTTCATGCTGTTACTGCCCGTCGTTTAGTTGAGCAATGCCAAAGCCATAGGGCAGGGCGCTGCGTTCGAGATAACGCCAGATGTAATCTGCAAAACTACGACGAAACACTAAGCTATAACCATCATCTTGTTGATGTAAATATAAGCTTAATTTGCCGAAAGTCGTGCCTACTACCTTGCCTGCTTGTAGCATGTTTAAGTCATATACCGTGCAGTGGTGCAACACATCGCTGGCATTTTTACCTTTAAGCTGAACAGTGGTGTATCCACCAGAATTATCAACCACTTGGCTATGAATGCCAGTCAATCCAGTTTCCAATGATTGTTGCAAAGAAGCGCGCTGGTCTCGTTTGCAAATGATTAACCATTCATCTGGAGAAAGCCAGAGGATTGATCCCCATGTCGTATATATCATGCTGCAAGGCTTTGTTGGCAACGCAACGTTTAATGCTGATTTGACTGCATTTACAAATGTTTCATTTTGCGAATTTCCGCGTAAGCTGATGTAGCCTAATAGTGGGATTTCATTGACCCAAGCGCCCTTGCTGTCATTGATTTTCTCTTGCTTTGCAGCTAAACCAAATGGATGCAATGGTGATTGCATAACAGGGTTGAATTCTAAGGTGTTATTAGTTGAACTAAGCATTATGTCGGGCTCCTTCTGCATCAACAAACACGTATGAAACGATTTTCACTTTAACGGCTTTACCTTCGGCCCATGCGTAAACAATATTATTACCTTCTTCATCGCGGCGTTTAATGCCATCAATCACAAAACCCATTGCGATAGAGCGACCAAGAAATGCGCTGTGGTAGCTAGATGTTACATGACCAAGCATGGCGACCGGCGGTGTAATGTCTGATGAGTTAATCAGTTGTGCACCTTCTTTCAATACCACGTTTGGATCTTCTGGCAGCAAGCCAACCAATTGTTTACGGTCAGTACGGCTAGTATCAGATCGAGCAAGTGAACGTTTCCCTAGGAAGCTATAAGGTTTTTTCATACCGACTGCCCATGCCATGTCTAAATCGAACGGCGTGACAGAGCCATCAGTATCTTGCCCAACAATAATGAAACCTTTTTCTGCGCGTAGTACGTGCATGGTTTCAGTACCATATGGTGTAATGTCAAACTCTTTACCTGCCTTCATGAGTTCATTCCAGATGTAATCACCATAACTGGCATCAACGTTGACTTCATAAGCTAACTCACCAGAGAAGCTGATGCGGAACACGCGTGCAGGAACGCCCGCAACTGTGCCATCGCGCCAATCCATAAATTTGAATGCATCTTTTGATAGGTCGATATCAGTGCAAAGTTTAGCTAAAACTTCACGGCTTTTTGGGCCAACTAAAGCAGCGGTTGTCCAATGGTCAGTTACAGAAGTCATATACACTTCTAGTTCAGGCCATTCAGTTTGATGCCATTTTTCTAGCCAAGTCATCACGCGGGCTGCGCCACCAGATGTGGTGGTCATTAAAAAGTGTGTGTCTGAAATGCAAGCTGTTACGCCATCATCCATCACCATGCCAGCTTCATCTAACATCAAGCCGTAACGACATTTACCTACTGCAAGTTGTGACCATGCATTGGCGTAGATGCGATTTAAAAACTCACGTACATCTTTACCGCGGATATCAATTTTTCCTAAGGTCGAAGCATCTAACATACCTACGCTATTACGTGTAGCTAGGCATTCACGATTGACCGCAGCATGAATATCTTCGCCCGGTTTAGGAAAGTACCAAGGGCGCATCCATTGACCAACGGGTTCAAACTCCGCACCATATTGCTCATGCGTTGTTTGCATTGCGGTATAACGGCGAGGTTCGAAAGTGTCACCGACATGTGCGCCAGCTAAAGCGCCAAATGACACTGGTGTGTAAGCTGGGCGGTATGTGGTTGTGCCAACTTCTGGAATCGTTTTTCCTAAAGCTTCAGCGGCAATGGCAAAGCCATTGACGTTAGATAACTTACCTTGATCTGTACCAAAGCCCAGTGCGGTGTAGCGTTTGATATGCTCAATTGAACGGTAGTTTTCACGTACAGCCAATTGAATATCGGTCACTGCAACATCATTCTGGAAATCAACGAACGCCTTTGCGCCGTGTCCATCTTTACCATCAGGCACATGGAATATACGGCGTGCTGGAGTGACGGAAATTTCATCGGTTTCTAATACTAAACCTGAATTGTTGATGGTTTTACCTAAGCTGGTTAAAAGTTCAGCTAAGGTGTTATGTGTGTTGACTAAACCTTCCTGTAAGGCAAACACACCTGTAATCGCACCTACGCAGAAAATACCATCTTTGGCACGGCCGTTTGCTGAAACTACAAAAGCTAAGCGTGATTCGTCCCATTGTGGGCGTCCGCCATCGTGGCAGAACAAATGCACGGTAGGGGATAATCCGCCAGAACTGGCTAAAACATCGCATGGTACATAAGGGCCTTTAGCTGTGACAACATTTTTTAAGCTACCTAATTTAACCAGTTGTACACCTTGTACTGCATTAGAGCCAACCGCTTCGCTAATACCGTAACCAACGTACACTTTAATGCCTAATTGATTCGTTTTAGCCGCCCATTCAGGGTTGATCTGTTCTCTGGTGTCAACCACGGTGACTGCAATGCCAGCCACAGCTAAGTCAACCGCGCCTTGATAGGCTAAATCATTACTCGTCATAATGACTGCATTTTTACCACAAGCAACACCGTAGCGGTTTAAATAAGTGGTTAATGCTGATGCCGTCATAATGCCTGGCAGATCGTTATTGCCGAATACCAATGGGCGCTCAAACGCACCCGTTGCCAATACAACTTTAGAAGCACGAATGCGATGCAAGCGTTCGCGGCGTTGTGCATTTTTTCTTGCGGCATGAGGCAGATGATCCTGCAGCAGTTCTACCGCCTGAATCATGTTCATATCATGCAAGGCAAAAGCCGTTGTGCGAGAGAGAATTGTTACGTTAGACAAGCTTTGCAATTCATTAATGATGTTAGCTGACCATGTACTTGCACTTACGCCACCAATCAATACATTCGGCATAGAGAGTAAATAACCGCCAAGCTCAGATTGATCATCAACCAATAAAACCTTTAAACCACTTCGGCCAGCCAATAGCGCGGCAAGCAAGCCCGTCGCACCACCGCCAACCACAAGCAAATCTACGTGATGGTGTTGGTGGTCGTAAGTTTCCGTATCAGCTTCAACTGGTGATTTACCATAACCCGCCGCGCGACGAATAATGTCTTCATAGAACGGCCAAAGCTTAGTTGGCCATTTAAAAGTTTTATAGTAAAAACCTGCTGGCATAAAACGCGAAAATTTGCCGCCTACACTTTTAAGGTCGAATGCTAATGACGGCCAGCCACTGGTGCGGCCAGCCACTAAGCCATCATATAACTCCACTTGCGTGGCTTTTAAATCTGGTGTGGTACGTGCGCCAACGTCGATTTGCACAAGCGCATTAGGTTCTTCTGCACCAGAACCAATAATGCCGCGAGGACGGCCATACTTAAAGCTGCGAGCAACTACTTTTACGCCATTAGCGAGCAGGGCTGAAGCAAGAGTATCTCCTGCAAAGCCTTGATAAGTTTGACCATCAAACGTAAAGGTAAGTGGGCGGTTTAAATCAACGCGACTGTTTTTATGATTGATTCTGTTGCTCATGCTGTTGCCTCTTCTGCATCATAAATTTTACGAGCCTCCGCTAACGTCCAAGCACCTACTATGGTGTGGTTTGCGGTATTACGTTTTAATACAAAAAACTTACGGCAGCCCGTGCTGTGCCCCCACATTTCCCAGTGCCAACCTTTTGGGTTTCGTTTCATAAACAAATAATCACCCCAATTTTCTTCGCTTTCAGTTTCTGGTGATTCAGGGCGCGCAACAAAGGCTTCGCCGCCATAGCTAAATTCTTCTTCTTCTCTTGCTTCAAAACAATGCGGGCATCTAATGACAAACATGATTTTTCCTTTTTAGCTTAAGCTTTAATGCGCAACACCGGCTGCGCCGTGCTCGTCAATCAAATGACCTGTATGAAAGCGGTCAAGCGTGAATGCGGCGTTCAGCGGGTGTGGTTCATCATGTGCAATGGTGTGGGCAAATACGTTGCCAGACCCTGGCGTTGCCTTAAAGCCACCTGTACCCCAGCCGCAATTAAAGTACAAACCTTTGACTTTAGTCTTACTGATAATTGGGCAGGCATCGGGCGTAGTGTCAACAATGCCGCCCCATTGGCGATTCATACGGACGCGAGAAAACATTGGGAATAGCTCGATAATCGCTGCTGCAGTATGCTCAATCACATGTGGGCTACCGCGCTGAGCATAGCTGGTGTAATGGTCAATCCCTGCGCCAATCACAAGCTCACCTTTATCTGATTGACTGACATAGCCATGCACCGCGTTAGACATCACTACTGTGTCTAGTATAGGTTTGAGTGATTCTGAAACAAAGGCTTGTAATGGATGACTCTCAAGCGGCATGCGGATACCAGCAGCTTTTGCCATCACGGATGAATGACCCGCTGTCACACAGCCAACTTTTGTTGTTGAAATATAACCTTTACTAGTTTGCAGGCCTTTAATCTGTGAGTTGACGATATCCATCGCTGTTACTTCGCAGTTCTCGATAATATCAACCCCATAATTACTCGCTGCGCGGGCAAAACCCCAAGCGACCGCATCATGTCTAGCCACGCCAGCGCGAGGTTGGAAGCTTGCGCCCATAATTGGGAAGCGCGTGTCCTTAGAAATATTAATCATCGGAATGCGGTCTTTCACTTCTTGCGCATTCAACGCCAAGGCGTCGATTCCATTTAGATTGTTGGCGTTCACGCGGCGCTCAATATCACGCATGTCTTGCAGCGTATGACCAAGATTGAATACACCGCGCTGACTAAACATCACGTTGTAGTTAATGTCTTCGGTCAATCCTTCCCACAGTTTTAATGAGTGCTCATAAAGCATGGCTGCTTCATCCCAAAGGTAATTAGAGCGGACGATGGTGGTGTTACGCGCAGTGTTGCCGCCACCTAAATAGCCTTTTTCTAACACTGCAATATTTTTAATACCATGCTCTTTAGCAAGGTAGTAAGCAGTGGCTAAACCATGACCACCTGCACCAATAATCACTACGTCATACGAAGATTTAACTTCAGGACTGCGCCAAGCAGGCGTCCATCCTTCGTGATGTTTTAACCCTTGTGAGAGTAGTTTCCAAATGGAATAATCTTTTTTCAAGCGGCCTCCGGCAATCGTTTAAAACATTAGTTGTTAAGCGTTATTCTGCTGTTTCAGCGCTTTGTTTAATGTGCTACATCAGACTGTTTCTTGGCTTTTTACGACATGTGACGTTTTAGTTATATTTGCCTAATCATTAACGCGTAATAATTTAGTGATAAAGGGCTTTATGATAAGGTTAAGCTCACCGACCAAAGTGTTGAAATGGTTAGTGACTCTTGATTTGAAAATACTTGAATTTAGAAATAGTAGCCGACGCTCACATTTAAGCGTTGCCCATTATTGTCAGTTGCTTTTCCTGCACCCATACCGTTATAAAATACAGGAGACATATATGTCGAGTTTTTGCCTAACATATAGTCAGCATAAATCCACACCTTGCCAGCACCAAAAGAGAGTCCTGTTACGTTCTGTGAAGAATCGGTGAAACTACTTTCGTGTTTTATCAGTGAACTATACTCGTTGTAAACAGTAAAGCCACTAAATGGTCCAATGGTGCCGCCTATGTTGTAGCTCACATTGGCTACGTAAATCTCACCTTCAGTAGCCAATTTGTTTGAAAAGCCAAATCCACCGACTGCTAATGTGGTAGGTGAGCCGTTTAGATCATAGTCATATTGCATGGCCATTAAGCGCACAGCTGCTTTGCCAAACACCCCTGCGTAGTGAGCGGCAACAGCGTCTCTGTGTCCAGATTGATTGATGGTGCTAGCGACTTCGCCATGTAGGTAAGATAATCCAAATTCTGACTTGGCGTCATTGCTGTGTTCCATAGAATATGTCACTCGGGCAATACCAGTATTTTTTTCCTGATGCTCATTGACGAGGTGAAAGCTGTAACGGGCTGAATCATCCTCTAAGAAGTTGCTTTTTGTATCTGATGTACTACCATGACCACCATCAGATGGATAAAAAGCCAATTGTGTGTCAAAAGCGCCATCTTTTCGTGAGTATTTAATGCCTAAACTTTGCGTGTCTTCAAAACCCGCATAGTACGCCATAGATTCAAAAAAGTTATTTCCCGCATAAGGATAAAGTCCAAACGGATGTGAGTTTAAACCCGCAATTAACTCGCTTTTGTCACTAAATCTGTAACCAGCCCATAAATGGTTTAAGAGCACCATATTGCCAGAATCGCCACCTGTTTGTCGCTTAGAATAGTGGTAATAACGCAATTGACCAGAGCCAATAATAGAGCCATCATCGTAACCAATTTCGCCGCGCAAAGTATCAAACTCTAGCTCACCTTTGCGATCTTTGTTGTAATTGACGTATTGGTATGCACCACGAATTGCACCGCCAAATTTCCAGGGAGATTTAACCGCAACATTTGCATTTTCGACATTTTCGCCATCTTCTGCAAAAGCACTTGTATAGGCCAAACTAAAGCCTAAAAAGCATATACCTGCACGTATCACTGAAGTGGTAAATGGTTTATTTTTTTGCATAAAAGCACACCTAACTGTTGGTAGTATGTTGTTAGTTAAGCGATTTTTGGGAATTAACAATCTGTCGCGAGAAGATAATACGTTTGAGCTTGTATTCGCGCTTTGAATAAGTTTGCTAAAGCAGATTATTGTCGTGTGAAAATCTGCTTTAGCAAATAGTTATAAAAAAGTATTTAAATTAAACACCTAAATATTTTTTTACGGCTTCTAAGCCCGGTTTCCCGTCTAGTGTTTTTACGCCATCTAGCCACTTATCTAACACAGCAGGATTCTTAGTTAACCATGCTTTTGCAGCAACGTTCGGTACTGTTTTATCCATAATTGGCAGCATTACTTGGTTTTCCATATCTAGATTAAACTCTAAATTGGTGACGAGTTTATTCACATTTGGGCAACGCGTACCTAAATCAGACGCCGTGACGGTATACACTTTCGCTTCGCCGTAGTTAGCGCCAAAGAAATCGTCACCACCACTCAGGTAAGTGATGTCTTGTTGAACATTCATTGGGTGAGGTGCCCAACCTAAGAACACAATCCATTTTTTGTTTTTTACTGAGCGGCTGACCTCAGTCAACATGCCAGCTTCGCTAGATTCAACCATTTTAAAATCTTTAAGACCAAATGCATTTTTGGTGATCATATCTGCAATGATTTTATTACCGTCATTGCCTGGCTCGATGCCATACATTTTTCCATCTAGGTTGTCTTTAAATTTTGCAATATCGTTAAAGCTTTTTAAACCAGCTTCATAGGCGTAAGTCGGTACGGCTAAAGTATATTTAGCGCCAACTAGGTTAGGTTTTTCAAGTACTTTAATGTCTTTAAGAAACGGCTCAACAATAGGTGTCATAGAAGGAGACCAATAACCAAGGAAAACGTCAATCTGACTCTTTTTGATGCCTGCAAATGCAATAGGCACAGAAGCAATGGTAGAAACAGGTTTGTAACCTAAACCTTCTAAAACAACAGAGGAGAGTGCGGTGGTTGCGGTAATGTCAGTCCAGCCAATATCAGCAAATTTTACAGCGCTACAACTGGCGGCTTCGCCAGTACTCGGCGCTTCTGCCGTGGCTGCAGGAGCGGAAACTTCACTTTCCTTTTTGCCACAGGCAGTAAAGGCGAGAGGGAATAGTGCGGCGATTAAAACTGATTTTGCAAAGTGATTCATTTTAACTCCTACGTAATATTGATAGTACCCAAAGAAGACAGCATGGTGAAACCACACTAGTTATCGCACTAAAACTCTCACTAATAAGAAAGTTCTGTTACAAGTAGTAAAATATAGCGAGTAGTCAACAGTTAAATAAAGAATTACGACAGAATCTTGTTTAATCACGACATGTGAATCACGATGCGTGAAAAGTCATTTTATGTATGGCTTAAATGCATATTGGTGTTGCTGGTAAGTGAGTGTATGGCAGGTGTATGTTGGTTCTTGCGTCTTTCTTTGCTTGGCGAGTAGCCAAACAGCGTGCGGTATGATTTGCTGAAATGGCATGAAGACTGAAACCCACAGGCGACAGTAATGCTCATAATGGACATCTCAGTTTGTAAAAGCAACGATCTAGCACGCCTTAACCTAAGATTTAAATAATAATGCATCGGGCTCATATTAAGCGTGTGGTTAAACATACGCTGTAAATGGCGCTGAGATAATCCTGCCAATCGTGCCAGCTCATCCAGCGGTAATGGTTCTTCAATATTGGCTTCCATTAATGCAGACACTTCAACCAAGGCTTTATGACTATATCCAACACGGGCAGCAACCGGAATATGCTGCTGATCTTTACTGTCTCGTGCACGCACCACCATGAATTGGTCTGAAATTTCGGCGACTAGATTTTTGCCAAATCGTGCAAAAACAAAGGCAAGCATTAAATCTATTGGGGCTGTTCCACCGGCGCATGTACAGCGGTCACGGTCAATCACGAAAAGCTCTTCCATAAAGGTGATGTATGGAAACTTCTCACGCAGGCTCGCCATGTTCTCCCAATGAATCGTGCATTTATAGCCATCTAGCACACCAGCTTTTGCCAGCGCGTAACTACCAGTACATAAGCTGCCTAACCATACATTTTGCTTGCCAGCTTGGGTGATTAACTTGATAACGCTTGAATTGACGGCGGTTTGTACATCCACACCACCACAAACCAGCAACATGTCTGGCATGGCAATTTTATCTAGCATGGTGGTTTTGGCAAAAGATAAACCATTACTTGCCTCAACAGGTAAACCGTCTGGTGTGATGACTGACCACTGATACACTTCTTGGCCAAGCAGGTAATTCGCCATGCGAAGAATTTCAATCGCATTCGAAAATGCAATCATAGAGAAATTATTGAGGGTCAAGAACCCAACATGCCTGACCTGTGACATTTCTTTACAAGACATACGACCCCAATCACGATGACTCACAATGAATGTTTAACAATTTGTATACTTTATTTCAATCCCACATTTTTCTTAAGCTTTAGACAATAATAGTCCTGAAAATAATATTTTGAAATAATAATTATAGATATTATTTTCTACGGAAAAGCATCATGACAAAATCTCAACATCAGCTAAGATTCGATTGCATTTAAAGACTTAACATAATTGAATTGATTATATTTCCAATCCTGATATAAAAAAACCAGCTCGGCGTTTTTGCTATGGTTAATGTCGTAATTACTAATTTTTTTCTGAAGTATTCTTTGATAATGAAATTGCATAATTGAATATAATAAATAGTCAGTTTGGTTTTATCTTTTGAATATTTTGGGAGAGTCAAATGAAAGCGCTGAGTTGGATTACAAATCGTCACGTGGTGAGCGCACTTTGCGCAGCACCAATTTTATTAAGCTGCGTATATGCGTCTGCAGAAGATGTGGTCACGGCTGCTCCAGCCGAAGCGGCACCACCATATACACTTACATATAACCTTGGGGTATATTCTAATTACATCAGCCGTGGTAATGACTGGGGTGATGGTCCTGCCTTGCAAGGAGGTGTTGATTGGGCGCACAGCAGTGGTTTCTACTTAGGTGCTTGGTTTTCGACTACTGACCCATTGACTCTAGGGGGTGCCGGAACTGTTACCAACGTCGATCCAAGTGGAAATCCATTAGGTTCTGGTAACCATGTGGAAACTGACTGGTACGGAGGTTACACACATGCATTTGGTCCCGTTACACTGGGTATTGGTGGTAACTATGTGTGGTATCCAGAAGGTGAGAAGTCTTACCATAATAGAAATCAAGACACTTTCGAAGGTAATTTAAATATAGCTGCTTATGGGTTCACCTATACGTTTTACCATGCATTTACCGATTGGTATGGTATTGGAAACACAAGAACAGCTGCAGCTGCAGGTCGATTCCCAAATCCCGCAGAAGCTGCAGCCGATACAAGTGGTGTTGAATATCATGAGGTAAAATATAATCATGAGTTGCCATTTGCGGGTTTAAATTTTGCCGCCAAAGTAGGTTATCAACGTTCTAGTGATATTTGTTTAAATCAAAAAGATTTCTTAATTGGGATAAGTAGAAATTTCTCTTTGCCAACGGGTGGAAAACCGCTTGACGGATTCACTGCAGGAGCTAACTATACTGACACGTTTGATGTGGAAGAGTGCGCAGGAGTATCTAGTGTTACCGATGGAAGTGATCATAAAACATCTTATTACACAGATGATAATGGCAAAGTCATCAATGACAGTAAGATTACGTTCTATATTAAACGTAGCTGGTAATAACTGGTTATATAGAAGATAAATAAATATTGAAATTAAAAAGGACGCTACCGCGTCCTTTTTAATTTATTTAGCATAGTCGGATTTGACTAACTTTAAGTCGTAATTTAAGTGGCGCTGAGTTCTTTAGGCTTTTACTATTGCCCAATAATCATTAATTATAGTTTGGAGAACCATTTTGTCACGTTTCGAATTACAACAACTCTATATAGGTGGTAAGCGTATAAACGCAACGAGTGGCAAAACATTCCAGACGATTAATCCTGCCAACGGTGAGGTTTTGGCTGATGTACAAGTCGCCTCTGAAGCCGATGTCGATTTAGCCGTTGCCAGTGCTAATCAAGGCCAGCGTGTTTGGGCTGCGATGACTGCTATGCAGCGTTCGCGTATTTTGCGACGAGCAGTAGAAATTTTACGTGCGCGTAATGATGAGCTGGCCGAATTGGAAACTTTAGACACTGGCAAACCAGTTTCTGAAACGCGCTATGTCGATATCGTCACTGGTGCAGATGTGCTTGAATATTACGCTGGATTAGTTCCGGCACTTGAAGGCCAGCAAATCCCATTACGTGAAAGCGCTTTTGCTTATACCCGTAGAGAGCCGCTAGGCGTGGTTGCTGGCATTGGGGCATGGAATTACCCCATTCAAATCGCTTTGTGGAAGTCAGCCCCAGCTCTAGCCGCTGGCAATGCAATGATTTTCAAACCCAGCGAAGTCACACCGCTGAGTACATTGAAACTAGCTGAAATTTATACTGAAGCAGGTTTGCCAGATGGTGTTTTTAATGTGCTTAATGGTAGCGGTGGCGAAGTGGGTGCTTGGTTAACCGCACATGCCGGTATCGAGAAGATATCATTCACTGGTGGTACTGTAACAGGTAAAAAAGTGATGGCGAGTGCTTCAAGCTCAACATTAAAAGATGTGACGATGGAGCTTGGTGGAAAGTCACCTTTGATTATTTTCTCAGATGCCAATATGGATAAAGCCGCCGACGTAGCAATGATGGCGAACTTCTATAGTTCTGGCCAAGTGTGTACCAATGGCACTCGCGTGTTTGTACATCGCTCTAATATAAAAGAGTTCGAGCAAAAAATTGTTGAACGCGTAGCACGCATCCGCCTTGGTGACCCGCAAGATGACAATACTAATTTTGGTCCATTGGTTAGCCAGTCTCACATGCAGAATGTGCTGCGTTATATTGACTTAGGTATCAAAGAGGGTGCGCGCTTAATAGCTGGCGGAAAGCGTGAGCTTACTGGCGATTATGCCAATGGCGCTTATTTACAACCAACCGTGTTTATCGATTGCACGGATGATATGACGATTGTACGTGAAGAAATCTTTGGTCCAGTGATGAGCATCCTCATTTATGACAATGAAGACGAAGTGATCCGCCGCGCTAATGATACTGACTACGGCCTTGCAGCAGGCTTGATTACAGAAAATATCAGTCGTGCCCACCGCGTAATTCATCAGCTTCAAGCAGGTATTTGCTGGATTAATACATGGGGAGAGTCGCCTGCTGAAATGCCAGTTGGCGGCTATAAACAGTCGGGAGTAGGGCGCGAAAATGGCTTAATGACGCTACAAAACTATACGCGAGTCAAATCTATTCAAGTTGAGTTGGGTAACTATACGTCTGTGTTTTAGTGGTTGAGTACAAGTTGATTGATTGAAAGTACTGTCTTTAAGGAAAGTCATGAGTAAAAATTCAGAATTCGATTACATCATTATCGGGGCAGGCTCTGCGGGTAACGTTTTGGCCACGCGCCTGACTGAAGATGCAGATGTAACGGTACTCTTGCTAGAAGCAGGTGGGCCTGACTATCGTTTAGATTTTCGCACGCAAATGCCAGCAGCCTTAGCTTACCCATTACAAGGCCGTCGTTATAACTGGGCTTATGAAACTGAACCAGAGCCGCATATGGATAATCGGCGAATTTCATGTGGTCGCGGTAAAGGCTTAGGCGGTTCATCCTTGATTAATGGCATGTGCTATATCCGCGGAAACGCTTTAGATTATGATGGGTGGGCGAAGCGTAAGGGCTTGGAAAATTGGTCTTATTTCAATTGCCTACCGTATTTTAAGAAGGCTGAAACAAGAGATATTGGCCCAAATGATTATCATGGTGGTAACGGCCCCGTCAGTGTCACCACACCAAAACCCGGTAACAATGTGCTTTATGCGGCTATGGTGGAAGCTGGTGTGCAAGCGGGATATCCTCGCACAGAAGACCTAAACGGCTATCAGCAAGAAGGCTTTGGCCCTATGGATCGCACAACCACACCACAAGGTAGGCGCTCTAGCACTGCACGCGGCTATTTAGACCAAACACTCGACCGTAAAAACCTTACCATTATTACGCATGCGCTGACTGATCGTATTTTGTTTACTGGCAAGCGTGCAACTGGGGTAGCTTACTTGCGTGATGGCAAGCCACAACAAGCCAATGCAAAACGCGAAGTGTTGTTATGTGCTGGCGCCATCGCCTCGCCACCCATATTGCAGCGCTCAGGTGTTGGTCCAGCAGCTTTGTTGCGTGATTTAGATATTCCTTTGGTGCATGATTTGCCCGGAGTTGGTGCAAATTTGCAAGACCACATGGAAATTTACCAACAATACGAATGCAAACAGCCAGTGTCATTAGCGCCAGCCTTAAAACTTTACAATAAGCCCTTAATTGGTGCCGAATGGCTATTTTTTGGCACTGGTATCGGCGCAAGCAATCAGTTTGAAGCAGGTGGTTTTATTCGCAGTGACGACAGTTTTACTTGGCCGAATATTCAATATCACTTTCTGCCAGTGGCGATTAATTACGATGGCAGCAATCCGATTAAGGTGCATAGTTTTCAGGCACACATGGGTTCCATGCGCTCTCCTAGCCGTGGGCACGTACATATACGCTCGAAAGATCCTCTGGAGTACCCAAGTATCTTGTTTAATTACATGTCTACCGAACAAGATAAGCGAGAGTTTCGTGCAGGTGTACGCATCACGCGCAACATCATGAAACAAGCCGCATTAGCGCCTTATGTAGGGCGAGAAATCTCACCAGGCGAAGCCGTGCAGACCGATGCCGAAATTGATGCATTCGTCCGTCAACACGGTGAAACGGCGTATCACCCATCCTGCTCATGCGCGATGGGCTATGATGAAATGGCTGTAGTGGATTCAGAAGGTCGTGTGCATGGTCTACAAGGCTTGCGTGTGGTTGATGCATCTATCATGCCTGAAATTGTCACTGGCAACCTGAACGCACCTACCATTATGATAGCTGAAAAGATATCAGACCATATTCGTGGTCGCAAACCACTTGCAGCTAAAGCAGTACCAGTGTTTATTCATCCACTCCATCGCAATGCTGATGCAGCTTCAAACACCTAACGAATACTAAGTGATTTTTTCTCAAATCCATGCGCTAGCCTTGGTCGAACTGTTTGGTGTACTAGCCTTTGCATTTACAGGCATTATAGAAGCACGCAAAAAAGGTATGGATCTTATCGGCGTTTATACCGTAAGCATGATTACCGCCTTTGGTGGCGGCACCGTGCGTGATCTTATGATTGGGCATTACCCATTGTATTGGGTGCAACACTCGGGCTACGCTTTAATGCTACTAGGTTTTGCAATAGCCGCTGCGCCACTATCTGCCGTGTTTTACGAAAATTCAATTATTACCAAAGTTTTTGTCACATTAGATGCACTTGGTCTTGGCTTATTTAGTACAGTAGGCGCCAGTATGGCTCACCAAGTAGGCTGTGATTTTTATATCTCGATTTTACTTGGCGTAGTCACGGGCGTATTTGGTGGGATTATTCGCGATATTATTTGCAACGAAATCCCCAATGTTTTCCGTCGCAACGAGCTTTATGCGACATGCGCCGCGCTTGGTAGTGCGGTATTCTTAATTTGCCTATATTTTGGTATAGATGAACTTCCTAGTACGCTAGTCGCTATTGCTTTTACAACCGCCTTAAGAATAATCTCAATAAAATATCGCGTTAAATTACCTTTTTAAATTCTGTTGATACATAAAAAATAAAGGAGAGTTATATGGCGATAGTGTATTGAATATTTTATTAAAAATTAAAGCCAATTTAACTTTTATTAGTTTTGACGATAATTGTGTTGGTTGTTATAATTGTGAGATACAGTCGTGACAAATGCATTTTGTTGCAATTTAGGAGGCGTTGAATAGTAGTTTTCGCCAAATTTTTTAATGCCGCCTCTTGCGGCATTTGTTTTTAAATCAAACCATTTTATATAGGACTTAAAAAATGACTCAAATCATCATTGACCATAACCCATCTGAAGCTAAATTAAAAGAACTAGGTGTTTCTAGCTGGTCTATCTGGGATTGCGCACCATCTAAATTTCCATTGAATTTTGATTCTGCAACTGAAAGCGCTTACTTGCTTGAAGGTGAAATTCGCGTTACTCCAGTTGGCGGCGAAACTGTTGTAGTTAAAGCAGGTGACTTTGTTGTGTTTCCAAAAGGTTTGAAATCAAACTGGGAAGTAACTAAACAATTGAAAAAACACTACAAACACTCATAATTGTAGTTGAGAGTTTGTTAAATAAAAAAGCCTTGATGATTCAAGGCTTTTTTATTGCTTAAATGTTTGGTTTGGCGGGCAGGGGTAATTAGTTACTCAAAATTAAATCTCTGAAATAATAGCTTCTTTCAGTGCGATGATGCGAAGGGCATCAAGTTTTTGGCCTTTATTTGCGGATATTAAGAAGGTGTCTTCAGCACGATTGCCTAGGGTGTTAATTTTTGCATTATGTAGTTCAACCTCAAGTACTAAAAGCTGATGCGCCAAACTCGCCAGTAGACCGGGACGGTCGTTGGCAATGATTTCTAGTTTATGATTATTATTGTCAGCTTCCTGTGTAATAGTGACTTGCGCCAAAATAGGCATATGTTTTACTTGGCGGCTGATACGGCCTTTGAGTGGTGACTCTAGTGGTTGAGTTTTATCAAGTTTCTGCGTAAGTTCTACTTCAATAAACTTTAATAATCCACTGTAGCTTACAGACTTACCTGATTGATCTAAAACAATAAAGCTATCTAGAGCGTAGGCGTGATCAGTGGTGTAAATTTTGGCTTCAACAATGTTATAGCCCATGCGATCAAAAAAGTTACATATTCTTGCGAATAGGTCGTTTTGATCTTTGCTGTAAATCATGACTTGAATGCCATCACCACTGGGACTTAATCGAGCGCGAACAATTGCTTGTGTCGTATTTAGATGAGGTGTTAGAAGGCGACTGTGCCAAGCGATTTCATCGCTTTCATGGCGAATAAAATAATTAGAGCCGAACTTTTCCCATAAATGCTCATAAGAGTGCTTACTTAAGCCAAATTTATTGAGTCGCTCTGCAGCCTCTGACTTACGTGTTGCAATGGCTTGTTGAACGTAAAGCAATTGGTTGGTTAAAGCATGCTTGGTGGCGTTGAATAGACTTTCTAGCAGCCTTGCTTTCCATGCGTTCCATACTAATGGGCTTGTGCCTCGAATATCAGCAACGGTAAGTAAATACAGTGCTACTAATCGACGCTCATTTTGAACAAAGCGTGAGAATGTTTCGATCACACTGGGATCTGATAAGTCTGATTTTTGAGCGGTAGAGGACATTTGTAAATGTGCGGCTACCAGCCATGCAACAAATGCGCTGTCTGCTTTAGAAAGCCCGTGAAGCTTGCAAAATTTAGTCGCGTCTACCGTGCCAAGTGTTGAGTGATCGCCGCCACGACCTTTTGCAATATCATGGAATAGAGCCGCTAAATATAATAAATGTGGTGCGTCAAACTCTGCAAATAATCTACTGCACAATGGAAATTCATGTTTAAGCTCAGGCTTTGCAAAGCGGCGCAGATTAGCCAGTACATTTAGGATATGCTCATCTACGGTGTATACATGGAATAAATCATGCTGCATTTGACCAATAATTTTGCCGAATGCTGGAATATAACTACCTAAAATACCATAACGATTCATAGCGCGAAGTGCATGATTGACGCCGCTTGGCTGCGAGATAATCTCAATGAATAGTTTTTTATTGGCAGAATTTTGCCTGAAATCACGGTTAACTAAGCGCTTAACTCTTTGCATGTTGCGCAATAGTGTTGCGCCCATTCCATCGAGCTCTGGATGTTGTTGCAACAAGAGAAATGCTTCGAAAATTGCTGAAGGATGTTGTTGCAGTAACCCGGCCGTTTTAGCTTCAAGTAATTGGTCATGCGACTCAAAGTGCGTATTAATTGATTTTATGATTGGCGGATTAATAGCAATCATTTGCTGAAAAGACTTAAGCAAAATTTCATTCATCAAGCTAACAAATTTTACGCTGCGATAATAACTTTGCATTAACTGCTCACTGGCACGTTTGCGAGGTGTATTAACGTAGCCTAACGAATCCGCCAATTCGTTCTGGAAGTCAAACAATAAGCGATCTTCACGACGTTTACTGATGAAATGCAAGCGTATGCGTAGTAATTGCAAGTTGCTTTGATGTTGCTGGATTTGTCTGGCTTCGAGTGCTGAAATAACATTTTGTTTGGTGAGCAGCGTCCAAATGTTATTGGCCGCTGATGGGCGTGCACTAGCCATGTTCAAACTTTGTGCAATCCACAATATCATGTGTAGGTCGCGTAATCCGCCAGGACTTTCTTTAATATTAGGCTCTAAATTGTAGGCAGTATCGTTAAATTTCGCATGGCGATTGTTTTGCTCTTTTAGCTTAGCTACAAAGAAACTAGCTATTGCTGCTGGATTACTGAGGGTGTGATTAATTTCATCTAAAAACTCCTGGTAGAACTTAGCTTCCCCAGTAATTAAGCGAGATTCGATTAAGTTGGTTTGGACCGTAATATCTTTTTTTGCTTCGTGGATACATTCGCTTAAACTGCGTACGCTATGACCAACATTTAAGCCAATATCCCACAGTAAACCTACTAGTGCTTCAAGTTTGGCATTGATGTTAGCATTAGCTTGCAGGTCATCCGACTCGGGTATTAATATCAGTAAGTCAATGTCAGAGTAAGGATAAAGCTCACCACGACCATACCCCCCCACAGCAATCAAGCAGCAACGTTTATCTAGGTTTGCTTGCTCCCATATGTTGACGAGCAATCGATCAATCAACTTGCAGTGTTGCTTAAAGAGACGAGTGTTATTAGGCGCTTTTAAGAAGTCAGTTTTTAACGCGAGAAAGCCGTCTTTCAAATAATGCCGAAGGGTGGCAATATTGCTCTTTTCAGGCGCATTCCCCTTATTTACTTGACTCTTCTGATCTTCCAACAGCATTTTGTTAGATTGGCTTTTGTGAAGACTCTAGTTTTTGCACAAACTCTGGGGTTGCTGGTGAGCCGCTAGATAAAGTCATCACTTCATAGCCTGTTTCCGTGACCAAAATCGTATGTTCCCATTGTGCAGATAAGCTGCGGTCTTTAGTGACGATAGTCCAGCCATCTGGCATGTGCTTAATGTCACGCTTGCCGGCATTAATCATTGGCTCAATCGTAAACATCATGCCTGTTTTAAGTACTACACCCATGCCTGGCTTGCCGTAATGCAGCACTTGAGGATCTTCATGAAAGACCTTGCCGATTCCGTGGCCGCAAAATTCACGTACTACGCTATAGCCACTTTTCTCGGCAAACGTTTGAATGGCAAATCCGATGTCACCTAATGTTGCACCAGGTTTAACTTTGCTAATACCTAGCCACATAGCTTGGTAAGTGATTTCACATAAGCGCTTGGCTTGGTTAGTGACTTCACCCACATAAAACATGCGACTGGTGTCGCCGTGATAGCCGTCTTTAATGACGGTAATGTCAATATTGACAATGTCGCCATTCTTAAGTGCTTTATCGCTAGGCACGCCATGACATATTTGTTGGTTAATCGAAGTGCAAATCGATTTAGGGTAAGGTCTATGTCCATCAGGTGCATAATTAAGCGGTGCTGGTATGGCCTGTTGCACATCAACAATGTAATCGTGACAAAGTTTATCTAACTGGTCTGTTGTTACGCCATGTACAACGTGAGGGGTAATGAAATCAAGCACTTCTGAGGCAAGTTTGCCTGCGATGCGCATTTTTTCGATGTCTTGCTGATTTTTGATTGAGATTGCCATGAACTTGCTAACTTGTGAATATTAAGCTTATTTTAGCATAGCAATTATTCATAATTTTAATTTCTAGCTAATGTCTACGGAATGTTTGACGCTGCAGTGGCAGGTGTTCCAACAATCCTCATCACTCTGGCAATATCCATGCGTAAAAGTTCGGCAATATCACGGTAATCATCTGGTAAAGCTGCATCATCCCAGCCATTAGCAGAGTGGCGTGCAAGATTCACAGCTAGTGTGACATTGCGCACGCGCTGTTCACCTGATGCATTATCCTGCATAAGCTTGGAGAGAAGGGGGGGTAATTGGAATGCTTCAACTAATTCTTTTTGTAAGTCGATTAATTTAAAGCCTAGCACCTCTTCTTGTGCCGCTGCACTGCGTAGCGATTTATCGGCTTGTTGCATGGCATATATTGCATTCATTTTATCTGGTGCGAAGCACCACATCAGCATTTCAGATAAGTCATGTAATAGTGCTGCAGTACGCACCTCTTCGGCATGCAAGTCAGCTAGGTGCGTAGCCCAGTCCGCAGCGTAACGAGCGGCTTGATGCGCGCGACGCACTAGTTTAAGTAAGTGCATTAAAGCTGGAAGGTTAGTCTTTAACATGTCTTCAACTAAAATTTTTGGCGATAGGTATGTGAAAAATGATGTTGTTCCCATCATTAATATAGCTTGGTCAGCCTGAACTAAATCTTGCAGCTGTTTCTTGCCTCTATGATTTTGGGAAAAGCTGAGCACGTTAAATACCATCATAGGATCATTCAGAACCGCGGTAGAAATGGCGCGCGCGCTTAAATTATCCTCATCTTCTTTTAAGCGTGCGACTTCTCGTGCAGTATGCTTAAGAACAGGAATTTCTGCGTTCCGAATAAAGCTAATCCAAGTGTTGATGTCTTTTGAGGCAAGCTCTTGGGGTGTTGATGTCATTTACAATCTCCTTCAGTAACTACGTAACATACGCTAGTCAAGCAATTTTATATGTGATAAAAAGAACTGTAAAAATAGTGTTTACCTTGCGATTGCTGTATTTTTAACTAAAATGCCGCTCACGAAATTCAGGTTAATTAGGTTCAGTCTGATTCACGTTGAAGAAAGTGAAGGAATAAGCTAGTAAACTCATATGCTTAGTGGTATTATTTCGCCTCTGCAATTTGGCAGAAATACATTTGTAAAAATGTATTGTTTGAAATGCAGTTTTAAAATTTACATACAACCCAATCAAGGGTGCCTCAAATATAACGGTTGCTTTTCAGTAATCGCTTGTTAATTAAGGTGTTTTTGGAGTTGTGTGAATATATAACCCTTTTGAAAAGAGAATTATTATGTCAGTCACTATGCGTGATATGTTAGAAGCCGGTGTTCACTTTGGCCATCAAACTCGTTACTGGAATCCAAAAATGGCGCCGTTCATTTTCGGTGATCGTAACAAAATCCATATTGTAAACCTTGAAAAAACATTACCAATGTTTGAAGACGCGCTTAAACACGTGCGTACATTGGCTGCAAACAAAGGTCGTATCTTATTCGTTGGTACAAAGCGTCAAGCGCGTGATATCGTTAAAGAAGAAGCTAGCCGTGCTGGTTGCGCTTATGTGAATCACCGTTGGTTGGGCGGTATGTTAACTAACTTTAAAACAGTTAAACAATCTATCAAACGCCTTCATGACTTTGAAGTGATGTTAGAAGATGGTAGCTTAGAAAAATTCGGTAAAAAAGAAGCTTTAGGTTACAAGCGTGAAATTGAAAAATTAGAGCGTTCAATCGGTGGTATTAAAGAAATGGGCGGTTTGCCAGACGCTATTTTCATCATTGACGTTGGTCATGAAAGCGGTGCGATTACTGAAGCTGCTAAATTAGGCATTCCAGTGATTGGTATTGTTGATACAAACAACTCACCAGATGGCGTAGCTTTTGTGATTCCAGGAAACGATGACTCAAGCCGTGCAATTCGCTTGTATGCTCGTGGTATTGCGGATGCTGTATTAGAAGGCCGTAACTCTGTGATTACTGAGCTTGTTAAATCAGCAAGTGAAGAGACTGCAGAAGTTGCTGAAGTTGCAGCTGCGTAATTAGCGACACCTTAAAAGGGGCTTAAGAGCCCCTTTTTTAATTTTAGAACTTACTTGATGAAATTAACGTTCTAAATAATAATTAAACATTAAAATCAATAAACTAAGTCATTAATCTAATGTGACTTGTGAAATTTAGGAGCTTAAAATGGCTGAAATTACCGCAAGTATGGTAAAAGAATTACGTGAGCGCACTGACGCGCCTATGATGGATTGTAAAAAAGCGTTATCTGAAGCAGAAGGTGATATGACACGTGGTGAAGAAATTCTACGTGTACGTTTTGGTAATAAAGCAAGTAAAGCAGCAGGTCGCGTAGCTGCTGAAGGTACAGTAGGAATTTCAATCAGTGCTGATGGTAAAACTGGTGCGATGGTTGAAGTTAACTCTGAAACAGACTTCTGTGCTAAAAATGAAGACTTCCTGAAGTTTGTAAACGAATTGGCTGGCATTATTGCTAATAGCACTGCCGCTGATATCGAAGCTGTAGCAGTTCTGCCTATGAGTGGTGCAACTGTTGAAGAAACACGTGCTCAATTGGTTGGTAAAATTGGCGAAAACATTACACCACGTCGTTTTGTACGCCCAGTTGCACAAGGTAAATTAGCTAGTTATGTACATGGCAGCAAAATCGGTGTGTTAGTTGATTTGGTTGGCGGTGATGATAATTTAGCTAAAGATATTGCTATGCATATTGCTGCAGCTAAACCAAAATCATTAGATGCTTCAGGGATTGATGCTAGCTTGATTGAAGCTGAACGTCGTGTAGCGATTGAAAAGGCAAAAGAAGCTGGTAAGCCAGAAGCTATGTTAGAGAAAATCGCTGACGGTACTGTTGCAAAATTCTTAAAAGAAGTCACTTTGTTAAGCCAAGTTTTTGTTAAAGATGACAAAATGACGATTGAACAATTGCTTAAATCTAAAGGCGCTTCAGTAGCTTCATTCACAATGTACACTGTAGGCGAAGGCATTGAGAAGGTTGTTGTAGATTATGCAGCGGAAGTAGCTGCTGCTGCAAAAGTATAAATCTAAGCCTGATTATCAAGCTGCAAATGCTGCTTGATTGATTGCTAGATTCAAAAATAGTGGACTAAGCGAATGGCTTAGTCCATTTTTTTTAGCAAAAAGTTAAGAATAATTGCGCTTATTTTTGCCCATGAATAGTGGTTTTATGCTTAAATAAGCAAACTTAAAAAAGAGGAACATTATGGCCACACCAGCCTACAAACGCATCTTACTTAAACTATCTGGCGAGGCTTTAATGGGTGATGATGCATACGGTATTAATCGTGCCACCATTACTCGAATTGTTACCGAAGTGAAAGAAGTTGTTGATTTAGGTGTTCAAGTTGCAGTGGTTATCGGTGGTGGGAATATATTCCGCGGCGTAGCACCAGCAGCTGAAGGTATGGATAGAGCGACAGCTGATTACATGGGCATGCTAGCAACGGTCATGAATGCCATGGCGCTGCAAGATGCAATGAAAAATATTGGTTTGAACGCTCGTGTACAAAGCGCACTAAACATCGCCCAAGTAGCCGAGCCTTACATTCGTGGTAAAGCCATCCGCTACTTGGAAGAAGGTCGTGTAGTGATATTTGGTGCGGGTACGGGTAATCCATTCTTCACTACAGATACAGCAGCTGCTTTACGTGGAATGGAAATGAATGCAGAAATCGTCATTAAAGCAACGAAGGTTGATGGTATTTATACCGACGACCCAAAAACCAATCCGGAAGCGATGCGCTATAAAACCATTACTTTTGACGAGGCTATCAATAAAAACCTTAAAGTGATGGATGCAACAGCACTCACGTTATGTCGAGATCAAAAGTTACCGATTTCAGTATTTAGCATTTTTAAACAAGGTGCGCTTAAAAAAGTGGTGATGGGCGAAGATGAAGGTACGATGGTTACTCCCTAGATGTAACTCCATAAGCGTTACAGCATAAATGTTTCGCTTTAAAGATTGAGGCTGCGGCACAGTGGTGAATGTATAAAAATTATAAGTATTAAGTTGGAGAAAGAAATGTTAGACGATATTAAAAAAGTGGTAGATCAGAAAATGCAAAGGGCTCTAGAGGCATTGAAAACTGATTTAGCCAAGGTGCGTACGGGGCGAGCTCATACAGGCTTATTAGATCATGTGATGGTTGAATATTACGGCTCTATGGTTGCGGTCAATCAAGTCGCCAACGTTAATTTAGGTGATTCACGCACAATTCACGTGCAGCCTTTTGAAAAAAGCATGATAGGTAAAGTTGAAAAGGCTATTCGTGACTGTGACTTAGGTTTAAATCCTGCTACTAACGGCGACTTAATTCGCGTACCTATGCCTATGCTCACCGAAGAGCGCCGTCGAGATATGACCAAAATCGTTCGCTCTGAAGCTGAAGGTGCTAAAGTTTCTGTGCGTAATGCTCGTCGTGATGCCAATGATACTTTGAAAAAATTACTAAAAGACAAAGAAATTTCTGAAGATGAAGAGCGTCGCGCGCAAGATGATGTTCAAAAAGCGACAGACAAAGCCGTGGCAGAAATTGATAAAATGCTGCAAGTAAAAGAAGTTGAATTGATGGCTGTGTAAGAAAAATAGCGAATATACTCTTGCAAACTATTCATCAATTTAATAAATTAGCTCAAATCGACGGGAGCCTACGTGGGTTTTTTTACTAGCGCGACACAAACAATTCCGACTGCGGCTGAAACTCCTAAGCATATCGCCGTTATTATGGACGGTAATGGTCGATGGGCTCGTAAGCGTTTTTTACCTAGAGTAGCAGGTCATAAACGCGGCGTGGAAACGGTACGTGATCTGGTTAAGTATTGCGTAACGTTAAAAGTTGAATATTTAACACTCTTTGCTTTTAGTAGTGAGAATTGGCGTAGACCAACAGAAGAAGTCTCATATTTAATGGGATTATTCATGCATGCACTTAAGCGTGAGGTTGCAAAACTACATCAAAACAATATCAAACTCATTATGATTGGTGATCGCAGTCGCTTTGATGCTGAGTTGGTTGCTCAAATCGAGGCGTCTGAACAGTTAACTGCAAGTAACACAGGGCTAGTCTTAACTATTGCTGCTAATTATGGCGGTCGTTGGGATGTTTTGCAGGCAGTTAACAAAATGCAGTTGGCGGCACCGCAGCTCACAGGCTTTTACAGAGAAGATCACCTTACTCCTCATCTTTCCATGAGTTACGCGCCAGAGCCAGATTTGTTTATACGTACTGGCGGGGAAACACGCATTAGTAATTTTCTTTTATGGCAACTGGCTTATACCGAGTTATATTTCACAGATACGCTGTGGCCAGACTTCAATGAGGCGGCCTTTAATTTGGCTATTCAATCTTACCAAAATCGTGAACGCCGATTTGGCCGTACTAGCGAGCAGTTGGTTGAACCTAAAGCTTAATCGCGCTAACCTTATTTCAAAAGAATTCATAAAGCGCTAATTTCAACAATCACAACTTACCCTTATGCTAAAAACTAGAGTTATTACAGCTGTCATTTTAACCATTGGTTTCCTAATGGTATTGTTTTTAGCCTCTAAAATGGTTTGGACTTTTTTTACGCTAGCGGCGACACTGGTTGGCGTTTGGGAGTGGGCCAAACTCATTAAGCTCAATAAGCATCAAGTATATTTTTATGTGGCTTCAGCCCTTGTAATGGGCTTGTTGTGGATTTTCACTATCAATACACCATTTGCTTTATATCATGACGTGATTATATTTAGCTTATTGAGTTTGTCTGCCTTATTTTGGATTGTATTTTCCCCCGTTTGGCTGATTACTCGAAAAAGAGTTAACCAAAAGTTGCCGATGGCTTTTTTAGGTTTAGTGCTTTTGTTGGCGACTTGGCAAGCATTAAACGGATTACATAGCATCAGCCCTTGGCTGTTGCTAGGGGTGTTGGCAATCGTTTGGTTGGCAGACATCGCGGCCTATTTTGCAGGGAAACGATTCGGACGTCATAAACTAGCACCTGAAATTAGCCCGGGGAAGACTTGGGAAGGAGTTGCAGGTGCAATGTTAGCAGCAACTATTTACGGCTTAGCGCTCTGTTATCACATGCATTATAGTCGCTGGCTTATTGTAGGTTTATGGCTAATTGTAGTGCTGAGTGTCATGGGCGATTTGTTTGAGTCGCTATTGAAACGCCAAGCTGGTGTGAAAGATAGCAGCCATTTGCTGCCAGGGCATGGCGGAGTTTTAGATAGAATTGACGGCTTAATACCAACCTTACCATTGGTGCTGTTTTATATTTACTATCCATTACTTTCAAGTCTGCAACTACATGTGCGCTAAGTCTGTAAGTCACCAAATGCAGAATGTAACGATACTTGGCGCGACTGGCACCATTGGTCTGCAAACCTTAGATGTTATATCCCAACATCCGGATCGCTTTAACGTATTCGCTTTAGCTGCTAATAGCAACGTCAAATCCATGTTAGATCTTTGTAGCACCTATGCACCAGAATATGCTGTGATGCTTCAAGAAACTGCTGCAATAGAGTTAACTGCTGAACTAAAGAGCATAGGCTCAAAAACTATCGTTAAGCATGGTGAAGTCGCACTGAATGACATCTCTGCGCATGATCAAGTTGATATTGTCATGGCAGCGATTGTTGGTGCTGCAGGCTTACATCCGGCTATGGCAGCTGCAAAAGCCGGTAAGCGTATTTTACTTGCCAATAAAGAAACCTTAGTCATGGCTGGTAATCTGTTTATGCAGGCAGTGATAGATGGTGGTGCTAGTTTGCTACCTATTGATAGCGAACATAACGCTATATTTCAGGTGATGCCACAACAGCGTACAAAAAATCTGTCAAACGCAACATTAAGCAGCTTAGGCGTAAAGCGTGTGCTGCTAACCGCGTCAGGCGGACCTTTCCGCAATGCCAGCTTGCAAGAACTTAAAATCGTTACACGTGCGCAAGCTTTAAATCACCCAAACTGGGTGATGGGACCTAAAATCACTGTAGATTCAGCCACCATGATGAACAAGGGTTTAGAGGTGATTGAAGCACATTGGTTATTCAATGCGTCACCAAATCAAATCGATGTAGTGGTGCACCCACAAAGCGTTATCCACTCTATGGTAGAGTACATTGATGGTAGTGTTTTGGCACAGCTTGGTAATCCTGATATGCGCACACCTATTGCTTATGGTTTGGGTTATCCAGACAGGCTCGCTAGCGGTGTGAGCAGTTTAGATTTGCTAACAACCGCTAGGTTAGACTTTTGTGCCCCAGATTTGATACGATTTCCATGTCTACGTATCGCCTATGAGGCTTTGAATATGGGAGGCACAGCACCTGCTATTTTGAATGCTGCCAATGAAATTGCTGTAGAGGCATTTTTAGCTGAAAAAATTGGCTTTATGGATATTCCAAATACCATTGAAGCTGTTTTAGCGACCGCTAACATTGAGCAAGTAGAATCTATAGAGCAGTTGGTGGCCATAGATGCGCATGCGAGATTGATGGCTAGAAAGCAAATCTCTGCATTATGATAATGGCGCTCACCTTTTTGTTAACCATGAGCATATTGGTGACCGTGCATGAATACGGGCATTATCAAGTGGCTAAATGGTGTGGTGTGAGAATATTAAAATTTTCCATTGGTTTTGGTAAACCTCTATGGGTTAAGCGATTTGGAAAAGATAAAACCGAGTTTGTGATTGCAGCAATTCCATTGGGCGGTTATGTAAAAATGCTTGATGAGCGAGAGGTCGGCGCAGAGTCAACACTAGAGTCACCACCAGCGACTTATTCTGCAGAAGAGTTAACACGCGCATTCAACCGGCAGTCAGTCGCTAAACGTATTGCTATTGTGATGGCAGGTCCCATGGCCAATTTATTGCTCGCCATTGGTTTGTATTGGATATTATTTACGATGGGTATCGTTGGCATGAAGCCTATTCTGGGCAAAGTGATAGCACAAAGTCCCGCAGCCATCGCAAATTTTACCTATGGTGAAACCATACAAAAAATAAATGGTAAAGACGTAGCATCTTGGCAAGAAGTCAGTTGGATACTCTTAAATGAGTCACTAAAAAATAATAGTGTAGAGATTGAAGCAAGCAGCAGTAACGAGACTCATATTCATCAACTTGATTTATCACATGTTGATCCAGAAGCCGCGGCTAAGGATATTCTGACCGCATCAGGCTTAACGATTAATCAGCCAGATGTTCCCGCAAAAATAGGGGAGGTCACTAAAAACGGTATCGCAGACTTGGCTGGCTTAAGGGCGAATGACTTGGTGCTTAGTGTCAATAAAACCAAAGTCAGTGTTTGGGGAGATTTTGTACAAGAGGTTAGACGTAACCCTAACAAAACATTAGCAATTGAAGTTCTAAGAAATTCTAATGTGTTAAACATGACTGTTAAGCCTGAGCAATTTACTGAAAACGGTAAAACTTTTGGTCGTATTGGCGTTGCATTTAAAATGGATGAGGCTGAACAAGATAAACTTTTCGTGACTACTCATTACAGCATGCCAGAGGCATTCATTAAAGCCACTGAGAAAACTTGGGATATCTCAGTATTTACACTAAAAATGTTGGGGAAAATGCTTACCGGACAAACCTCCCTAAAAGGCGTAAGCGGGCCATTGACCATAGCAAGTTATGCAGGGCAGAGTTCTCAAATGGGATTAAATGTATTTATAGGTTTTTTAGCGCTGATTAGTATCAGTATAGGAGTTCTGAATCTATTGCCTATACCAGTATTAGATGGCGGGCATTTGATGTATTATATAGTTGAAATTTTTACTGGAAAACCAACTTCTGATTTTGCTTTGAATATTGGGCAAAGAATTGGTTTTTTTCTGCTGGGTTGTATGATGATCTTAGCGTTTTATAACGACATAAACAGATTAATAACAGGCTGATTGCATGGCATTAAAAAAATTAAAACACTCAAAAAATACAGACCATATTTTCAAGAATCTTAAGCTTAAGTCTGTTCTGATTCTAGTTTCAGGATTGTTTGCAAATTCAGCATTGGCGCTTGAGCCCTTTGTTGTAAAAGACATCCGCGTAGAAGGTTTACAGCGTACTGAGGCTGGTACCGTATTTACTTATCTGCCAGTTAAAGTAGGCGAAACCATGAATGATGACCTTGCTTCGCAGGCTATCAAATCTCTTTACAATACTGGTTTTTTTAAAGATGTGCGTATAGAAGCTGAAGGTGATGTTTTAGTAGTGACAGTGCAAGAACGTTCATCAATCGCACAAATCGATTTTAGCGGTAACAAATCATTCCCAACAGACAAAATGAAAGAAGGTCTGAAGCAGATTGGTATTGCTGAAGGACAGATTTTTGATAAATCCCAATTAGACAGAGCTGAGCAAGAAGTGAAGCGCCAATATTTATCTCAAGGTAAATATGGTGCAACGGTTAAAGCTGTCGTTTCGCCATTAGAGCGTAATCGCGTGGCGGTGCGTTTTGATATTGAAGAAGGTGCAGTTTCAAAGATTCGAAGCATCAATATTGTGGGTAATCAAGCTTTTAGCATGGATGATTTACGTGCTGAATTTTTACTCACGACGCCCAACTGGATGAGTTGGTGGAATAAAGATGATCAGTATTCCAAACAAAAACTTAACGCAGACCTTGAAGCATTACGTTCTTTTTACTTGAATCGTGGTTATCTTGAATTTAATATCGATTCAACACAAGTTTCAATTACACCGGATAAAAAAGATATTTACATCACTGTAAACGTGACTGAAGGTGAAAAATATACGATTTCAGAAGTGAAATTGGCTGGTGATACGATTGTGCCTGATTCAGAAATACAGCAACTGATTACAGTTAAAAAGGGTGATACATTTAGCCGTGAAAAAATTACTGAGTCTAGTAAGGCTATTAGTGACAGACTAAGCAATGACGGCTATGCATTTTCAAATGTCAACCCTGTGCCTGAAGTGAATAAAGAGCAACATACTGCTGCATTTACTTTCTTTGTAGATCCAGGAAAGCGAGTGTATGTCAGACGTATTAATATCGCAGGTAACACCAGAACACGTGATGAAGTGCTTCGTCGAGAAGTACGTCAGCTAGAGTCTGCTTGGTATGCTTCAGATAAGATTAATCGTTCAAAAGAACGTTTAATCCGCACAGATTTCTTTTCTGACGTGAACATTGAAACACCTGCTGTTCCGGGCACCACGGATCAGGTGGATTTAAATATTAGCGTTACTGAGAAATCTACGGGCAGTATCCAGTTTGGTGCAGGCTTATCTAGTAGTGAAGGCGTTGTACTAGGTATTACTGTGAACCAAAATAACTTTCTTGGTACTGGTAACCGAGTAAGCGCTCAAATTAATACGGGTAAGGTCAATACTACCTATTCGCTTTCTTATACTGACCCTTATTTCACGCCAGATGGCATCAGTCGTGGATTTGATATATACCGCCGTGATGTTGATACAAGCTCACTGAATGTTGCCTCGTATAACACTTCATCTTATGGTGGAGGTGTAAGGTTTGGTGTACCTTTAAACGAGCGTGATGGTATTAATTTTGGTCTTGCTGCAGATTTTACAACAGTCGATTTGAATACAAATAGCCCAATTCAGTATCAAAAGTACTGTGGGAATGCTACTGGTTGTAGCAGTAACTCCATTGTTGTTTCGGGTGGTTGGTCTCACGACACACGTGACAGCATTATGTTTACTAATAATGGCGTATTGCAGAAGCTCAGCGCTGAAGTATCCTTACCAGTACTAGATCTAAACTATTATAAGATTGACTATAAACAAGCATGGTTTAAGAATGTTTATAAAGACTTTACGTTTATGTTGAATGGTGAAATAGGATATGCAGATTCATACGGTAATAAAAATTTCCCATTCTTCAAAAACTACTTTATGGGTGGCGTCAACTCGGTGCGAGGCTACGATAACGGCTCCTTAGGTCCTAGAGATATCGACCCTATAACAGGTTTAGATTTTGCTGTAGGCGGAACTAAACGGTTATTAGGCAATGCCGAGTTATTTTTTCCAGTTCCTGGCTTAAAAGATTCAAAACAATTTAGACTAAGTGCATTTCTAGATGGCGGTAATGTCTGGGGTTCAGATTCATCATACAGTTTAAGTGATCTTCGTTATTCAACAGGACTTGGTATTAGTTGGCTTTCACCGTTTGGACCATTAAAGCTAGTTTATGCTAAACCATTGAACAGCAAGTCTACTGATAATACCCAGAGCATACAATTCCAATTGGGCTCTCAATTTTAGTTCCCGGATTATTGAGGAATCGTGATGCTGTATTGCAGTGCCTTGTGGCATAATATTGTATATAAATAAAAGTAGTCGATTTAGGAGATTTTAAGTGAGCAGTATCTTGAAAAAATTAGTGTTAGCAAGTTTGATGACCTTTGCCATGACTGTGCATGCTGCTGAATTGAAAGTTGGTTATGTGCAAGTGGACAAGATTCTACAAGAAGCGCCTCAAACTGCTGAAAGTGGTAAAAAGCTGGAGAAGGAGTTTAGTCCGCGTTCTCAAGAGTTAGATCGCATGGCTAAGCAAATCAAAGACTTAGAAGCTGCGCTTGATAAAGATGGTTTAACCATTACAGAGGCTGATCGTCGCAGTAAAGAGCGCGATGTGCAAAATATCAAAACAGAGTTTCAACGCAAACAGCGTGAGTTACGTGAAGACATTAATCTACGTAAGAACGAAGAGTTAGGCAGCTTACAAGACCGCATCAACAAAGCAGTGCAATCCGTAGCTAAAGCTGAGAACTATGACTTAGTGATGTACAGCGGTGTTGCTTATGCTGCAGATAAAATCGATATTACTGATAAAGTTTTGAAACTATTAGGTAAAAAATAGCTTAAAGTCAGTCTTTAATCACTATAAGTAATTTTTAAGGTAATAGTTATGGGTAAAAATTACACGCTTAGTGATATCGTAGATGCATTAGGTGGTCGTGTTGTTGGTGATGATACGACCATTATTTCACGTGTTTCTTCTCTACAAAATGCCAGTTCTGGTGATATATGCTTCATCAATGATGCTAAGTATCAAAAATCTCTGTCTGACTCTCTGTGTAGCGCTGTAGTATTAAGAGAGAAAGATGCAGAGTTAACATCACTTTCAAGAATTATTGTAGATAATCCTTATGCTTATTTCGCTAAGTTATCAGCATATTTAAACCCTCCTGTGGCAACTACTTTAGGAATCGCTGCAAGTGCAGTAGTTGATCCCAGTGCTAAAATTCCTAGGTCATGCAGTATTTCTCCATTAACCTTTGTAGGTGCAAATGTAGTTTTAGGTGAAAATGTTGTTATTGGTAGTGGCTGCATCATTGAAAATGACGTAATCATTGCCGACAATACCCGTTTAGAGGCGCACGTCACGATTAAGCACCATTGTGTTATCGGGAGGAATTGTCATATTTTTTCTGGCGCTGTTATCGGCTCAGATGGGTTTGGTTATGCAGAAGAGGCTGGTAAATGGCTAAAGATTCCGCAGGTTGGACGGGTCGTCATTCATGATGATGTTGATATAGGTGCCAATACTACGGTAGACCGTGGCGCATTAGATGACACGATTATTGAAGAGGGTGCTAAGTTGGATAACCTCATTCAAATTGGACACAATTGTGTGATTGGTGCGCATACAGTAATTGCAGGATGTACCGGGATTGCGGGTAGTGCAAAAATTGGTAAGCATTGTAAGATTGGTGGCGCCGCCATGATATTAGGACATTTAGAAATTGCTGATCACGTCACTATCTCGCCTGGTAGTATGATTACGCGTTCATTACCTACTGCAGACACCTATACAGCACTTATGCCATTTCAAACACATAAAGCATGGCTGAATACAGCAGCAAAAATTCGTCATTTAGATGATCTATCAGATAAAATTAAACAGCTTGAAAAAGCGCTAGCTCTGTTAAAATCTAACAATTAAGTACTATAGAAAATATAGTCATCATCTATAAGAAGCATAATCTATCAGAAGTAAGTTGAGGCAATAATGACCACTAATATCGAATCTACCAGCATGGACATCCATGAAATCCTTGAACATCTACCTCATCGTTATCCTTTTGTACTGATAGATCGTATTGTTTCATTGGAGTTAGGTAAAGAAATCACTGCATTAAAGAACGTGACTATTAACGAACCTTTCTTCCCAGGTCATTTTCCTCATCACCCTGTCATGCCAGGAGTGTTAATTGTGGAGGCTATGGCGCAAGCTGCTGCAGTACTATCTTTTAAAACGATGGGTGCAAAACCAAGTGACGACTCTGTTTATTATTTTGCGGGTATAGATAGTGCGCGCTTTAAAAAACCAGTATCTCCAGGTGACCAAGTCATTCTAAATGTTAAGATTGATCGTATTTTAAAAGGTATATGGAAATACTCTGGTGTGGCGCGTGTTGACGGTGTAGTAGTTGCTGAAGCCGAAATGATGTGTATTTTAAAAACGATAGAAAAAAAAGAAAAATAAGCGATGTCAGTAACAAAAATTCATCCAACGGCTATCATTGATGCCAAGGCAGAACTTGATTCTAGTGTAGAAATTGGTCCATATTCCATTATTGGCGCAAATGTCAAAATCGATGCGGGTACACGCGTAGCCGGTCACGTGATTATTAATGGCCCGACAACAATCGGTAAAAATAATCATATATTTCAATACTCTTCGCTTGGCGAAGCGCCTCAAGATAAGAAATACAGAGATGAGCCAACATTATTAGAGATAGGCGATAACAATACTATTCGCGAGTTTTGTACGTTTAATCGCGGCACAATTCAAGATAAAGGTACGACCAAAGTCGGTAGCGATAATTGGATTATGGCCTATGTGCATATTGCGCACGATTGTGATGTTGGCAATCACACGATTCTCGCTAATAACTCTTCACTGGCTGGTCATGTTGATATTCATGACCATGCAATTTTAGGCGGCTTCACGCTTATTCATCAGTTTTGTAAAGTAGGTTCGCATGTGATTACCGCTGTAGGTTCGGTAGTGTTCAAAGATATTCCTCCCTATGTAACGGCTGCAGGCTACGATGCTAAGCCGCACGGCATTAACGCTGAGGGCTTGAAGCGCCGTGGTTTTAGTGCTGATAGCATCTTGCAAATTAAACGTGCTTACAAAGCTTTATATCGAAATGGTCTTACTTTAGAAGAAGCGAAAATTGAACTTGCAGCTATGCAGGCAACAACCCCCGAAATCGTCTTACTGACTGATTTCTTGAATGTCTCAATGCGCGGCATCGTCCGTTAAATTATCATTATGGTGAGAATAGGTATTGTAGCTGGAGAAGCTTCAGGTGATTTGCTTGGCAGTCATCTTATGCAAGCGTTAAAGTTAAAGCGTTCAGATATTGAGTTTGTCGGCATTGCAGGGCCAAAAATGATGGGAGAGGGCGCTCAGTCGCTTTTTCCTATTGAGCGACTATCTGTGCGTGGCTATGTAGAAGTCATTAAGCATCTATTTGGACTTCTTAGATTACGCCGTCAATTACTGAATCATTTACTCGCCAATCGGATTGATTTATTCATTGGCATTGACGCCCCAGACTTTAATTTTTGGCTTGAAAAGAAATTAAAGAACAAAGGTATTACCGCTATTCATTACGTCAGTCCATCTGTGTGGGCTTGGCGTAAAAATAGAATCAAGAAAATCAAACATGCCGTGTCACATATCTTGGCATTGTTTCCATTCGAGCCTGCGTTGTATCAGCATGCAGGTATACCTGTTACTTACGTTGGCCACCCGTTAGCGGATATATTGCCGATGGAGCCTGATACTACTGCAGCACGCGAGGGCTTAAAGTTAAAACCATCTGCCTTGGTGATTGCTATGTTGCCTGGTAGCCGTCAAAGTGAAGTGCAGCAACATGCGGAATTATTTGTTAAGACTGCAAAACTAATCTATGCAGACTTTCCTAATGCAGTGTTTTTAGTGCCACTCATTACACGAGAAACTAGGCAGATTTTTGAGTTGGCTATCTTCCATGAGAATGAAAGTTTACCGATTCAAATATTATTCGGTCATGCGCATGATGCAATGGAAGCTGCAGATGTTGTGATTGTAGCCTCAGGTACAGCCACATTAGAAGCAGCGCTGTTAAAAAAACCAATGGTGATTACTTATCGGATGTCTAAGCTAAGCTGGCAAATTCTTAAGCGCATGCGCTTGCAACCTTATGTAGGTTTGCCTAATGTATTAGCTGAAAAGTTTGTAGTGCCTGAGTTATTGCAAGATGAGTCAACGCCTGAAAAGCTTGCAGAGGCAACTATTAAGCTGTTGAGCGATTCTGATAATATTGCGGAAATTAAAACTGAATTTTCTAAGATTCACCATAGTTTAAAACAGAATACTGCAGAAAAAGCTGCAAATGCTATTCTTGCTTACTTGTCCTAAATGTCAGCAGTAGCGTTAATTTGCGGTGCAGATGAAGCGGGACGGGGGCCTTTAGCTGGTGCGGTTTATGCGGCTGCAGTCATTTTAAATCCAGACCGACCAATCATAGGTTTGGCAGACTCTAAAAAACTCTCTGAAAAGAAACGTGATTTACTCAGTGTTGAAATCAAACAATACGCTTTGGCTTGGGCGATCGCCAGTTGTAGCGCGCAAGAGATTGATGAAATTAATATCCTACAAGCCAGCTTATTAGCCATGAAGCGTGCCATTGAAGCCATGCAAGTGCAGTTCGGCATCACACCTGACTTAGTGCAAGTGGATGGCAATAAATGCCCAAAAATTAGCTTGCCATGCGAAGCGATAGTGAAAGGCGATAGCAAAGTACAAGCTATTTCCGCTGCGTCTATATTGGCCAAAGTCGCGCGAGATGCCGAGCTGTATGAGCTAGATAAAATTTATCCGCAGTATGGCTTTGCAAAGCATAAAGGTTATCCAACGGCTTTTCATTTGCAAATGTTAGATGCACATGGAGTTACACCAGTGCATAGACTTAGTTATGCGCCTGTTAGACGCTTAAGCCAATAACAGAAATACTGTTGGCCGTTTATGCAAATCCGGCACCGGTGATTTTTTCCAGTTAGTGATTGTTTTAGTGGCGATCATTTCATTCTCTAAACTAATATCGCACGCCACACACAGCCTTGTATTGGGCTGGCAGACGCTTAAAATGGCTTCTAGCATATGCTGATTGCGGTAGGGAGTTTCTATAAATAGTTGCGTTTCTTTGTGTGAGAGCGAGCGTTTTTCAATTTCTTTTAGTTTTTGGTTACGTTGCGTTTTGTCGACGGGTAAATAACCTAGAAACGCAAATTGCTGACCATTAAGACCAGAAGCCATCATACTTAATAGTATTGAACTTGGCCCAACAAATGGCACAACGCGTATGCCTTTTAGATGCGCTAATTCGACCAGTTTTGCGCCTGGGTCTGCCACGCCTGGGCAGCCTGCATCGCTCATTAAACCTACATCTTTACCTGCTAAGAGTGGTTTTAATAAATCGGGTAAGGCTTTGTCTTCAGTATGTTCATTGAGCAAGTTTAACGTGAGTTCGCGAACTGGTTTAGCCGTTTTGATGGTGCTTAAAAAGTGCCGTGCAGACTTCTCACTTTCTACCACAAACGTATCTAATTGTTGTGCAACGCTAACTACATCAGGCGGCAGCACTTTGGTGATGTTGTCTTCTCCAAGAGTGACTGGTATTAAGTATAGTGTTCCTAGTTTTAGCATGTTGTTGATTTCACGTTGATCTTTAGTGTAGGTGTTGAGTCTGTCATTTATAACTCCTTCCACACTGTAGTGTGAAAGGAGTTTTGCAGATGGATTTAGTATTTAACAACCGCCTTATAGCTTAATGTCGTATTGCTTTCAGCTGGCACTTCCACTTTCCAAACGGCTAAATGGCTATTCACCTTTTTGTGAGGCTGACTTTCTGAAGTAATAGTCCAATCGCCAGAAATAGGCTCTTGTACGACAACTGTCATTTTTTCTTTCTTGGCATTTTTTAAGACAATTTCATACGCACTTTCATATGCATTGTGACCTTTTTGTGGGTTAGGCAGCACTTTAAAATTGGTTTGTTTTTTATCGGCAGTCACATCGAAAGATTCACCTAATTTCAAACGAACTACTTCATTTTTAGGTGTGTGGTCGATATTGTCTTCCCCCACGAATTGCGCATTTCCTGCGTTGTCTTTTTTATAAACGCGCAACACGCCTTTAGGTAGTGGCATGCCTAATTTTGATGCTTCTTTATTGTCAAATTCTATGAATACACCGACTTTCATTTTAGTGCCAATTTCGCCATAGCTACTTTGATAGTAGTAATCAGCCCCTCGTAAGACCAATTCTTTGCGTGCAGGTACATTTGACGCAGAGAGTAGGGCAACTTGCTTGGTTTGATTCTCAGCAATAGTAGTTGGGCGATCCAATGTATAGAGATGGTATTCGAGTAAGGACTCTTCAGCCATCGGTGCGGCAGCTTCTGCCATCATTACATCGCCACGCATTGCTTTTGCCATGGGAAATATTTGCGAAGCTTGAACGCGATTCACATCTCCAGCAACCAATTGCAATTTAGCATTTTTGTAGCTTGCGCCACTTGTATTGGTGAGCGTTACCCAGCCAGACAAATCAAGACTGTCTTCTTTTGGGCTTAACTCGGCAACATAATCGGCCTTCCAGCCAAGTCCGCCAGTTAAATAGCTTAACTCAACTGTTTGGTCAGTCGTACCTTTGTTATTGATTTGCGTGACTAGTGTTGGCCTATCACGTAGGTTCTCTGGTACATCGTCATAAACAATTCTGCCCGGAATACCTGTTTCGATGCGATTGCCAATTTGGAGCACTATGCCATTATTAGCTGAAAGTACTGTGGCTTTCTCTGTAGTTTCTGCGCCAGTTGTTGGGTGAGTTTTCACAATACTCACAGACTTACCTACGTATTTCTCAAGTAGTTTTTGTGGCGTCAATAAATCAAAATCAAAGTTTTGCTCAAGTAAAGTCAGGCTGCCGGGTGCGTTGATGCTGCGTAGTAGTGCTGTTTCTGGACGAATTTGCGCACTCACATCCCGCAACGCTAGGGCATTTAAGCCAGTTTTAAGCTTCACATGCCGTGTATCTTTGACTAAGGCTAAATCACCGTTGTAGATGGTGACGGCTACATTTTGCTGGTCGTTTAATGTGCTACGCGTTTCATCCAAATCCATCGCAAATGCTCCTGTATAAATTGTAGAAAGTGTAGCGAGCAAGATGAGTTTGCGCTTCATTGGCTGGCGTTTAAGTGACATATTCAATCTCCAAAATTAGTTAAATGATGAGCGTGTGAGCATTAAACTCAGCACGCTATGATTCATTAAACGTGGCAAGCAGCAAAAGGGGTTAAATTTTTTAAGTTTTTTATAAAACTGATATATTTTCGTTCTCTAGCATATTAATAAGCTTGATAAGTGGCAGTCCAATTAAGGCATTTGGATCTTCACCTATCATGCGTTCCATAAGTGCAATGCCTAGACCTTCTGATTTTGCACTGCCAGCGCATTGATAGGGTTGCTCTTTATTTAAATAGTTTTCTATTTGTTCGTCACTTAGTTGCCTAAAACGTACTATATACGGCACAACTTCGGCCTGCATATTGCCTGTAGCAGCGTTATATAAGCATAGTGCACTGTGGAATGTGACTTCGCGCCCACGCATGGATTGTAACTGCTTAGTGGCATTCGCATGATTGAGAGGCTTACCGAGCTGCTCTCCATCCAATGTGGCAACTTGATCGCAACCTATGACTAATGCGTGCGGATACTCAGTTCCAATTTTTCTAGCCTTATCTTGCGCTAGTCTTAAAGCCGTCTCATGTGGCTTTTCGTTTTCAAATGGAGTTTCGTCTACGCGCGGAGAAATGCTGCTAAATGGAATTTGTAGTTTTTGCAGAAGCTCTCGCCTGAATTCCGAAGATGAAGCTAATATCAGCGTTTGTTTCATAGTTTTTTTCATGGCTTATCTGTGTTTGATTGGAATTGATCTGTGTTTTATTGATGATTGATTATATATAACCAGATAAATAAAAAGCCGACAGGGTTATTCTGTCGGCTTTAAGATTAAATTTTATAGCATTTACTCAGGTTGAATTTCAAGCAATGACTCATCTGGAGTCACAGAGTCACCCTTAACCACATGCACTGCAACTACTACGCCAGTTGCTGCAGCTTGGATTTCATTCTCCATTTTCATTGCTTCAATCACTAATACGCCATCGCCGGCTGTGACTTTATCACCTGCTTTTACTTTAACAGCAACTACCGTGCCTGGCATTGATGTGGTGACATGACCCGCGTGTGAAGGGCGTGGGCGGCCACTTTTAGCCGTACCTGAAGCCGCTTTTTTCTTGCCACCGCCATTGTTACTGCCGCCTGAAACCTCGATTTCACTCAAAGTTTCAACGATAACCTCTTCGGCAATGCCATCGATAGAAACATAGAATGGACGCTTCTCTTCACCCGCATGACCACTGCCAGTGAGGTTGATGTGGAAGGTTTCACCGTGTAATGTGACTTTAAATTCACTTGGGGCAAAGCGTGATGCAGAGGCGTTTACCGCCGCTTTATCAAGCAATGGCTCAGGCTGTAGTGAACCCGCAATGCGCTCTTGCAAGAAAGTTTTACCAATGTCTGGGAACATTGCGAATGTCAGTACGTCTTCTTCAGATTGAGCAAAACGCTCAGATTCACTGGTGAGCTTTGCCATTTCAGGTGTTAATAAATCAGCAGGTCTGCAGGTAATTGGTTCTGCGTCGCCGATTGCTAGTTTTTTGACTTCTGCATTCACCGCACTTGGCGCTTTACCGTACTGACCTAAGAAGTAGTTTTTAACTTCATTGGTAATAGATTTGTAACGTTGACCTGTCATCACATTAAGTACCGCTTGTGTACCAACAATTTGTGAAGTTGGCGTTACTAATGGAATGTAGCCAAGGTCTTTGCGTACTAGAGGAATTTCAGCCAGCACAGCATCCATGCGGTCTAGCGCACCTTGCTCTTTTAATTGATTGCTCAGGTTTGAAATCATGCCGCCTGGCACTTGATTCAATAGTACGCGAGTGTCAACACCTGAGAATTCGCTTTCAAACTGCCAGTATTTTTTACGCACTTCACGGAAATAGGCTGTGACTTCTTGCACTGCGGCAATGTCCAATCCTGTATCAAACTCGGTACCTTGCAGCGCAGCAATCATGCTTTCAGTTGTTGGGTGACTTGCACCCTCTGAGAATGCTGCACTACAGGTATCAATCATGACGGCGCCATTTTCAAGTGCACGCAGCAAGTTCATACTAGCTAAGCCGCTTGTTGAATGGCTGTGGATGTGAATAGGCAAGTTTACGTTTGCACGCAAAGCTTTAACTAAATCAACAGTAGCTTGTGGTGTAAGTAGACCAGCCATATCTTTAATGGCAATGGTATCTGAGCCCATCGCTTCAAGCTCTTGGGCAATGCCGACAAAATGCGCTACATCATGCACAGGGCTTGTTGTATAGCTAATGGTACCTTCAGCATGCTTGCCTGCTTTTTTTACAGCTTGAATAGAAACTTCTAGATTGCGTGTGTCGTTGAGTGCATCAAAAACACGGAACACGTCAACACCGTTATCAGCAGATTTCTGCACGAAAGCCTGTACTACATCATCAGAATAATGGCGATAACCAAGCAAATTCTGACCGCGTAAAAGCATTTGAATACGTGAGTTTGGCAGTGCTTTACGTAATTTTTGTAAACGTTCCCAAGGATCTTCTTTTAAATAGCGCACACAGGCATCAAAAGTAGCGCCGCCCCAAGCTTCAAGCGACCAAAAGCCAATCGCATCTAACTTACTGCAAATAGGCAACATATCTTCGGTGCGCATGCGCGTTGCAATGTGGCATTGATGCCCATCGCGTAAAACAAGCTCGGTGACGTGTACTTTTGGTGTTTGGCTCATATTTAACTCTTTACTTTAATTATTACGTTTAACTATATGTTTTATATTTATTAATTATCTGTTGATGTCGGGCTTTAATCTAGCAAGTCGGGTAAACCCCGACCTATATAACTTAAATGCCTTCATGTGCAGCTATGGCGGCTGAAATTGCTGCAGCAATCATCTCTGGCGGAATTTCATTTGCATAATTGGTGAGTTCAGGATGTGACTCAACAAAGCTGGTATTAAAGTTAGCATCTCTAAAATCTTGATGTTTTAAAATCTCTTGATAATATGGAATGGTGGTTTTTACACCATAAATCAACATGTCATCCAGCGCGCGGCGACCGCGCTCAATAACGCTCTCCCAGTCTAGCGCCCAAACAGTCAGTTTGGCGCACATGGAGTCATAATAGGGCGGAATAACATAACCACTATAAATCGCAGCATCCATACGCACACCAGGCCCACCTGGGGCATAATATCGCGTAATTTTGCCAAAGCTAGGCAGGAAGTCATTTTTCGGGTCTTCCGCATTGATACGAAACTCCATCGCGTAGCCACGGAACTGTACTTCTTTTTGTTCATATTGCAAGGGCAAACCAAAAGCAACACGAATCTGTTCTTGTACAATATCAATACCAGTAATGGTTTCAGTCACCGTATGCTCAACTTGCAGGCGTGTGTTCATTTCCATGAAGTAGAACGTATTGTCTGAGTCTAATAAAAACTCTACAGTGCCTGCATTTTCATAACCAACAGCTTTAGCCGCTTTCACCGCTAGGCCGCCAATATAGTCGCGTTGCGCTTGAGTAAGTTGTGGAGAAGGTGCAATTTCAATTAGTTTTTGATTGCGGCGTTGAATCGAACAGTCGCGCTCGAACAAATGAATCACATTGCCCTGCGAGTCAGCAAGAATTTGTACTTCAATATGGCGTGGTGAAACAACACATTTTTCTAAGAATACTTCAGGCTTACCAAAGGCTTTACTTGCCTCTGAAATCACGCGGTCATAATTACCTAATAATTCTTTTTCACTATCACAACGACGAATACCGCGACCGCCGCCGCCATTAGTAGCTTTCAACATCACTGGATAGCCAATTTTTGCTGCTAAAGCTATCGCTTCATTTAAGTCTTCTAAATTGCCATCACTGCCTGGAGTACATGGAATGCCAGCACTTGTCATGGCATTTCTGGCTTGAATCTTATCGCCCATTTGACGAATTACTGCGGCATTTGGCCCGATAAATTTAATGCCGCGACGTGCGCATATCTCTGCTAACTCAGGATTTTCAGACAAAAAGCCATAGCCAGGATGCAACGCGTCACAGCCAGAAGCGACTGCAAGATTAACAATATTGTGAGCATTTAAGTAGCCTGCAACTGGGTCTGCGCCTATGTTGTAAGCTTCATCCGCTTTTTTCACATGCAAAGCTTGGCGATCTGCATCCGCATAAATCGCGACAGACTTAATGCCCATTTCTGAGCAAGCGCGTACAATACGTACTGCGATTTCACCACGGTTAGCTACAAGAATTTTTTTGAACACGTTACAGCCCTTAAATTTGATACTCAAACCCAGCAATTGTAACATGTGTATCGCTATAGCTAAATCCCCAACACTAAATTTTGAGCACTAAAAAATGAGTCACAACACATTATTAATAGACAACATTGCTTTTTCTAAAAAAAATGAACGTATAGAAGGTGAGCTATCTCTTCAAGACTGCCCTAGGTTAGAAGAGTTAATGCAATCTTCTAATTTAACAAATCCGACAAAAATAAACCACGCAAGCTTGATTAGTTATGTTTTGCAAGGTAAAACTGATGCGGCTGGGCAACACATTTTACAATTGACGATAGTATCCAGTATTACCACTGCATGTCAGCGTTGCTTGAATGCTATGCCACTTAATATCAATTTAAATTTCAACTATTTAATTGGCGAAGTAAGTGATACTGATGTGGAAGCGGTTGATGTTGATAATAGTGATGATTACGACCTGCAGCAGGCGAATAAAACGATGGATTTAATCGCGTTAATTGAAGATGAAATCATCATGGCCATGCCAATTGCGCCTATGCATGAAGAGGGTTGTACGGAGCTAACAACGCAAAGTGGCGAGAAGCCAAATCCGTTTGCGGTGCTTAAGGGGTTAATTAAGTCTTAAAGCGTATTAAAAGCTGACAAAAGCTAGGTTTTATATTATAGTAGCGGGCTTGAAGTTTTACGTAATCTTAAATTAGCGATGCAAAGTAATTATTTGTGCATCAGTTTGTATGTAATTGAGATGATGTTTTAATCATTTTATTGGAGTTTTATTATGGCAGTTCAGCAAAACAAAAAGTCACCATCTAAACGTGGTATGCACCGTTCACATGACTTTTTAACCAACCCAGCTTTAGCAGTGGAGCCTACAACAGGTGAAGCTCATTTACGTCATCACATTAGCCCAAACGGCTACTATCGTGGTCGTAAAGTTATGCCATCAAAAGGCGAGTAATTACACTATTTAATTTCTTTTATGTCTAATTAAATTCAATCGATTCGATTAAGTTTACTAGATTAAATATAAAGATAAATTTGTTAAATAGTGCATTGATATCATTGACGCCGCTCCAGCACTGGTGCGGCGTTGGTGTATGCGTGTCGCAAATGAATTTTGAATTCAATAGATACGCATTTAGCCCCTTTAAAACCGAGTAAAGCTATGGATATAACTGTCGCAATTGACGCAATGGGTGGTGATCACGGCCCGCATGTAACAATTCCTGCTGCGCTTAAAGCGCTTAAAGATGATGATCAGCTTAATATCGTATTGGTTGGCTTAAGCGATGCTATTGAAGCTGAGTTGAAAGCGCGAAAAGCAACAACAAGCCCACGTTTACGCATTCATCATGCTACCGAAGTCGTTACCATGGATGAGCAGCCTCAGAGCGCGTTAAAAAATAAAAAAGACTCATCCATGCGCGTTGCCATTAACTTGGTTAAAAGCGGTGAAGCATCAGCTTGTGTTAGTGCCGGTAATACTGGCGCCTTAATGGCAACAGCACGATTTGTGCTAAAAACTTTGCCAGGGATTGATAGACCAGCTATCGCAGGCATATTTCCTAGTCAAAAAGGTAAAACCTATATACTGGATTTAGGCGCAAACGCTGATTGCACGCCTGAACAATTACTGCAATTTGCTGTCATGGGAAGTATGTTGGTTTCTTGTGTAGAGCATAAAGAAAAGCCAGCTGTAGGTTTGCTCAACATTGGCTCAGAAGACATTAAAGGTAATGAAGTTGTTAAGCAAACGGGTGAGTTATTGCGCAAAAGCCACCTTAATTTTTACGGTAACGTAGAAGGCAATGATATTTTTAAAGGTACGACCGATGTCGTTGTTTGTGACGGCTTTGTTGGCAATATCACGTTAAAAGCCTCTGAAGGCTTGGCTCAAATGATGGGACGTTTTCTTGCTCAGGAATTTAAACGTAACTGGCTGACTAAATTAATGGGCATGGTTGCAATGCCAGTATTAAAAGCTTTTAAAAGCCGCATGGATCCGCGTAATTATAATGGCGCGAGTTTTTTAGGTTTACGTGGTATTGTGGTGAAAAGCCATGGTGGGGCAGACAGTATTGCATTTTTAAATGCCATTCATACTGCCGTTGAAGAATCTCGCAGTGGTGTTCTAAAGCGCATTACTGAACAATTAGAAATTGAGCATATACAATCACAACAGATTGCTTTTGCTAACACAAATAGCTCGGACAACGAATGACGAATTCCAGAATTGCAGGCACAGGGAGCTATCTCCCTAAAAAAATACTCACCAATGCTGACTTGGAAAGCATGGTTGATACCACGGATGAGTGGATTTTTTCACGTACAGGTATTCGTGAGCGCCATATTGTTGCTGATGATGAATTCACTAGCGATTTAGCCTTGCATGCTTCACGTAATGCCATTGAGGCTGCAGGTATTCAAGCTGGCGATATCGATTTGATTATCGTCGCTACCACAACCCCAGATAAGATTTTCCCGAGCACTGCCGTAATTTTGCAAAATAAACTGGGTATTGCCGGCTGTCCTGCATTTGATATTCAAGCTGTTTGCAGTGGTTTTGTTTACGCAATCGCTACAGCCGATAATTTTATAAAGTCTGGCGCAGCTAAATGCGCTTTAGTCATCGGTGCTGAAGCATTCTCACGAATTGTTGATTGGACTAATCGCGGCAATTGTATTTTGTGGGGCGATGGTGCAGGTGCTGTCATTCTACAAGCAAGCGAAGAGCAGGGTATCATTTCTACGCATTTGCACGCTGATGGAAATTATGAAAAAATGTTGCACGTACCACGTAGCGAAGATCCCAATGGCCGCGATACCGTTGTGATGGAAGGCAATGGCGTGTTTAAAGTGGCAGTGAATACTTTAGATGCGATTGTGGATGAAACGCTAGAAGCCAACGGCATGCAAAAATCCGATATCGATTGGTTAGTGCCGCATCAAGCAAATATTCGTATTTTGCAAGCTACTGCCAAAAAATTGGATATGAGCATGGATAATGTAGTGGTCACCGTGGATAAGCATGGGAATACATCGGCTGCGTCTATACCATTAGCGCTAGATACGGCTGTTCGTGATGGTCGCATTAAACGTGGTGAAACCATTTTAATGGAAGCATTTGGTGGCGGTTTTACTTGGGGTTCTGCCTTAATTAAGTATTAATCACGCTATAGACATTGTCAGTGCAGATTACCGGCACATAAAACTATTAGCAATCACATAATTAACAGTAAAAATCTATGAATAAATTTGCATTTCTTTTCCCTGGTCAAGGCTCTCAATCAGTTGGCATGATGAACGGTTTTGGCGAGTCAGCCATTATCCGCGATACTTTTACCGAAGCCTCTGATGTTTTAGGCCTTGATTTCTGGTCTATGGCTACTGAGCCTAATGAGGCTATTAACGAAACGACTAACACTCAACCTATTATGCTGATTGCTGGTATTGCTACTTGGCGCGTTTGGCAAGCATCTATTGACAAGCTTCCAAGCGTTTTAGCTGGTCACAGTCTTGGTGAATATACTGCCTTGGTTGCATCGGGGGCTTTATCATTTGCCGATGCGCTTCCATTAGTTCGCTACCGCGCTAAGGTAATGCAAAGCGCAGTTCCCGCAGGTGTTGGTGCAATGGCTGCAATACTGGGTTTAGATGATGCTGTGGTGCGTGAAGTGTGTGCAGAAGCCGCGCAAAATGAAGTGCTTGAAGCAGTGAATTTCAACTCTCCTGGTCAGGTGGTCATTGCTGGCAATAAAGCGGCTGTAGAGCGTGGTATGGAGCTCGCGAAAGCAAAAGGCGCTAAACGTGCTTTACCATTGCCTGTCAGTGTGCCATCTCATTGTGCGCTGATGAAGCCGGCAGCAGTAAAGCTTGCAGAATACTTGAAAAATGTAACGGTAAATGCGCCACAAATCTCAGTCATACAAAATGCAGATGTTGCGTCTTATCAAGACGCAGAGAAAATAAAAGATGCCTTGGTGCGCCAGTTATATAGTCCTGTGCGCTGGGTCGAAACAGTACAAGCCATTCATGCACAAGGTATTACGCAGGCAGCAGAATGTGGTCCTGGTAAGGTATTAGCCGGTTTGACTAAACGTATCGTGGCTGAGCTGTCATGCGTTGCGCTGACTAATAATGAGACTTTGAATGAGTTTCAAAGCCAACTTTAATATAGTTTGATACCAATAAAAATATAATTTATACAAAGGCTTAATATGTTAACTGGACAAATTGCTTTAATCACAGGTGCAAGTCGTGGTATTGGCGCAGCTATTGCACAAGCACTTGGTGAACAAGGTGCGATTGTTATTGGAACAGCAACTTCAGAAAATGGTGCAGCTTCAATCAGCAGCACTTTTGCCAGTGCAAATATCAAAGGCGAAGGCATGGCATTAAACGTTAATGATGCTGCACAGGTAGCTACTACATTAAAAACTATCAGTGAAAAATATGGTGATGTGAGCATTTTGGTGAATAATGCGGGGATCACTCGTGATACGCTATTGATGCGCATGAAAGATGATGATTGGGATGACGTCCTTAGCACGAATCTAACTTCGGTTTTTCGCATGAGCCAAGCTGTATTGCGTCCAATGATGAAAGCTCGCACAGGTCGTATTATCAGTATTTCATCTGTAGTAGGGCATATGGGCAACGCTGGACAAACGAATTATGCAGCCGCAAAAGCTGGTATGACAGGTTTCACTAAGTCATTAGCCGCAGAAGTCGGCAGCCGTGGCATCACAGTGAATTGTGTAGCACCAGGCTTTATTGATACTGACATGACTGCAGAATTACCAGAAGAAGTAACTGCTAAAATGCTTGCACGCATTCCAGCAGGGCGCTTGGGTAACGTAAAAGAGATTGCCGCCACTGTGGCATTCCTTGCCTCACCAAATGCGGCGTATATCACTGGTGAAACAATCCATGTGAATGGCGGCATGTTAATGGTGTAAAAGTTTTTTTATATTCTGCTTGAGTTTTGGTAGAATATCGTCTTAGCTGTATTAAGCTATTTTTAATTTAAAGGGGTATTTAGATGTCTGACATCGAACAACGTGTTAAAAAAATTGTTACTGAGCAACTTGGTGCAAATGAAGCTGATGTAAAAAACTCATCATCATTTGTAGATGATTTAGGTGCAGATTCGCTCGATACCGTTGAGCTTGTAATGGCACTAGAAGAAGAATTCGACTGTGAAATTCCTGATGAAGAAGCAGAAAAAATCACTACAGTTCAATTAGCGATTGATTACATCAATACGAACTTAAAATAAATTCACATAGGCGTTGAGAGCACTGTTATAAGTGGCTAACGCCTTGCAATTGCTGCAAAACCCAGAAATCATTTCACAATTTTTTGTAAAAGGTTTCTGGGTTAATCATTTCTAAGAGACTTTTCTTATGTCTAATGTTACAAATAAACGTCGCGTCGTTGTTACTGGTCTTGGTGTGGTTTCACCGGTAGGTATTGGTGTTAAAACTGCTTGGGATAACATTATTGCTGGTAAGTCTGGCATTACACAAATCACAAAATTTGATGCTAGCGCATTTTCTTCAACCATTGCTGGTGAAGTGAAAAATTTTAATGCTGAGGATTTTATTTCTGCAAAAGACGCTAGACGTATGGATACCTTCATTCAATTCGGTTTAGCTGCGGGTATTGAGGCGTTTAAAGATTCAGGCCTTGAAGTAACAGAAGAAAATGCTGAGCGCATCGGCGTTTCTATTGGCTCTGGTATTGGTGGTATGCAATTTATTGAAGACACTGATATCCTTTATCAAGAGTCAGGTCCGCGCAAAATCTCACCATTTTTTATTCCTGGCACGATTATTAACATGATCTCAGGTAATTTATCGATCATGTTTGGCTTAAAAGGCCCAAACGTAGCGATTGTGACGGCTTGTACAACAGGTACACACTCGATTGGCGACGCTTCACGCATGATTGAATATGGCGATGCAGATGTGATGATTGCAGGCGGTGCAGAAGCTGCTATTACGCGTTTAAGTGTTGGTGGCTTTGCAGCTTCACGTGCTTTATCTACACGTAATGATGACCCTGCAACGGCTAGCCGCCCTTGGGATAAAGATCGTGACGGTTTTGTGATTGGCGAGGGTGCTGGAGTTTTGGTGCTTGAAGAATATGAGCATGCCAAAGCACGCGGCGCTAGAATCTATGCTGAATTAAGTGGTTATGGTATGAGCGCTGATGCTTATCATATGACTGCACCAAACATGGATGGGCCACGTAGGTCGATGCGTAACGCGATGAATAATGCGGGTATTGATCCTAGCGAAGTCCAATTTATCAATGCGCACGGTACCTCTACACCATTAGGTGACTCTAACGAAACCAATGCGATTAAAGCTGCATTTGGAGACCATGCCAAGAGTTTAGTAGTTAACTCAACAAAATCAATGACAGGCCACTTGCTTGGTGGTGCTGGTGGGTTAGAGTCAGTATTTACTGTGCTTTCAATCTACAACCAAGTGTCACCGCCAACGATCAATATCTTTAATCAAGACCCAGAGTGTGACTTAGACTATTGCGCAAACACAGCACGCGATATGAAAATCACCTATGCGTTAAAGAACAACTTCGGTTTTGGTGGTACGAACGGTAGTCTAGTGTTTAAGAAGGTGTAAAACAGTTTTAACTGTTTCGATTCTTTTTTGAAGCAATAATAAGCCTGCGACCTTTATTTCGCAGGCTTTTTTCATTATAACAACTGCATGGTGAGATAGCTTCTGCTATGTAATTGGCTGTTGCTATGGTTTAATTACGGCTTATGAATCATAAAAATACTTATTTGATTAATGGCGACTTTACTCAAAGAATTTCGCCGTTAGATCGTGGTTTTGCTTATGGCGATGGCGTCTTTCGTACGCTGTTAATGCGTAATGGTCAGCCTGATAGTTGGCCACTACATTATCAAAAGTTGGTGGCAGATTGTGCCGCAATCGGTATTGTTTGCCCAAGTGCAGAGCTGTTAATAAGCGATATGCAACAGTTGTTTTCAGTGACTGAAAATCAACCGGAAGTAGCTAAGATCATCATCACCAGAGGTGAGGGTGCGCGTGGTTATGCGCCACCGGCGATTACCAATCCGACCCGTGTTGTTATTAAATCGGCTATGCCTAAATATGCACCAGATATTTTTGTAAAAGGAGTGGATTTACATCAATGTGAAACACGGTTACCTGAACAGAATAAGCTTGCTGGCATTAAACATCTCAATCGACTTGAGAATGTATTAGCACGTATGGAGTGGAATGATGAAAATTTATTTGATGGTCTAATGTTAGACCAACAAAGCAATGTCATTGAATGCACAATGAGCAATATTTTTGCACGTTTTGATGAGGTATTAATCACTCCAGACTTAAGTTCTTGTGGCGTTGCGGGCATTACAAGGCAGCGTATTATTTGGCTAGCTAGCATGCTCAGTTTAAAGGTCGAGATCAAGCCGTTACCATTTACCAAAATGGCTCTGGCAGATGAAGTCATTATCTGCAATAGTTTATATGGTGCGTTAGCAGTGAGTAAAGTTGGTCATAAAAAATTCCCAGTACAAAATTTAGCTAAAAATTTAAGAGATGCATTGAAGGTATGATTAAACGAATAAAAAGATGGCTGTTTTTAAGCTTATTAGTGACCGCGGCATTGGCTGGCTGGCTGGCTTATTATGCAGTTTCTTCATTAAAGCTACAGCCCAATAGCCAAGAAATTACTATTCAACCAAAAAGTGGTTTAAAAAGTATTGCTAATCAGTTGGTGCAGCAGGGTGTGTTAACGGAGCCCTGGCGATTCATCATCATTGCAAAAGCATTGCACAAAGAATCTTACTTACAAGCGGGTGATTACACCTTAAACAGAAACGTAACACCTTATCAATTATTGCTTTCACTGAATCATGGCAAGGCAACTCAAGGTAGTGTAACGTTTATTGAAGGTCGCACATTTGCACAAATGCGTAATAAGCTTGAAAAAAATGATGCGGTAAAACAAACGATTACCGTTCTTTCTGAATCTGAAATATTAAGAAAAATCGGATCGGAATATACTGTTGCAGAAGGTTTGTTTTTCCCCGATACTTATTATTTTGATCGCAATACGGCTGATACTGTGATGCTGCAACGCAGCTATGATGCAATGAAAAGTAAGCTTGACGATGCTTGGAGCAAGCGCGCAGCAGGGTTGCCATATAAGAATAGTTACCAAGCATTGATTATGGCATCTATTGTCGAAAAAGAGACTGGCAAGGCGAGTGAGCGCCCAATGATTGCAGGGGTATTTATCAACAGAATGCGTATAGGCATGCGGCTTCAAACTGACCCAACTGTTATTTATGGCATGGGCGCGCAATATAACGGTAACATTCGGAAGAAAGACTTAATGACTGACACGCCTTATAATACCTACACACGCAACGGCTTGCCTCCCACGCCAATTGCTATGCCGGGATTAGCTTCCATTGAAGCGGCTTTGCATCCAGCTAGTACTAAAGCCTTGTATTTTGTGGGTAAGGGCGACGGTAGCCATGCATTTTCAAATAGCTTGGAAGAACATAACCGAGCTGTAGTGAAGTATCAATTAAAAAAATAATTATTATGACTAATCAACGCGTTAAACCTAAATTTATCATTCTGGAAGGTATGGATTGCGCTTTGTATTCGCGCGAATCTTATAAGTTATCTTCCTTTAGTTCAAAGTGTAAATTGGTATTCATCAATCTGATTGGATTGGTGTAAATGAATAAAGGCTGCATGATTGTATGTGATGGGGGTAACGGTGCTGGCAAAAGTACGGTTTTAAGAGCCATTGAAGAACATCTCAAAACTAAGCAATATGATTACGTGATGACTAGAGAGCCAGGAGGCACGGTTATTGGCGAAAAGATACGTGAGGTACTTTTGTGCTCAGATACGCCTGAGATGTGCGACGTCACAGAATTGATGTTATTTGCAGCTGCTCGAGCACAGCACGTTAGAGAGAAAATTATTCCTTCAATCAATGCTGGTAAAGTGGTTGTGTCAGACCGTTTTGATTCAGCAACTTACAGCTTTCAACATTATGGCCGAGGGTTGTCATTAGCGCTTATTCAACAATTAAACAACATAGCACTTGATGGCTTTAAAGCCGACGTCACAATAGTCCTTGATATTGATCCGGTAAAAGGACTGGAGCGAGTTATCTCACGTGGGAGTGATTTAGATCGCATGGAAATGGCGAATATAGAGTTTCTACATAAAGCAAGAAATGGATACTTAGAGCAAGCAAAAGCTGATCCTGAGCGTTTTGCAGTCATTGATGCTTCACAGAGTTTAGATGTTGTTATTTCTGATGCAGTGAAGGTTGTTGAGCGTGTTATTGCGCGAAAGTTAGGTTGAAAAATACCTATAGAATCTGCAATTTAATTTACAGTCAGCTAGTCTAAGTGTTCGTTTAGACATTCAATTTTCCTCACTATGCTAACCTTCAACTTGCCAATACAGTTGGTAGGTGACACTAAACATAAGCACCTCCCTAGCAGTGAGTTAATAAGAACTTTATATGGTATTTAACATCAAACCTTTATGTGCTGGAGGGTTTGAATGAATGTTCATATGCACATATCTTTAACCAGTGATCACAATGCGTGAGTACTTGAAGGAGAGAGAATCATGAAAACGTCAACAATTAATAAAGTTTGTGTAGGTGAGGCTTTAGTCGGAAGTGGTAATGAGGTAGCCCACGTCGACCTTATCATTGGACCCCGTGGAAGTGGCGCTGAAACGGCTTTCTGTATTGCCTTAACTAATCAAAAACGTGGTGATAACTCACTACTATCAGTCGTAGCTCCCAACCTCATGACTAAGCCGCCGACTGTGATGTTCAATAAGGTAGATATTAAGAATGCGAAACAAGCCGTGCAAATGTTCGGTCCAGCGCAATGCGGTGTTGCTGCAGCTGTAGCCGATAGCGTTAAGGAGGGTATTATTCCTATTGATGAAGCCAATGATTTATTTATTTGTGTTGGTGTTTTCATTCATTGGGATGCGGAAGATAATGCCAAAATTCAGGATTGGAATTATGAAGCCACTAAGCTTGCATTGAAGCGGGCCGTTTTAGGTGAGCCCCTGCCATCTGAAGTCATTGCACAAGAACAAGTGGTACATCATCCGCTTGCTGCACATGACTATAAAAAAGGTGGATTTTAGAAGGGCTGATTTAGTCTCGCTGCATGTGGAGACTGCTACGAATGGCAGAGAAACCGTTCGCAAAAACGTTTAGTTGTTTGAATAATGGTTATTAGCGAAAATAATAGCGGTACTTACTTTTATTGAGTTTATACTTTTTATATTAACTGTCTAAAATCTAGGGGTGACATATGTATAAGCAGATCCTTTGTCCCGTTGACGGAAGCGATACTTCGAACTGTGGTATGACAGAAGCTATTAATTTGGCTAAGGCAATTCAGGCAAAGGTCCGCTTTCTATACATAGTAGACACTTTTCATCCCATGCTTGACGGTATGGAGGTCGGTAATATGACTGAAATTATTGATGGATTACGTGAACATGGTAAAGCTATGCTGGCGCAAACGAAATTATCAGCTCTGGCTCAAGGAGTTGAAGCTGATACAGTGATACTGGAGAATGACCTTAACAGAGTATCAACGATTATCGTGACGCACGCTAAGGAATGCCATGCAGATTTAATTTTAATGGGCACCCATGGGCGACGAGGTTTAAGTCATTTACTTATGGGAAGTGATGCTGAGGCGGTGATACGCACCAGCCCAGTACCAGTACTCACTGTCCAACTGACTTAAAATCACCGCTCAGCATGTAAACAAATACCATTAATAAACTGCAAAAATTTGTATATATCAGGTATAGGCAGTTGTTACCGAGCGCCAGTTCGGTACTTATTTGCTTCTTCCCAGCCACTAGTTGCGTTTCCTGCGCTATAAGAATGTGCGCCAGTACCAGCTAGATGGCCGCCATCGACAATCAAGTATTCCTCACGAATTGGCCTCAATCCAAACCAGCATTCAAGAATTTCTCTGGTGCCAGCAGCATAGCGTGCCTGCGCACTTAGGCTGGTTCCAGAAACATGAGGCGTCATGCCATGGTAAGGCATAGTACGCCAAGGATGGTCTTGAGGTGCTGGTTGTGGAAACCAGACATCGCCAGCGTAGCCTGCCAGATGTCCATTTTCTAGTGCTCGTGCAACCGCATCTTTGTCGCAAATTTTGCCACGTGCAGTATTAATAAGATAAGCGCCACGCTTCATCTTGGCAATCAACTTGTCATCGAACATGTGCTCAGTTTCGGGGTGTAGGGGGCAGTTAATCGTTACCACATCACACACCTTAACCATAGATTCAACATTAGGGTGAAAGGTAAGATTGAGCTCCTTTTCAACATCAGGAGACAGGCGATATCTGTCTGTATAGTGCAGCTTCACATCAAATGCTTTTAGCCGCCTAAGAACTGCTAGACCGATGCGCCCAGCTGCAACCGTACCGACATTCATGCCTTCTAGGTCGTAGGAACGTTCCACGCAGTCAGCGATGTTCCAGCCACCTTTTACCACCCATTGGTATGAAGGTATATAGTTGCGCACCAGACTTAAAATCATCATCACCACATGCTCTGAGACACTGATACTATTACTGTAACTAACCTCAGCCACAGTTACGCCATGCCGCATCGCGGCTTCTAGGTCGATATGATCGGAACCGATTCCCGCAGTAATTGCAAGTTCAAGTTTTTTTGCCTTCTTAAAACGCTCTTCTGTCAGGTAGGCTGGCCAGAAAGGCTGTGAAATAACAATACTAGCGTCGGGTAGTTCTTTTTCAAATGTAGAGTTGGCGCCATCTTTATCTGAGGTCACAACCAGTTTGTGACCTAGTGATTCTAGAAATTTTCGTAATCCCAGTTCGCCAGATACGCTACCTAATAACTGCCCTGGTTTAAAATCTATAGATTTCGGAGTGGGTAGCGTCTGGCCACCGGGATAGGACTTAATTGTGGGAACACCATCACGTGCATAAGATTTTGGGTAGCCGGTGACGGGGTCATCGTAGAGTACACAGAGTACTTTGGACATTTTAGTCTCCTTTGCTTAATTGCGTATCAGGCAGTTTTTCATGGCAAAGTACCAATCTGTCGCTTAGCAAACTCAACAAGCTCTGTAGTACAGACTGGCGTGAAATCTCGGGATGGGAAAACAAAATAACCCACTTATTGAGCGCCCACTCAGAAAGACGAATGACTTCCGCAGTGGTTTGCGCTTCGAAATCGGGTACAGTTGCGTTTAACTCTAAATGTACAGACGCAGTATCGACCGAAATTATGCTCATGACAAATCTCCTTGCATGAATACAACGGCAGCGCATCAAAAATCAGTAAACGCTTTGTGCACTGCACATTGTTTACTTACAATTATTAGTCAAAACATTAGAGATAAAGTTCGCCAAATGAATTAGTGCTTTTTTAAAATTAACGTTAAATAAAGACACAGCTTCTTTGAAGTATTTACAGTACCAAGTAACCTAAAATTTCTAGCCTAGTGATGGTTTTGATTCATTTTTAGACTATTAACAAATATTCATTCGATCAATATAAGCTACTATTAGTTAATGCTTTTCTAGGGATAGCTGTGATGAGAGCTCATACTTTAAGTTTAAAACGAGATCAGTCTCGAAATGAAGAGTTTGCTAATAGCCTTAGTCACGGCATAGGCTTAATAGCAGCAATAGTTGGGGCGCCTTTTCTAATAATTCATGCAATACAACATGGAGATGGTCAGTTTATAGTAGGAGTCTCAGTATTTTCATTAACGACCATACTTCTTTACTTAGCCTCGACGGTCTACCATATTCTACCCAACAGTAAAATCAAGCGTATATTTAACGTTATAGACCATTCCATTATTTTTCTGCTTATTGCGGGAACATATACGCCATTTACATTGGGTGTATTACGTGGGGCATGGGGATGGGCGCTTTTCGGCGTGATTTGGGGACTTGCCTCAATAGGGATTATTTTAAAGGCTTTAAACAAAGCTTCGCATCCAATATTATCGAATGGCCTGTATTTATTAATGGGATGGATTGTGGTTATTGCAATTGAACCATTGATTACGAGAATGCCTACTGCTGGATTGTTATGGTTGCTCGCTGGGGGCCTGTTTTATACGGTTGGAATAATATTTTACATATTTGACTCGCGACTAAAGTACGGTCATCTAATTTGGCATGTATTTGTGATGGGAGGCACAGTATGTCATTACTTCGCAATTTTATGGTATGCGCAATGACTGGAAAAGTGGTGATACAAGCCGTAAAACATAGTTTACGATTTAATTGAATAAAAGTTATTTTTCCCTCGAAAAAAGTTAAAATACGCTTACATTTTACACATAGTTTTTTAATGAAATTATGATTTATATAGAAAATATATGGCTACAAAAGTAAAAATTTATCCATGGCAAACTAAGGCTTGGCAGCTCGTTAATCAAGATGACAAGCGTAGAGCACATGCTTTGTTGTTACATGGTCGGGCTGGCATTGGTAAATATGACTTCGCCCGTGAGCTTAGCCAGTCGCTTTTATGTGCATATCAAGATGACTTAGGGCATGCTTGCGGCACCTGCTCGAGTTGCAATTGGTTTAAAGAGGAAAGTCACCCAGATTTTCGCTTGCTGAGTCCAGAGCAAGAGTCTGACCCAGATGAAGAGGGTGCGACTGCGAAGAAGACGAAAAAGAAAACACAAATTTCTGTCGCGCAGATCCGTGATTTAAGTGACTTTCTAAGCATGTCTAGCCACCGTAGTGATGGGGCACGCATCGTACTTATTCACCCCGCAGAAGCACTTAATTTGGCTTCAGCCAATGCGTTACTTAAAATGCTTGAAGAGCCTGCGGAGGGTGTTGTATTCATTCTAGTGGCGCATCAACTACAGCGGTTATTACCGACTATTATCAGTCGTTGCCAAAAAATAAGCATGCCGATGCCTACTGATACGCAATCACTAGCATGGCTTAGTGAGCAAGGCGTGCCAAATGCTAAAGAGCAGCTAGCTTACTTAGATGGCTCGCCAATTAAAGTGTTTAATGAACAATTGCAATTCTCGCAACTAGGTGAAATATGGCGGTTATTAGCCCTTGGTGGAAAATTACAGCCACATCTTGCTGCGCCTACATTAATTGCCAGCTCGGTAGAGTCAGGCATTATTGCCTTGCAAAAATGGATCTATGATATTGTTGCAATGCGATTGTCACGCCAAGTACGTTACCATGCAATGCACACCACAGCTTTGCAAGCGTTAGCAGACAAGGTAAACTTGAGTAGCTTGTTTCAGTTACAAAAGAAAATTGAAGCACTGCGTAAACTAGCGCTGCATCCTTTGAATCATGAATTGCAAATGGAAAGCTTACTTCTTGAATACACTCGAATTTTTTAATTAAACTTTCTAATTAACTCAAAAGACAACATTTATAACTAGTATTTGAATTTGTAGAGATCAATAATGGCTGAAGACCTAGCAGAAAATACTAATAATATTCCAAAACCTGGGGTTTTATCGCTCGCAATTAAGGAAAAAGTCGCGCTATATGCGGCTTATATGCCGTATGTTAAAGGTGGCGGGTTATTTATCCCAACTAACAAGCCCTTTAAAATTGGCGAAGAAGTTTTTATGCTGTTAAGTTTGATTGATGATCCGATGAAATTGAAGGTTGTAGGTCATGTGGTATGGGTAACACCCGCAGCTCAAGCTGGCAGACCACAAGGTGTTGGTGTGCAGTTTAGTGATAAAGATGGCGGCATTGAAGCTAAAAATAAAATTGAAGGCTTACTTGGAAGCGCATTAAAGTCATCTCGCGCAACACATACGATGTAATTCATCGCCGATGCAACTCACATCGCAATTTTGATGCAATTTATGAAGTAATTTACGAAAACCAAACATGCTTGTTGACTCCCACTGCCATCTCAATTTCCCTGAACTTTTAGAAAACTTGCCTGCTATCAAGCAAGCGATGCAAGAGAATAAAGTAGGACATGCATTATGCATATCAGTCACGCTGCCAGACTTCCCCCAAGTACTCGCTTTAGCTGAAACTAACGATAATTTCTATGCATCAGTAGGCGTGCATCCTGATTACGAAGATATTGACGAACCTAGTGTGGATGAACTTCTGAAGCTTGCAGACCATCCAAAGATTATCGCAATTGGTGAAACAGGGCTGGACTACTTTAGATTAACCGGCGATTTAGAATGGCAGCGTACACGTTTTCGTACGCATATTCGTGCAGCTATTGCTTGTGGCAAGCCCTTAGTTATTCATACCCGTAGCTCAGCTGAAGACACTTTGCGTATTATGCGTGAGGAGAATGCGCAGCAGGTGGGCGGCGTCATGCATTGTTTTACTGAGAATCTAGATGTGGCACAGCAAGCGATTGAATTGGGCTTTTATATTTCATTTTCTGGTATTGTGACTTTTAAAAATGCACTCACTATTAAAGAGGTTGCAATGCAAGTTCCATTAGACAGAATGCTGGTAGAAACAGACTCACCATACTTAGCCCCCATGCCTTACCGCGGCAAAACCAATCAACCAAGTTACGTAAAGCATGTGGCCGAAGAGATTGCCCGACTGCGTGGTATTTCTTTGGAAGAGGTTTCACAAGCAACCACCAATAATTTCTTCCGTTTATTTAGGCACGCTGTAGCTAACTAGCTACAGATAACATTTATGCAACTGACGATGTTAGGGGTAGGGTCAAGCGCCGGAACGCCTATGATAGGCTGTAAATGCCCTGCATGTGCTTCAACTGACCCTCGCAACAATCGCACGCGTTGTTCTAGCATTATTCATCTAAAAAATGGTAAGTCGATCTTAATCGATACAGGGCCTGATTTACGTCAGCAATCGCTTAGGGAGAAGCTTACCAGCATTGATGCTGTGTTATACACCCATACTCATGCTGACCATTTACATGGCATTGATGATTTGCGCGCGTTTTGTCAAATTCAGCGCACGCAAATTCCGCTCTATGGTAGCCACGATGCTATGCAACATATCGCTGATAAGTTTGGCTACACCTTGCGTGAACCCAGTAACTTTTGGGATTTACCTGTATTAAAAACGCATATAATTAGCGCACCATTCCAGCTTTTTGAACAAACCGTCATACCAATTCCACTTAAGCATGGCAATAGTGATATTTATGGTTATAGAGTCGGTGATATAGCTTACCTGACTGATGTATCAAGCATTCCTGAGGCCTCGCTGGCATTGTTACAAGGTTTAAAAGTTCTATTATTAGACTGCCTTAGATATACAACACACTATACACACATTAATTTGGAACAAAGCTTGCACTATGCCAGTCTCATTCAAGCTGATTCCACTTATTTGATTCATATGACGCATGAGCTTGAATTTGCAGCCTTAAGTGAACAGTTGCCGAAAAATGTATTTGTTGGTTATGATGGATTAAAAGTATTTGCTGATTGAGTCAGCGAAAGTTGTTTACGAACGTTAAACTTAAACGTTCTATTAGTGCGTAAAAAAGCTATAAGTGAGATAATTACAAGTCGTTTAGGAGATTTAATCAATGCAATTCACCATCAATAAAACCGTTAAAGTATTACTAACTGCTGCAATGTTAGTCACCGTAAGCTTAAGCCAAGTTAATGCAGCTTCTGCCAGTAAAACTTATACCGAAGATCAGTTTCTTAACTCATTTAGCGGTAAAACTAAAAAGGTGATTTCTGATAAATTAGGCGCCCCATTTAAAAAAGAACAGTCAGTTAAACCTGCTGGTGCTACAGGCTTTTTAGGCAAAGTGGGTGCTGATGAGAAAGACTCTAAACGTGTAAACGTAGAAATGTGGTACTACAAAAACTTAGTTAAATATGATCCAAAACATGCTTACAAAGAAACGGAGATTACTTTTGTAAATGACAAGGTCATGAATATTGCATTCTTTAATAATAGATAATATTAAATACGTGCGTTTTTAATAAATAAGGCCGAGATCATTCTCGGCTTTATTTATTGTAGCTTACTGTTTATCACGTAAGCCATGCCAGTCTTTCTTTTGCATACACAGCAATAAGCCCCTAGTTACTTTTTTGTTTTCCACATTTGGTTCATGAGCATTTCCGAGTGATTGAACGCACTCTTGAATTGAGCTCTTTAGATTGTCGGGGCTGCCACCTAACTTCCACCATGAGCTTATTTTGAATGTGTCCATAGGGTCAGCAGGCTTCTTTTTTTCAGGAGAAGAGATTTCCACGTTGGCAGTATTGGGTTTGCCAGCTACAGTTGGTTTTGCTGTTTGGCGATTATCTTTATTTTCAGATGCTTCTATCACAGGATCAGGCTCATTTTGCATTGAGGCTATAGGTTCTGCTTCATCTAGGTTTTGAACAGTCCATCCATGATCAGCCATACATTTTGCAACAGCCTCTTTAGATGCGTCTTTCGACGTACAAGTTTTCTTCATAGCTTCTAAATCATTAGCTGTGGCGCCACGTTTATAAGCAAGCTCACCACAGGCGCTTAGTAGCAATGCTGTCAATAGCACACTCGTTTGAATCCATCTTTTTGCATAACTATGCATCATCTCTGCTAAACCCTCACCAGTAACCAATTTGAACAACATCGAATTGTTAGCAAAGTTAGCACATTTTTCAAATTAACACTTAGCTATTACCTACGCAATATTGCGTATTTCACAGTCATTAGAGTCTCGTTAATCTAGCAACATGTTTTAAAAGGTGATGCAGAAATATCCCACCAAAACTACAGATCAAAGCGATAGATTTTTGTATCTACTGAAAATATTTTTATTAATGGAGAGTTGTAATGACATTTAAACTTAAGACAAGCCTATTAGCAACTGCTGTAAGTGCTGCGCTGTTGCTACCAGCTATGAGTGCGCAGGCTGGCGGAACTATTTCATTTGGTGAAGATAAATCTGTGAGTGTTGGTTTTGGTATGCGCGGTGGTTATAGCTCGGTTGAAGATGCTGCCGCTAATGGAAGTCGTTCAAACGATTTTACTTTAGACAGTGCACGTTTGTACTTATCAGGTTCTTTTAACAAATACATTAAAGGTATGTTGAATACTGAAAAAAGTAATGGTGAAAGCTGGGAAATTATTGATGCTAACGTCCAGTTGCAAATGACACCAGAAATCGCTATTTGGGCAGGTCGATTCTTATCACCTAGTGATCGCGCTAACATGGCTGGGCCGTATTACTCAATGGGTGGTGGATATTGGTCTAATATCGCCTCACGCTACGGTTGGAACGGCGGCATTATTGGTCGTGATGAAGGTGTTGCAATCGTTGGTAGTGCCATGGATAACAAAATCGGTTATTCATTTGGTGCGTTTGAAGGCGAAAATATTTTTAGATTTAGTGGTGTAGGCGCTCAATCACAATCTAGTGCAGCGGCAAAAGCACTCAATGCTGATGACAAACTCATGTATGCAGGTCGACTACAGGTTGATTTCTGGGATGCTGAGCCAGGTTACTATGGAACAGGGAACTATTTTGGCGCAGCAGATATTTTAGCTGTTGGTATTGCGGGTAGACAGAAATCTGATGGTGCTATTAGTTTAACTAAAGCTGGTGATTACAGCTCATACAGTGTTGATTTCTTATTAGAGAAAAAAGATGTAGGTCCAGGTACAGCTTCACTAGAAGCGGCTTACTATGACTACGATACTGACGACGTATTCTTGAGTGAGCAAGGTAATGCATACTCAGCTGGTGCAGCTTACTTGTTTAATGAAGCAGTGGGTTGGGGCAAGTTTATGCCATTTGTTCGCTATCAAACATTTCAGCCAGATACCAATATTGATGTAAAAAAATACGAAGTTGGCACTAATTACGTCATTGCGCCTTACAACGCATTAATTACGGCTGTCTATTCAGATACAAAAACAGATGGTGCAAGCAATGTAAACGCGATTAATGTTTCTATGCAGTTTCAGTTTTAAACCAGTATTTATCTCCTAAGATAATGCTAAGGCGCGGTAACGTTTTATGTTGCTGCGCCTTTTCTATTTGCATTGCACTGTTTATGAAAGACTATTAGCCTTATTGACCACCTACCATTTGATGAACTTGACAGGCGAGTTGAGCAACGGCATATTCATCTGAACCAAAAGAAATAGGCCTAAATTCAGGTGTTAATTTTTCTGACGATAATAATTTATTTTTCTGGCTATAAAAGTCAATTGAAGTGACCTTGAATAAGGGTTGTTTGCAATTGAACAGGGTGTTTTTAACTACATATTGATAGCTGATTAATCTTTTGTTGCTAGTCAATGATTGGTTATTTTTAAAAATAGTTTTAGTTAAAAAGTAAGGAAAGCCACTCGCAACATTGTAAGAATCGATGTCGACAAAAATCTCATAATCGGCCTTCTTAATGATGGAGTCCCATTCCACAGCCATTGTATTGATGGATATTGTTAATAAAACAGCACCCATTAGAAGTTGTTTTTTAATCATAGAGTTGAATCGTTCCGCATTAAAGTATTGGTATTAAATTAGCACAAATCTCTCTTATAAAAGTGTTAATTACCTACGCAATTTGACGTATTTCATTCCATCCCCCAAGCCCTTAATCTAACACCATTGCAAAACGCTATATCACTGCAAGTTGGTATTGATTGAAGCATTTAACTGTGCAAATTTGTTTACTTGTACTTGTGAATTTAATTGAAATATAAGCTGGAGGGTGCCAATGAAAACGTTAGTTAAATTAGATTTAGATAAAAAACCTTGGGAGCAGGAAGGCCAGATTCATAATCGTTGGCATCCTGATTTACCTATGATCGCCATGGTTAAACCGGGCGACGAGTTCCGTGTTGAATGTATGGACTGGACAGGGGGCCAAATTGGCAACAACGACAGTGCTAATGACGTACGCGATGTGGATTTAACGCAAGTACATTATTTGAGCGGCCCAATTGGTGTGGAAGGTGCTGAGCCAGGCGATTTAATGGTCGTTGAAATATTAGATGTGGGTACTTTTGAAGATAGTCAGTGGGGTTTTAACGGTATTTTCGCTAAAGAAAATGGCGGTGGCTTTTTAGTCGACCAGTATCCCGAAGCACGCAAATCTATCTGGGACTTTCATGGCATTTATACGACATCACGTCACGTACCCAATGTTAGATTCGCTGGCATTATGCACCCAGGCTTAATTGGCTGCTTACCTTCAAAAGAGCTGTTAGATAAATGGAATAAACGTGAAGGTGATTTGATTGCAACTGAACCTGACCGTGTTCCAGAGTTAGCTTTACCGCCAAATCCAAAATCAGCTGTGATGGGAAAAATGTCTGGCGAAGCAGCTAAAAAAGCAGCTTTAGAAGGCGCCCGTACTGTGCCACCACGTGAGCACGGCGGTAATTGCGACATCAAAAATCTAACCAAAGGTTCAAAAGTATATTTCCCTGTGTATGTCAAAGATGGCGGCCTCTCTATGGGCGATCTTCACTTCTCACAAGGCGATGGCGAAATTACGTTCTGTGGCGCTATAGAGATGGCAGGTTATTTAGACATCAAAGTTAGTTTAATTAAAGATGGCGTGAAGAAATATGGCATTAAAAACCCAATTTTCGAACCTAGCGTGCTTACGCCAACTTATAAAGACTACATCATTTTTGAAGGTATCTCAGTAAATGAGCAGGGCAAGCAGCTTTACTTGGATGTGAATGAGGCTTATCGCCAAGCTTGTTTAAACGCCATTGAGTATATGAAGAAATTTGGCTACACCGGCGCACAAGCCCTCTCTATTTTAGGCACTGCGCCAGTAGAAGGTCATATCAGCGGCATTGTGGATATTCCTAACGCCTGTGCCACTTTATGGCTACCAACGGAGATATTCGACTTCGATATGAAGCCAAATGCGGATGGGCCAAAAGTCATGGTGAAACAAGGCATTGATACCGCTAAAACCAGCTAAGGAGCATTTGCATGCCAGTGTATGAATATGAATGTGATACCTGCGGTGTTTTTACTGCACTTAGAAAAATGAGTGAGTCTAGTGAGCCAGCGTTTTGTGAAGAGTGTGGTTGCGAAAGCCCACGCATTCTTTCAGCGCCTCGCTTAGCGGTAATGGATAGAACACAGCGTGTAGCACATGAACGAAATGAAAAATCTGCGCATGACCCGAAAGTAGCAAAACGTTCAAGTTGTGGCTGTGCTGGTTCTCACACGTGCAAAACAAGCACAAAGGTGAACCCAGAAACAGGCAAAGCGGCTTTGCAAATGCAAACTAAAAAGACAGCAAGACCTTGGATGTTATCGCATTAATTAGTGCAAGAGCGCTGTTTAATTGGTGCAAAAGCACTATAAAAACTTAGTAAAAAGTTGGTGAGTTTAGTTTTATTTTAATTGTGGTTTTTTTGATTTTTAAATGAGGAGACAGAGTGATGAGTACTTTAAATAGGCGTAACTTTATGAAAGTTGGTGGCGCTCTAGCTGCGGCACTGCTTTCAGCAGGTATCTTAACTAACACAGCTTTGGCTGCTGATACTTCAACAGCCAAAGTGATGACTACGGGTCTAGCGGTAACAGACACGACAGTTAAAGTTGGTATCTTACATTCTGCTACAGGCACGATGGCCATTAGTGAAACAGGCTCTATTCAAGCTGAGAAGTTAGCGATTGAGCAAATTAATGCCATGGGTGGTATTTTGGGCCGTAAGATTGAAGTGATTCAAGAAGATGGCGCATCAGACTGGCCAACTTTTGCTGAAAAAGCAAAAAAACTACTCGCTTCAGACAAAGTAGCTGCGGTCATGGGTTGCTGGACATCAGCATCACGTAAAGCGGCATTGCCAGTGTTTGAAAAAGAAAATGGTCTATTGTTCTACCCAACTTTCTACGAGGGTTTAGAGCAATCTAAAAACGTTTTCTACACAGGCCAAGAAGCGACACAGCAAATTCTTGCTGGGTTAGATTGGATTGCTAAAGAGAAAAAAGCTAAGACTTTCTACCTAATCGGTTCTGACTACATTTGGCCACGTACTTCAATGAAAATCGCACGTAAACATATTGAGCAGCATTTGCATGGTTCAGTCGTAGGTGAAGAATACATCGCTTTAGGTGACACGCAATTTGGTTCTGTGATTAATAAAATCAAACTGAAAAAACCTGATGTGATTTACGCAGCAGTGGTTGGTGGCAGTAACGTTGCATGGTTCAAACAATTAAATGCAGCAGGTTTGAATTCAGGTAAACAAACCATGTTAACGATCTCTGTGACTGAAGATGAAGTATTAGGCATTGGTGGTGAAAACTTAGCTGGTTTCTACTCAGCGATGAAGTACTTTCAATCTCTAGATACACCAACAAACAAAGCGTTTGTTGCCGCATTTAAGAAAAAATGGGGTGATAAATCTGTGATTGGTGATGTAACTCAAGCTGCTTACTTAGGCCCATGGCTTTATAAAGCTGCTGTTGAGCGTGCAGGCAGTTTTGATGTAGATAAAGTACAAGCAGCATTACCTGGCTATGTATTTAAAGATGCGCCAGAAGGTCCTGTGACTGTTGAGAAAAACCATCACTTAACAACCAAGTTGCGTATTGGTCAATGGGAAAAAGATGGTCAAGCCAAAATTGTTTATACATCGGCTTACATCAAACCAGATCCATTTCCAAAAGGTTATCAATAATAGTGAGTTAGTTTGAAAGATGCAGCAGCTTATTGAATAAGCTGCTGCCATCTGAATGTTAAAGCAGTTTTTATCTTAGTAGCGATTAAGTAGGAGGCCGTATGTTTGGATATTCGATGGCAGATATAGGCAATATCATGGTAATGCAGGGCTTTTCTGGCCTGAGTATGTTTACTGTATTGCTGCTGATGGCACTTGGCCTAGCCATTATTTTTGGGCAGATGGGCGTCATCAATATGGCGCACGGTGAATTTATGACCATTGGTGCATACACCACAGTCATGCTTTCTAAAGTCGCAACGACGTATGGTTTTGTGAACTATTACTTTGTTTTTGCCATTATTTTGGCATTTATTCTGGCCTTTGCGTTGGGATATTTTATTGAATTTATTATGATTCGGCATCTCTACAAGCGCCCGCTAGATACGCTATTGGCGACATGGGGTTTGAGTTTAGTCATGCAGCAATCATTTCGTTCGACCTTTGGCGCAAAAGAAGTCAGTGCCGAATTACCTGAATGGATGTTGGGTTCATTCAAGCCAACGCCTGATATTGACATCCCGATTAACGGCGTTTTTGTCATGGTGCTCGCACTGTTTGTGACTGCAGGTGTTTACATGTTTATGTACCGCTCACGCTGGGGTCTCAGAGTACGTGCAACGGTTCAAAACCGTGTAATGGCTGGCGCAGTGGGTATCAATACGCAAAAAGTAGACCGTGTGACGTTTGCATTAGGTTGCGGAATCGCCGGGATTGCAGGTGCTGCATTTACCACGATTGCCTCTACCGGACCCACAACAGGCACGCTTTATATTGTAGATAGCTTCATGGTGGTGGTGTTTGGTGGCGCAGCTAGCTTGATGGGTACGATTGCCTCAGCATTTGGTATCGCGCAAGCGCAATCTATATTGCAATTTTTTATGACCAGCTCTATGGGTAAGGTTTCTACCTTATTAGTGATTGTTGGCATATTAATGATGAAACCAGAAGGCTTGTTTGCTTCTAAGCTTCGTAAGTAAACAGACAGGAGAATCAACATGAACGCATCCTTAAGTAAATTAGTAGGTGGCAAAGAAGGGCTGGTTGGGTTAGCAGTACTTGCCGCAATTATCTTTGTAGCGTTACCGCTAGGCGTAGATATCTTTAGGTTAAATTTGGTTGGCAAATACCTCACTTACGCTTTTGTAGCTGTGAGCTTGGTATTGCTGTGGGGTAATGGCGGTATTCTAAGCTTGGGACAAGGCATATTTTTTGGTTTAGGCGGCTATGGTATGGCGATGTTTATGAAGCTTGAGGCATCAGACCCTATTACTACCAAAATACAAACAACCCCTGGTATTCCTGACTTTATGGATTGGAATCAAATCACTTCCTTACCTTGGTTCTGGGAGCCGTTCAAGAGCTTGCCATTGACGATACTCATCATACTGACAATCCCCGCTTTGTTTGCTTACTTAATCGGATTTGCAATGTTTAAACGTCGCGTAGGCGGTGTTTACTTCGCGATCATCACGCAAGCGATTGCGCTTATATTAAGCATTTTGATCGTAGGTCAGCAAGGCTTTACCGGTGGTGTGAATGGCATTACTGACCTTAAAACTGTTTGGGGATGGGATACACGTAACGACAGTGCGAAATACATTTTGTATTACCTCAATGGCTTTCTGTTGTTTGGTGCAATCTTGCTTTCAAAATATGTGTTAAACAGTAAATTCGGTATGTTGTTATTAGCGATGCGTGATAAAGAAGAGCGAGTACGTTTTTCTGGTTACGACGTATCAAACTTTAAAATATTTATTTTCTGTCTAGCCGCGATGATTTCAGCGGTGGGCGGCGCCATGTTTACACTTCAGGTTGGCTTTATGTCGCCATCTTTTGTAGGTATTGTCCCATCCATTGAAATGGTGATTTTCTGTGCGGTGGGTGGTCGGGCATCTTTAATTGGTGCGGTTTACGGTACGTTATTTGTGAATTTTGGTAAAACATTCTTTTCAGAAAGTTATCCAGAGCTTTGGCTCTTCATTATGGGTGGATTGTTTATCGCTGTTGTGATGTTCTTCCCAGACGGTTTAGCTGGTGTATGGGCTAAATATAGCCATAAGCTTAATGTCTTTAAAAAAAAGTCTAGCCTGACTTCTGCTACAGCGATCATTGATTCAACAAAAAATGAGGGTAGTAAAAAAGCAGTGAATGAGATTGATGTGACTAACATTGAAGGAGCGAAAGCATGAGTAATACAGACTTTGTGCTAGCTATTGAAGATTTAACGGTATCGTTTGATGGCTTTAAAGCGGTCGACAATCTGACAATGTACATAGATAGAAATGAGCTTCGTGTCGTCATTGGGCCAAATGGCGCAGGAAAAACTACAGTATTAGATTTAATCTGTGGCAAAACTAAATCAACTAACGGCTCTATCAAGTTTATGAATAAAGAGCTCACTAAGCTTTCAGAGCATGAAATTGTTCGCGAAGGGGTGGGGCGTAAATTTCAAACACCGTCAATTTATGAAAACCTTTCGGTGTATCAAAATTTAGAGGTGTCCTATCCTAAAGGACGTAGCGTTTGGGGTAGCCTATTCTTTAAACGTACTGCTGAAGTGAAAGAGCAAGTATTTAAAATTGCAGAAGAAATCATGCTCACTAACTTCTTAGACATGGAAGCTGCATTATTGAGCCATGGTCAAAAGCAATGGTTAGAGATAGGTATGCTGTTAATGCAGGATCCTCAGTTGCTAATGTTAGATGAGCCCGTAGCTGGAATGAGTGCTAAAGAGCGTGATCAAACGGCTGAGCTGCTTAACAAAATAAGCAATAACCGTTCAGTATTGGTGATTGAGCATGACATGGAGTTCGTGAAGAAAATCGCTCACAAAGTTACCGTACTGCATCAAGGAAAAATCTTGGCTGAAGGTCCTATGGATCAGGTACAAGAAGATGAAAAAGTGATTGAAGTTTACCTTGGACATTAAGTCCAGACCATTAATCCAGTCCATTAAGGAAACTTGATATGTTTGAAATTGAAAATCTGCAAGTAAGCTATGGTCAAAGCCAAGTGATACATGGTCTTAACTTTACCGCTAATAAAAATGAAACGCTCGCTATTATGGGTCGTAATGGCATGGGTAAAACTACGCTGTTTAAATCACTGATGGGTATTTTGCCAAGCAAAACAACAAAAGCTGTTGTCGACGGTGTTAGCTTAGAAGGGAATGATAGCTACCAGCGAGTTGCCAAAGGTTTAGCTTATGTACCACAGGGACGTATGATTTTCCCTAATATGACAGTGCAAGAAAACATTGAAACAGGGTTAGAAAAGTCTAAAACGCGTGAGATTCCAGAAGATATTTATGCGCTCTTCCCTGTGTTATACGACATGCGTAAACGCAAGGGCGGTAATCTGTCTGGGGGACAGCAGCAGCAACTCGCGATTGCTCGGGCGCTGGTGACTAATCCTAAAGTATTGTTGCTTGATGAACCAACTGAAGGAATCCAGCCGTCTATCATTAAAGACATCGCTAAAGTCTTGAATGAGATTCGTAAAATGCGAGAAATCACCATTATCGTTTCCGAGCAAGTGTTGAGCTTTACCATGGAAATTGCAGATCGCATTATTGTGATAGACAAAGGGAAGTTCATTCATGAAGATACTCGCGATAATGTAGATGCCGCTAAAATTAAAGGTTATTTGTCAGTTTAAAATATTTTATGCAAAAAATTTATGGCATCATGGAGTGATGGATGACGCAACAATATTACAAAGCACTAGCCCAGTAGCTCAAGCGCAGCCTGCACTCAAGCGCTGGGAGGCATGCTTAAGTTTAGATTTTTCTAAACGAATTAACCGCAGTTATTTAGCTAAAAACTTGCACGTAGGCCCACTGGTGTTGCAAAAATCTTTGCACCCAGAAGGTGATGCTGTGTGTCATGGCATCGTGGTGCATCCACCGGGCGGCGTAGCTGGCGGAGACTCACTCACGCTTAACGTGAGTCTTAATCAAGGGGCGTTTGCATTACTCACGACGCCCGGCGCAGGTAAGTGGTATAAAGCCAATGGGCAACAAGCCTGCCAGTATTTGAAGTTCAATCTTGGGGGGAACACCTGTTTTGAATGGTTACCACAAGAGAATATTTTGTTTGATGGCGCTCAAGTTAAGTTTAGCGCTGAAGTGAGTTTAGACGCTGAAGCTAAATATGCTGGTTGGGAAATACTATGTTTTGGTCGCCAAGCGCAAAAAGAAGTATGGCAAACGGGTAGCTTGCATCAAAACTTAAGTATTCGTCGAAATGGCAAGTTGATTTGGAATGAGCTTAGCTTTTTGAAGCCTGAGCATAAGGTCATGCAATCGATAGTGGGTTTACACGGTAATGCAGTATCAGCAAGTTTTGTGATTGCTGCAGGTAAAGTTCCAGATGAGGTACTAGCGGCATGTAGAGAAATACAGCCTAAATTAGCCTTAGATATGCAGGCCAGATATGGTGTGACTACGATGCCAGAAATTTTTTCTGCAAGATATATCGGTCAATCAGCACAATGTGCAAGGCAATATTTTGAGTCGTTATGGCAGATTTTACGTCCGTGGTATGCAGGCCTCGAGGCGACAAGGCCGAGAATTTGGAACACCTAGATTTTTTAAAAAGTAACTTGCGCCCGCACAATAATAGACTAATGCCGATTAAAAAGAGAGTTTTTGCATGGAATTGAATGTATGGAATTAACCCCTAGAGAAAAAGATAAACTTCTCATCTTTACTGCTGGCTTACTTGCAGAACGTCGCAAGGCGCGAGGCTTAAAGCTTAATTATCCAGAATCGATTGCTCTTATTTCAGCCGCCATTATGGAAGGTGCGCGCGACGGCAGAACCGTCGCAGAGTTGATGAGCTACGGCACAACCTTGCTGACACGTGATGATGTGATGGAAGGAATTGCTGAGATGATTCCGGACATTCAGATCGAGGCAACTTTTCCAGATGGCACTAAGCTTGTCACCGTTCACCATCCAATTCCGTAAAGGCAGCTCTAATGATTCCAGGTGAAATGAAAATCGCTAACGGTGACATTACAATAAATGCTGGCAGAGCCACTGTGACAATTGACGTATCTAATATGGGTGACCGACCAATACAAATCGGTTCGCATTATCACTTTTTTGAAACTAACGAAGCTTTGAGTTTTGATAGACAAGCGGCTTATGGTTTTAGGTTAAATATTGCATCAGGTACGGCTGTCCGTTTTGAGCCGGGTCAAACGCGAACAGTAGTGTTAGTGGCGCTGGCTGGCGAAAGAAAAGTATATGGCTTCGCCGGTAAAGTGATGGGGTCACTCAAATGAGCGTAAAACCATGAGTATAAACATAGACAAGCGTGCCTATGCCGAGATGTTTGGTCCGACAGTGGGCGATAAAGTGCGCTTAGCCGATACCGAACTCTGGATAGAAGTAGAGAAAGATTACACACTCTATGGTGAAGAAGTTAAATTCGGCGGTGGTAAAGTCATTCGTGATGGTATGGGTCAAGGCCAACTTTGTGCTAAAGACGTTGCCGATACGGTCATTACTAACGCATTGATTATTGATCACTGGGGTATTGTTAAAGCTGATATTGGTATCAAAAATGGGCGAATTTCCGCGATTGGTAAAGCGGGCAACCCTGATATTCAGTCAGCTGTGACGATTGCAATTGGCGCAGGCACAGAGATTATTGCAGGCGAAGGCATGATAGTGACAGCAGGTGGGGTGGATACACATATTCACTTTATCTGTCCGCAACAAATCGAAGAGGCTTTGATGTCTGGCGTGACAACCATGTTGGGTGGTGGCACAGGCCCAGCCACAGGGACTTTTGCTACTACTTGTACACCAGGCCCTTGGCATATTCACCGTATGTTGCAGTCAGCTGATGCATTTCCGATGAACTTGGGCTTTTTAGGTAAAGGTAATGTGAGCTTGCCAGAGCCATTGCGTGAACAGGTTGAAGCTGGTGCCATTGGTTTAAAACTGCATGAAGACTGGGGCACTACGCCAGCAGCGATTGATAACTGCTTGAATGTGGCTGAAGAAATGGACATTCAAGTAGCGATTCACTCTGACACTTTGAATGAATCTGGCTTTGTGGAAACCACGATTGCAGCCTTTAAAGACCGCACTATTCACACCTTTCACACCGAAGGCGCGGGTGGTGGTCATGCACCAGATATTATTAAAGCGGCTGGTTACGCTAATGTGCTGCCGTCATCTACTAACCCTACACGCCCATTTACGGTCAACACTATTGATGAGCATTTAGATATGCTCATGGTTTGCCATCATCTAGACCCAGCCATTGCAGAAGACATTGCTTTTGCCGAAAGTCGTATTCGTCGCGAAACCATTGCAGCGGAGGATATTTTGCATGACTTAGGCGCATTTTCCATGATGTCATCTGACTCGCAAGCCATGGGGCGCGTGGGGGAGGTGATTATTAGGACTTGGCAAACTGCACATAAAATGAAAATACAGCGTGGCGCCCTAGCTGAAGATTCAGCTAGCAATGATAATTTTCGTGTGAAACGCTATATTGCCAAATATACGATTAATCCTGCACTTACGCATGGTATTGCCGATACCGTAGGCTCAATAGAAGTTGGGAAATTAGCGGACTTAGTCCTGTGGCGACCAGCGTTTTTTGGGGTGAAACCTTCCACTATTCTAAAAGGCGGCATGATAGCGGCGGCTGCGATGGGCGATCCGAACGCATCTATTCCTACGCCACAACCAGTGCATTACCGCCAAATGTTTGGCGCCTATGGTGGTGGGCTTAAAACCTCCGTCACTTTTGTTTCGCAAGCGGCTTTGCACAATCCGGCTTTGGCTGCGCTTAATTTAAATAAAACGCTAGTACCTGTACGAGGCACCCGAACGGTCAGAAAAGTAGACATGATACATAACGGCTATATGCCAAAAATTGATGTAGACCCTGAAACCTATATTGTTCGAGCTGATGGTATTTTACTTGCTTGTGAACCAGCAAGTATCTTGCCGATGGCACAGCGCTACTTCTTATTCTAGGTCTATTCTGGGTTTATTTTTAGGTTTATTTGATGATTAATATTAACAAACGTCTTGGTCACTTTCAGCAAAGCAAAGTCGATGATCAATTGGTGCTGCCTTTTGATTTACGCCAAAGAAGTCGCTTACGTGTGACTTTATCATCAGGTCGTGAAGCCGCATTATTGCTTGATCGTGGAACTATCATGCGTGGAGGTGATTTACTTGAAACCGAAGATGGCTATGTCGTAGAAATTGTTGCTGCACCACAAGCCGTTACCGATGTCACCGCCAAAACGCCTCAAGCCTTAATGTGCGCTGCTTATCATTTAGGCAATCGGCATGTACCCTTGCAAGTGGGTGACGGTTGGCTAAGATTGGAGCAAGATCACGTGTTAAATGAAATGTTAGTGGGTTTGGGCATGACCACTACAGATCAAAATGCTCCATTTGAGCCTGAAGCTGGCGCCTACGGTGGCGGTCACAGACATGATGGGGATGATGACAATTATCAGCGTTTGCCCTCTAAACGGTTGAAACCAAATGCTTAAGCCATCGAATATCGCGACTCATATTGCACCCAATATTGCGTTAAGCCGTTTACTGCAACTTGCCAGCCCTATGTTGCCAGTCGGTGCTTACAGCTATTCACAAGGCTTAGAATGGGCCATTGAGTGCGGTGATGTGTATCATCAAGCAAGCGCTAAAACTTGGATAGCCGATGTGCTAGATATCTATCAGCAGCGTTATGAACTACCAATTTTATATCGCATATACCAAGCTTGGCAGGCTGATGATATGGCTGCTATGAGTGACTGGGATGCAAAATTTCAAGCTGGCCGTGATACCGCTGAAGCGCTAGCAGAGAGCCGTCAAATGGGCTATTCACTGCGTCGCTTATTAAATGATGTTGGGTCGTTACCATTAGAGTTTCTAGAAAAAATCAATGCGCTCGAAACCCCAGCTTTTCCTACAATATATGCAGGAATTGCCTATCATTGGCATATTTCTGCACAAGATTTGTTACATGCCTACGCTTGGTCTTGGGTTGAAAATCAAGTCAGTGCAGCCATGAAAGCTGTGCCGCTTGGACAGGTGGCAGGGCAAAGAATCCTGCTGGAAATAGGAGAGTCTTTACCAGAATGTGTCGCACAAGCGATGTGTTTAGACGATTTTGCAATCAGTAACTTTGTTCCCGGCCTCAGCATTGCTGGGTGTCGCCATGAAACCCAATATAGTCGATTATTCAGATCATGATTCCTACAAAAATTAAACCCAATACTCAATCAGAACCCTTACGTGTGGGCATAGGCGGGCCTGTCGGTTCAGGCAAAACGGCTTTAACGTTGGCTTTGTGTCAGCGTCTGCGTGATGTTTATAATATTGCCGTGGTCACTAACGATATTTACACCAAAGAAGATGCCGAGTTTCTAACGCGCAATGAAGCGCTCACGCCAGATCGCATTATTGGCGTAGAAACTGGAGGTTGCCCACATACCGCGATTCGTGAAGATGCTTCCATGAACCTAGAGGCAGTATCGCAATTGTGCGAACGTTTTGAGGCGCTAGATATTGTGTTTATTGAAAGTGGTGGTGATAATCTGGCAGCAACATTTAGCCCAGAACTTTCAGACTTAACCATTTATGTGATTGATGTTGCCGCGGGTGAAAAAATTCCACGCAAAGGTGGCCCAGGCATTACTAAGTCTGACTTACTTATTATCAATAAAATTGATTTAGCGCCTATGGTTGGCGCTTCTTTAGAAGTGATGGACAGAGATGCAAAGCGTATGAGAGGTGAGCGCCCGTTTATTTTTACTAACTTAAAAATTGGGCAAGGTTTAGAAGAAATCGTTAAATTTATTGAAAAGCAAGGCTTAATGCTTTAGGAGTAATGATATGAAAAAACAAATCACAATAGCGGCTTTATTTTCATTGTTTTCTGGCATCGCTAGCGCACATCCAGGACACGGTTTAGACGGTGCATATGCAGGCTTTATGCACCCATTCACAGGTTGGGATCATTTACTGGTGATGCTGGCAATTGGTGTCTGGGCCGCTAAGTTGGGTGGAAAAGCACGCTGGCAGCTGCCGCTGACATTTGTCGCGATCATGGCGACGGGTGCTGTATTGGGTTTATCAGGTTTAAATTTCGCCTACGCAGAAACCGCGATTGCCGCCAGTGTCATGGCGATGGGCGTACTGTTGATGATGAGTTTACCGATGAACAAGATGATGCAATTGAGCATTACAGCTTTATTTGCCTTATTTCATGGGTTGGCGCATGGTATAGAGCTTCAATCACAATCAAGTTCAGCCGCGTTAGGTGGAATGTTATTCGCAACGGCTATGCTGCATAGTCTAGGCCTTTTGATGGCTTCTCAGCGCGTAAAGATGGTTCATGTGCTTAACAACTCTTTAGCTTGGTTATTGCTGTTGGTAGGTGGCTACTTATTATTAGCTTAGTCAGATATTTATCTGCCTTAGGTTTTAAGCATCTAGTTTTAAACATATGAGGGAGATATCCTCCCAAGGTACGTTTGTTGCTTACAACAATATACTTTATGAATATTGATGCAATCGGATGTTGAATTGAACCCTAATAATTTGTCATTGGCACCGCCAGAAAATGCCAAGCCAACACAGCGCATCATTAAAATACGCCGGGACTACAACACATGGGTGGCGAATGAATCTATAGAGGATTTTGCCCTTCGCTTTACACCTCGATCATTCCGTAAGTGGTCAATTTTTCGCGTTTCAAATACTGCTTTAAGCGCCATTTCATTTCTGGTCTTAGAGGCCGTTGGCGGCACTATCGCGGTTAATTATGGCGCAGTAAACGCGCTGTGGGCGATTTTAGCTGTGGGCGTCATTATATTTTTAACCGCGCTACCTATTAGCTTTTATGCGGCTAAATATGGCCTAGACATGGATTTACTTACCCGTGGCGCTAGTTTTGGCTACATTGGCTCCACTATTTCATCTTTTATTTACGCCTCTTTCACGTTTATTTTATTTGCATTAGAAGCCGCCATTATGGCTTATGCACTAGAGCTATATTTTCATTTACCTCTCTACCTCGGTTACTTAGTTAGCGCCCTGGTCGTCATTCCTTTTGTGATTCATGGCGTCACATTAATCAATCGAATTCAGATGTTCACACAACCTGTTTGGCTGATACTCATGTGCATGCCTTTTATTGCAATCATGTATCAAGACCCAGAAGTCATCTCACGCATGATGCTCTTTGCGGGTGCATCTGGCGAGCGGGGGGAGTTTAATCTGCTTCTATTTGGTGCTGCAACTGCAGTAGGGGTGGCTTTAATTCCCCAAATTGGTGAGCAAGTAGACTTTCTTCGCTTTATGCCAGAAAAAACACCTGAAAATAGTTGGCGGTGGAATTTGGGCGTGCTGACGGCTGGACCTGGCTGGGTATTTGTAGGCATGATAAAAATGGCAGCGGGCGTTTTATTGGCTTATCTCGTCATTCAAAGTGACATGTCATTTCTACAGGCAACTAATCCCACGCAAATGTATTTAGTGGGTTATCAGTATTTATTTAGCTCAAAAGAATTAGCTTTGGGTATGACGGCGTTATTTGTTGTGATTTCCCAAGTTAAAATTAATATGACCAATGCTTATGCAGGTTCACTGGCATGGTCTAACTTTTTTGCTCGGTTAACACATAGCCATCCAGGCCGCGTGGTTTGGGTGGTTTTTAATGCCAGTATCGCAATCGTATTAATGGAGTTAGATGTATTTAAAGCCTTAGAGCAGGTATTGGCTTTATATTCAAACATCGCTATTGCATGGATTGCGGCTGTCGTGGCTGATTTAGTCATCAATAAGCCACTTGGCTTAAGCCCGAAGGGCATTGAATTTAGACGCGCTTATTTGTACGATATTAATCCTGTAGGCGTGGGAGCTATGCTATTGGCTTCGTTGTTTTCTATCACTGCGTTTTCAGGTGTTTTTGGCGTTGTACCTCAAGCATTTTCTGCTTTTATCGCACTTTTTACCGCATTGATTGCATCGCCAATTATTGCTTGGCTTACTAAGGGTAAATACTATATTGCGCGCAAACCAATTGTATTTAGCCCAACAACCCGTATCGCTAAATGCACCGTTTGTGAGCGCGAATATGAAACGCCAGATATGGCGCATTGCCCAGCATATCAAGGCTTTATTTGTTCGCTATGCTGTTGCCTAGATGCACGTTGTAATGATGCTTGCAAGCCTGATGCCAAATTTTCTACCCAATGGGAAGCTACCCTAAAGAAAGTATTACCTAAAACGCTTTGGACCTATCTGAATTCTGGTTTAAGTGCCTACTTACTTTTGATGAGTATTACCTTAACTTTTTTAGCAACCTTGCTATGGCTAATTTATTACCATGAAAGCCAAGTGTTGGCGCAAACCGCCGCTAGCTTATTGCCACAATTACGTTCTGGCTATTTGAAGATATTTTCTGCACTTGTGTTTGCAAGTGCCATTATTGCTTGGTGGTTGGTATTGACTGGTCAAAGTAGGCGTGTGGCGCAAGAGGAATCTAACCGTCAGACAGGTTTATTACAACGTGAAATAGAGTTACATCAAAAAACCGATGCTGAGCTTCAACTAGCACGACAGGTTGCAGATCAAGCTAACCAAGCTAAAAGTCGCTACATTACCGGTATTAGCCACGAACTACGCACGCCACTCAATAGCATTTTAGGCTACGCACAATTGTTAGATAACGATACGTCTATTCCAGATAGTCGTTTACAAGCGATACGTGTGATACGTCGCAGCGGCGAACATTTGCTATCACTCATTGAAGGTACGCTCGATATTGCACGTATCGAAGGCGGCAAACTTACTTTTGATATCAAGCCATTGAGATTCCCAGAATTTATTAAACAAATAGTCAGCATGTTTGAATTGCAAGCGCGTAACAAAGGTATTAATTTTGCCTATGAAGTGACAAGCGAGCTGCCAAAAATGGTGCGTGCCGACCAAAAGCGCTTAAGTCAAATACTCATTAATATTTTGGGTAACGCGGTCAAGTTTACGCAACATGGCGGCGTAGTTTTCCGGGTGCAGTATGCACGTGAACTAGTGCAAATTGAGATTGAAGATACTGGCCCTGGCATACAAACCCATGAAATTGATTCTGTATTTGAGCCATTTGCAAGAGGTAGCGCAGCTGCCAACGATAGAATAGGGGGGACTGGTTTGGGTCTCACTATTAGCAAGTTGTTAACGCAATTAATGGGCGGTGAAATCAGTGTGAACAGCGTGGTAGGGAAGGGTACCATATTTAAAATTAAGTTATTCTTACCACAAATACACAAAACCCAAGAAATAGAAGCAGTGTTAGCCGCCCAGCGTATTGGCTATGTAGGCACAAGAAAGAGAATACTGGTGGTAGATAATGAGTATATTGATAGAGAAATGTTAGTCACTCTGCTCCAGCCGCTAGGTTTTGAAATGGCCGAAGCTGCCAATGGTCTGGAGTGTCTTGAACAACATACAGTATTTAATCCTGATTTAATTTTGATGGATCTTGCTATGCCGATGATGGATGGTTGGGAAGCCAGTTATGTCATACGTAAAGTACGGCAGTCTGATGTGCCAATTGGTATTGTATCGGCTAATGCCTTCGATAAAGGCTTAGAAAACACTGCAGGCATAGGTGCTGAAGACTTTATATTAAAACCCGTAGAGCTATCTGAGTTGTTAGATTGGCTAGGTAAACAACTTAATTTAGAATGGATTACCGCGTCAGAAAATCAGCTATTGCCTGTCGAAGAGCCAAACTTTACGCCTGTATTGGTTGCACCACCTAAAATCTATCTAGATGAGTTGTTAGCGTTAATGAAAATAGGGTATGTTCGGGGTATTTCTAAAAAAATTGATGAAATAGAGAGTTTAGATGTCGAATATAAAGTATTTGCTATTGCGATGAGAAAGTTTGCACAACAATTCCAGTTAGCTGCCATGAAGAAATTTGTGGAAGAGATTAACACCTATGAGTAACCTTAAGCCAAGCAGAGACGGTGCGCCTATTGTGCTCATTGTCGATGATGTGCCCGATAACTTAGCAGTGTTACATGATGCATTGGATGAATCAGGATTTACTGTATTAGTCGCTAATAATGGAGAGGCTGCTCTAGTGGCTGCGATAGAAGCGCAACCTGGCATTATATTGCTCGATGCTATCATGCCTGGCATGGATGGTTTTGAGGTATGCAGAAAGCTAAAAGCAGACATTAATACTCGTCATATTCCAATCATTTTCATGACAGGGCTCACTGAGTCTGAACATGTGGTTGCAGCGTTTCAGGCGGGCGGAACTGATTATATTACGAAGCCTATACGTGCAATAGAAGTGCTAGCAAGAATAGATGCGCACATGCAAACTTCGCGCTTGATGAATCAGGCGCGTGGGGCCTTAGACGCATTCGGTCAGGCTGCTGTTGCGATTACACCAAGTAATGGCAAGGTTGTATGGCAAACGCCTTTAGCAAGAGAATGGATGCAGCGATATTTTCCAGAGCATTATGCACATTATCAATCCAAAACGCCGCCACAAGTATTATCTTGGATTGAAAAAGTATCACTCGCTCGAGAAACGCAAGCTGATATACCACTTTTGACAATTGTTTTACCAAGAGGGCGTTTGAACTTTGTTCCAGCAGAACTTAACGATAGTGAGCAGTGGGTAATTTTGCTGCGAGAAGAGTCTGATGCAGCGCAGATAGAGGCATTGATGACGATATTTAAGTTAACTAGCCGAGAGTCAGAAGTTTTGTACTGGGCCACCAAAGGTAAAACCAGCCGCGATATTGGTGACATTCTTGGCTCCAGCCCACGCACCGTAAATAAACACCTAGAGCATGTGTTTGTTAAGTTAGGCGTAGAAACAAGAACTGCGGCGGCGGCCTTAGCCTCTAGCAAAATTCGTACTATAAAGTAATCAAAATCAAATCATAGATTATCGCCGCCGTGCTGCGATAACATTTGGCACCTGCTGTATCAAGCCCAGTAGGCGGCTTAGTTGTTCCAAATCAGAGATCTCGATCGAAAACTGCATTAACGCCAGATGATTCCTACTCATCGTGTTGGCCTTGGTGGCGTTGATTTTTTCACGAGCGAATAGGTCGCTGATGTCTCGAAGCAGGCCTTGACGGTCATGTGCTTCCACTTCGATATCCACGTCCGAGCGGACACTCTGAGAGTTACCCCACTGGGCATTGAGCACGCGATCGTGCCGTTCCTCTGGTAATCGTGCGATAAACGTACATGCCTTACGATGAATCGTTACCCCATGATCACGCGTGAGGTAGCCAACAATGACATCCTGAGGCATAGGTTTGCAGCATTTGGCTGTGCTGGTTTGTAAGTTACCGATACCTTCAATCACGATCTCAGTCTGAGATTTTACATTTGAAATGCGTCTGGGAGCGATTGGTGTGTCCGTTTGCTCAGCTTTTGGAGCCACCTCACCCTGAATAGCGAGGGCAATTTGATGCTCGCTGATATCTCCGCGCCCAATGGCAGCCAGAAAATCTTCAAGTTTCTGAAATTGTAGTTTCTGCGCTATTTTTTCTTGATTAATGGCTCCTACGCCGGCACGGTGCAACTCGCGATCCAACTTCGCACGACCCTGCGCTGTATTTTCTTCGAAATGCTGATATTTGAACCAGTGCCTAACCTTGGCACGAGCACCCGGACTTTGCAGGAAACCAAGCGTAGCATTAAGCCAATCGCGGCTAGGTGAGCCATGTTTTGACGTTAGAATCTCTACGCGCTGACCGTTTTGTAGCTTCGTGTTGAGAGGCACGATGCTTCCATCCACTTTCGCGCCACGCGTGCGATGCCCTAAATCAGTATGTAAGGTATAGGCAAAATCAATAGGGGTAGCGCCTGCGGGCAGATCAATTACTTTGCCTTGCGGCGTCAGCACGTAGACTTTGTCTTGGAACAGTTCGCTCTTAAATTGCTCCAGTAAATCGCCGCTGTCGGCAACTTCGTCTTTCCATGCCAATATCTGGCGCAACCAAGCGACTTTCTCGTCGAATTTAGCGTCTGATTTACCGCCTTCCTTATAACGCCAGTGGGCTGCAACGCCCAGTTCAGAATGCTGATGCATCTCAACAGTGCGAATCTGAACTTCCAACGCCAATCCGCGTGGTCCGCTAACGGCAGTATGCAAAGAACGGTAGTTGTTGCTCTTAGGTCGCGCGATATAGTCGTCGAATTCACCAGGAATAGGCTGCCATAAGTTATGAATCATGCCCAATACAGTGTAGCAGTCCTTAATTTCGTCCACCAAAATCCGCACCGCACGCACATCATAAAGCTCGTTGAAATCTAGGCGCTTACTTTTCATCTTCTTTATGATGCTATAAATGTGTTTAGGGCGTCCAGTGACTTCAGCCTTGATTTCGGCATGGCTCAGTTCATATTTTAGTTGGTTCACAACATCAATGATGTATTGCTCTCGGTCGACGCGTCGCTCATCCAACATTTTCGCTACTTCTTTGTAGAGTTGAGGCTCTAGATAACGTAGCGAGAGGTCTTCCAACTCCCATTTAATCTGCCACACACCAAGACGGTTGGCCAGCGGTGCAAAAATTCCCTTGCTCTCCTGTGCAATTCGCTTCTGCTGGCTAGGGCTAGCTCCAGATAAACAGCGCAAAGTATGCGTGCGTTCAGCCAGCTTAATCAGAACGACGCGGATGTCTTGCACCATTGCCAACAACATTTTGCGCAAGCTCTCTACCTGCTGCGCGTGGTCACCATTTTTCAAGTCAGGGTCATGCAGGCCTTCAATCTCGCTGAATGCTTGAATTTGCTCCATACGTGAAATACCTTCAACCAAGCCAACAATATTGGAGCCGAATTGAGTTTCCAGCGCTGTACGCCAATCAACGAGCCTCTCTGGTACAGCATGTAGTATCGTTGCGGCAATGGTTTCCACATCCATGTTCATGTCGATGAGGATGGTCGCCGCTCCCAGTGCATGCTGCAATAGTGGCGTACCTGTCAGTTCAGTACAACCAGCATAGAGCGGAGTAACTAGATCGCAGGCAAGACGAATTAACTCAACATCAGTGGTCGAGAAACACTTCGATAAAGATTCAATCCAAGAAGAAACATCGCTCTCATTTGATGCTAGTAAAACAGAATTTTTGTTGTGAATAGAAACCATGAAATATTATCGCATCAAGGTGCCAGCAAATACAGCTTAAATGTTAGACAGATGACGAAAGTCTGCGCAAACTTATAACAAGTCAGCATCACTAAGTTTTGTTACGTTCTCACCATTTATGGATTAATTATTTACGCATTTAAAAATAAATGGAAAATGCTGCGTGGAGAGTAGCTAATACGCTAAGGACTATTCCGAAGTGATTATATCTTTACTTCGTATAATGTATATTATGTTAAATTAAATGTAATAATAGATTATCTAATAACTTAAGTATCAGTCACCACTATTCTGATAACTGATACTTAAAGTCTAATTAAATTTATTATTAATTAGGTGATCAACACTCAACTTACCTGCGCCACCAAACAGCAATGGTAAAAACATCAATAGGTAAATAAGTGGTAATTTGTAGTTACCAAATCCGTCGCCATCTTCGTCAACGATTCTGTAACCTTTGAGTAGCTCGCTTAAGTTGCTTACATGTTCAGGCCAATGCACGGCTGAGATTGCAACTATGGTGAGAATCATTAACGATATTGAGAAAAATCTAGTGGCAAAACCAAATGCTAGCGCAAACGCGCCTGTAATCTCAAAAAATGTTGAGATGCCCCAACTAATATCAGGTGGTAATAAATTGAATGGAAATGGAAAAGCTAAATCTGCAAACCAATTGGTGCCGTGTAGTTTTTCAAAGCCAGATTCACCAAATTCCCATGCCAGTAGCAATCTTAAAAATAATTGAGGTACACTTTCTGCTAGATTATTTAGTTGGTTGATACCAGCTTTATATAAATTTAAACCGCTGGAGATTAAGTTTGTTGTAGTCATATTAAGTCCCTTGTTAATGTTTATTTGTTTCTATAATCATTAGTCGCGGAAAATTAAAATGACTTACAAAAAATTAAAACTAAAGACTGTTTATCTGAACTTTACTACTTACTTTTGCGGCTTTTATATATTTATAATAGATTCTAATACTGAGTAAAACTATTAATATACAAGCATATAGAAGCGGTTCTCGAATATCTTTCTTAACTAGCCACCAGAAATGCACTATAGCTAAAATAGCTATTAAATAGACCAATTGATGTAGTTGTTTCCAGCGCTCACGTAAGCGTTTCATCATGCTATTAGTAGATGTTAAGGCTAATGGAACACTTAATACGAACGCCGCAAAACCAACAAGAATGCGAGGATGTTTGGCGATGTCTTTAGTGATGTCTAGCCAATCGAATGCAAAGTCTAGCCACAAGTAAGTAATAATGTGTAAGCACACGTAAAAGAACATAAATAAGCCTAGCATACGCCTCATTTGTATTTGCCATGCTCGTCCTGTGAGTAAGCGAATGGGCGTTAATGTGAGCGTTGCCAGTAACATAAATAGTGCCCAGAAGCCAGTTGAACGTTCGATAAACTCGATTGGATTGGCACTTAAGTTATCTGCAACGCCTAGCCAAATTAAGCGCACTAATGGAATAAGGCATACGGTAAATACAAAGGCCTTAATCCATGTGATTTGTTTCTTTGTTGGATTGTTTTTTAAAAAAGCTAACATGGCGATTACCTTAAGTACCTTAAAAGTTTTTACGTAAATCCATACCAGCGTACATCTGCCCTACTTGATCTGCATAACCATTAAACATCTGTGTTTTAATGCGTCCAGCAAACAAGCCGCCACCAATGCGCTTTTCAGAAGACTGAGTCCAACGCGGATGCTCAACATTCGGATTCACATTGGCATAAAATCCATATTCGTTAGGTCCTGCTTTCATCCAGCTTGAAACTGGCATTTTTTCAACAAAGCGAATCTTAACAATCGCTTTGGCGCCTTTAAATCCATATTTCCATGGAGTCACTAAGCGCATAGGTGCGCCATTTTGATTAGGTAATTGTTCACCATATAAACCAACTGCCATAATTGTCAGTGGATTCATCGCTTCATCCATACGCAAGCCTTCTACATAAGGCCAATCAAGCACTTGAAGGTTCTGACCAGGCATTTGCTGTTTATCGGCTAAAGAGATAAATTCCACATATTTTGCATTAGAATTAGGCTCAGCCCATTTAATCAATTGCGCTAAAGGCAATCCTATCCAAGGAATCACCATAGACCAGCCCTCTACGCAGCGCATGCGGTAGATGCGCTCTTCTAACGGCGCTAACTTATAAATATCTTCAATACTTATCGTTTTATTCTTTTTAACTTCGCCTTCGATACTGACTGTCCAAGGATAAGGTTTGAACAGTTTTGAGTTGATCGCAGGTTCGTTTTTATCTGTACCAAATTCATAATAGTTATTGTAGGTCGTGACATCTTCATAAGCGGTGAGCTTTTCGCCCGCGCCATAAGTAGTTTTAGCATAGTTGGCGATTTTTTGATGAGCCCCAAAGGATGGCGCTTTAATAATAGCTGGAGCATTTGCACGCCCTATTAATCGACCTGCACCTTCAGTGGTACCAGAACTTACGGTGGCGGCTTTAAGTGGGTTACTTAATAAGCTGAGCGCCGCACCTGCGACTAGGCCAAAGCCTGCTTTCTGGATGAACTCACGACGATTGTCAAAAACCGTTTTAGGTGTAATTTCAGAGGGAATAATGTCAGACTTTCTTTGAATAATCATGGCGGCTCTCAATTAAAGGTGCAATTAAAAAGATTGATGAGATGTTTCTGTTGCCTATTAGTCGCCCCTGAATAGATTCCCTTACAATATATTCAACTAATTTTTTATAACCGTAAAAATTAAAAATCTTAAAACTTAAAACAAGCCAGCAGTTTCTTGATCTATCTCTGCATCCAAAGCCTTGTCATTGGTGTTTTTAGCAATGAGTTTAGCGTTCTCAATCAGGCTTTTAGCCGTTGCAATATCACCTTTTGCAACTTTAACTTGCGCCAACACATAACTGCCCTGTGCTTCATAGTAGGCACCACCCTGCTCTTTGGCGAACTTGATGATTTTATTCAGTATATTTTCAGCGCTGGTGTAACTCTTGGTAATCACGTAATAACGGCCTAGCTCAACGCTAGAGTGGGCGTATTGATCTAAAGTTCCAGCAGTATCATGCATTAAATAGGCTTTAAGTTGGTATTCAACAGCCAAATCATTTTGATTCAATTTGTGATGGGTTGATGCAACTTTTTCGTAGCTTTCGCCGCGTTCATTGTCATTTGCAGCAAGTTTAGTCCCCGCCATATACTCAGGTAAGGCTTGAGCATACTGATTGTTTTCAAAATAAACATCACCCATTGCATTATGCGCAACACGTTCAAATGCCTGATTGTTGGCAGCTTTAGCATTTACCAGCGACTGCTGAAAACTTGCTATCGCCGAATCATCCTGCTTAAGTGCATGATAAGTGCGGCCAATCAGCAAAGTGGTGCTGGTCTTGTCAAAAACGTCGGTTGATAAGTTATTTGCTTGTTTAAAAGACGATAACGCTAAGTCAAATTTTGTCGTTGCAGTCAAGGCGCGCCCCTGGCAAATGAAAGCCTCAACCTCTTTATTATTGTTGCTTAATGCTTTCTCAGCTTGCTTCAAGGCAGTGACAGCATCGCCTTTATTCAGAGCTGATTTGCAAGCAGAAACTTCCGCACTTTCTGCATAAACATTATTTAAAAACAATGTGATAAAAATTGAACTTAAAGTAATTTGTAACTTCATTTGTTGTTTATCTTTCTAGTTAATTCGCGCTAATTAATTCAGGTTTTATTTGACTGATTTACAGAAGTTATAAATAAACTGACCAGTTGTGAGCGCCATCACCTTTAGCAAAAAAGCTAGGGTTCAATAAAGAATCTTTGGTGTTATAAAGCAATGAATGATTAGACATATCCACTATATCGCCACCCGCTTCCATCAATACGCAATGTGCCGCTGCGGTGTCCCATTCTGAGGTAGGTCCTAACCTTGGATACACGTCCGCCAAACCTTCAGCCACTAAACAGATTTTTAGAGAGCTGCCCATGCTAATTAGTTCAGGCGCTACACCTGCGACGCTTTCTAAATTGCGCATGAATTGCTGCATTTTTTCATTGCAGTGCGAACGACTACCTGCGACAGTTGGCTGTTTTAGATTTAATAATCGAGTATGAATACTTTGAGTGTGATTTGTTTCTAGCTGCTTATAAGCACCATGGCCGTGGCTGGCGTAATACAACAAGCCAGTCACTGGGGCGTACACGACGCCAAGCACAGGCTGATGGCGATCTATAAAGGCAATATTAACGGTAAATTCACCATTTCTTTTGACGAACTCCCGCGTGCCATCCAAAGGATCTATCAGCCAGTATTGTTGCCACTGGCGGCGCGTTTCAAAACCTATACTGTCTGATTCTTCAGAAAGAATAGCAATATCTGGCGTGAGCTTGCTTAAAGCCTGAACAATCACTTGGTGTGCGGCTAAATCAGCCTGAGTAAGCGGTGAGTTGTCATCTTTTTTAACGACATTAAAATCTGTTGAATATACCTGCATGATGGCGTCACCGGCGGCTTTCGCGA